>CAZYRN010000001.1:0-143722 GCA_964650185.1 uncultured Pseudomonadales bacterium
GTTTTATGGGCCGCTCGGATCATCCTTCTTACCCAAGTATACAGAGTTATGACAAACCGTGTTTTGAGCCACGCCTGGAAAATCACGTCGCAAAAGAAGAAGTGCCAGGACAGTTATTTCGCCCCTCACACCAACCACAATCTGGAAGGGGTTCGGCTTGCGGAGTATTAGGATCTGGCTCATCTGAGGAAGGAGGTTGAGTGGCAACTGGCTGATAGCAACTGCCTCGAGTGCCGAAAGTCTGATAGGCATAAGGATTGGCAGCCGCACAAGTAATGGTGCACTGGCCGTAAATGGATTCACAACCACCAACTCCCCAGTTGTCACAGGTTTCGATGGTTTCACATTGTATACATCCATTTAGTTTGTCAGCAGTACTGCAATAAGTTTTACAGTCATTCTCATAAACATATACTTCCTTAATTGAGTAACAGCATTGGGCTTGGTTGTTAATACAGCTTTGAGCTTGAACTAAATTAGTTTGAAATATAACAGGCAAAAACCAAGTAAATATTAGAATGAGAATTAACAATATTTTTTGCCAATTTTGCGATAGCATGCTGCTTTAAGTAAAACAGATGCGTGGGCAATTATCAACAAGATGAGACTTATCTTAATTTAATCCTGTTTTGTAAGATCACTAAATCATGATTTATCTCTCAATTGGGGTAAAATCGATCATTGTTGCTGGACCATCTGGGACTACAGATCCTGCTTCAACCATTAAATCTGTCTGATTTGTTAGATCAGTTCTTCCATTATCAATAGTGATGTCAGGTTTTTGTCTATCAACTGCTCTTAATAATTGATATAGTGGGAACAAAACAGCCTCTCCCTCATCACTACCAACATCCTGACCCTGAGTTAATCGGTCTATAGTTCTCGTTCTTCCAAGATAAACCGTATCTCCATTTACGCCATCCACTGGATCTATAAAATTTACCGCCAAGTTAAAATCGATACCTTCTTTAAATCCGGCTGGCTGCGGCATATTTGGATTAAAAACCTCATTCTGCACAACAAGTTTTACATGCTTACCTTTAAGGTTTGGGAAAATCTCGAATAAAGTTGAAAAAAATAGATTCTTATTTAAAAGGGGAATAGTTCCCCAGTTTACAACCACCCTTCTTCGTTCAACAATGGTTTCTCCTTTATCACTTACCTTCTTAAAATTAAAATAAATGGCTTTTTCTGAAAGTAAAGCAAGTATTGTTCCGGTTTCTTCATCCACTAGCTCACTTCGATGAACAATTGTCCCATCCCCTTTTTCAATATCCTCGCCATTTCCTGGAATAAAAGGCACATAATTTTCACCTTCAAATATTTCAAGCTCAAATGTCTTTAAATTAAAGCCAACTACATTCGCACCTTGTCTAGTACGAATTTCATATACTTCGGCCAAATCTAACCCCATTAATAACACTCTATAACTATCAGGCAATAAAGACTCTTTTATACCATCTATTTCGATTCCTTCTTGCAATAATTTCAATCTTCTCATTGCTTCATCTAAATCTACCTCTAAATCAACATACCCATTCTCTTTCCACTCCTCAATCAAATCCTCATCTGAGACCATTTCCTGTGTAGCCAACAGTTCCTGAAAAGCACTAATTGCCTCCTCCATTTTTGATTGAGCATTTTCTACATAGCGAAGCGACATATTCGCATCATCTTTAGCTTTAAACTCTGCTGCTCTTCGTGGATTTCTGCCTACTTGATCAAGTATAAATCTGGCTTTTTCAATAATGGTTTGACAAGCAAGTTCAAACCTTACAGCCTCTTGGTTGATTTGAAACTGATACTCCGCCAACTCATCTGGAGACTTTGCCTGAACAGCTGCCTGATGAATCTTAGATACCTCAGCCAGAGATCTGGCCAGTTGAGTCTTTTGTAGTGTAATAATTTCTAAGGCTTCTTGAATTTCTGGACTCACTTCTGACAATGCTTCATGCTCAGGAGAAGCTTGATCTTCTTGCTGGGCGAGAGCTGATTCTAACTGTTCATCAAAGCTCTCAGGATCATCACCATCTGGATGATTCTTAGAAAAATTAATATCAATGCCGAAACCTTTTTTAATTGCTCGATTTATTCCATACGCAAGCCCACTTAATCCAAGCAAGCCTAATAAAACATTGACTGTTCTCCTATTAACTTCTGGCTGATGTCTATTCTCTACTGAGGAACTCATAAATCCCTTTCTGGCTTGATAATTGTCCAGTCAAGTAATTATACCCAAAATGGCACTGAATGTCACTATAATTAACAATAAAGGCTTTAGAAGTTTGCTCTTCGTGAGAGATAAGGCTACCAGGAAATATGGAAAAGATCTTTTTCATCCAGTAAATAAAGATATGAATAAATAGACCTGGCTTGATCAAGGGTTGATTTTCGCTGATTTTGAGTATCAGCCAGATCTGTCGGAGTTTCTTGATTAATTAGCTGATAATTCAGCAGTTCTCGATAGATATGGGTTTCAATAATTTGCATTAATTGTTGTCTTTCCCAGCCCAGGGCTTCAAAGGCTTCCGGATTAAGCTTAAGATGAAGTTCTATCTGTTGAGGATTTTGCCCAGCTCCTAATGGATAGCCTAAACTCATGTATCTCCACTCATTCCCCGCCGCATCTACATCTGCAAAATTATGATTCAGCTCCTCATCCACCAGCACCAATCTCACCTGAGTTTTGCCGGCCGGCAACTGCAGCTGAGAGGCTAATTCTCTCGCTCGCTCCGGACTATTGATCTTTAAATCAAAAGTCTCACTCTGATCATCAATGATGATAAACTCAGCTGATTGCCGGTCTTGCACGGCTGGTAAGTATTTCACCACTGGTACTTGGCCTAAAAAGCCAAAAAGCTTATCAACACTACTCGGGGAATATGTCAAAACAAAATAAGCTGCTCCCACCATTACCATCAGCCCAAACACTAAAGCCAAGAGTAAATTTTTCCGTTGAGATCGGGACAGCATCTTGATGTTAGTAAAGCAGAACGATCGGAGAGAATCAAGTGCTACACCAGAAAATTCAGCCGATGGAAAAATCCAAGTTACTAGCCTTAATTATTTAAGCCGAGCGCTAAGGTATTTAGCCAGCTCATCAATCTTAACGCGAGTCTGTTCGGTTGTGTCGCGATCTCTAATGGTCACGGTTTGATTCTCTAGACTCTCATAGTCGACGGTAATGCAGTAGGGTGTGCCAATTTCGTCCTGATAGAGATAACGCTTGCCAATGCTGCTCCGCTCATCCCAAGTCACATGCCACTCTTGATTTAGCTCTGTAAAAATTTCACGCGCTTTTGCAACTAACTCAGGTTTATTTTTTGCCAAAGGAAACACTGCCGCTTGATAAGGTGCTAAGTTAGGGTGCAATTTTAATACCACTCGATTATTTGCCTCATCTTCCCAGTAAGCGTCACAAAGCACCATTAAAAACAAGCGCGCTATCCCCACGGCCGGCTCAATGACATGAGGTAAGAACTTTTCTTGAGTATGCGGATCTGAATACTCAAGGCTTTTTCCAGTAAATTCCTGGTGAACGCGCAGGTCATAGTCTGTGCGGTAAGCTAATCCCCAGAGCTCTTTCCAACCAAAGGGGAACTGGTAATCTAGATCCCAAGTATCTCGACTATAATGCGATCGCTCTTGATCGGTGTGCTGCCGCCAGCGCAGATTTTCTGAGTTGACTCCCAACTCCTCTGTCACAAATCGCCACATCTCATCTTTCCAGGAATTAAAGATCTCTTGCCAATCTGATTGACTTGGATTAAAGAAGTACTCAATCTCACCTTGTTCAAATTCCAGCGTCCGGAAGATAAACTGACCGGTGGTGATCTCATTTCTAAAACTTCTGCCAAGATTGCCAATTCCAAAGGGCAGTTGCATTCTGGTTGAATCTAAAACGTTTTTAAAGTTAGTAAAGATTCCTTGGGCTGTTTCTCCTCTTAAATAAACCTGATCCTTTTCTCCACTCACTACCCCAATTTCAGTTTCAAACAATAAATTAAACTTTTTGGGTTCAGATAAGGGATTGCCTTCCGGACTTAACAGCTGATGTTTTTGAATAAACTCCGCCATCTCTGCGATGCTCAGCTCTTCCACGATCAGTTCATGAAAACTTGGATCTGTTTGTTCTTTTATCCACTCTTCAATTAAATGGTCGGCCCGATATCTTTTATGGGTTTTTAAATCTTCCACTAATGGATCAAAAAATGAATTGACATGCCCAGAAGCGATCCAAGTATCTGGATGCAGTAAAATTTGAGTATCCAGACCCACCATATCTGGCCGTGAAGTAATAAAAGTCTTCCACCAAATCTGTTTGATATTTCTCAGCAGCTCGATCCCCATCGGACCATAGTCATAGGAGCTGGCTAAGCCGCCATAGATTTCTGAAGTGGGAAAAACAAAGCCTCTTCTTTTAGCTAAAGCGATTATTTGATCAAGGGTAGGTGGGGTTGAGTTGTCTGAATGAGCCATGGTTCATAGTATATCAGACTTACTTGGTCTTGTTTTGTTTTTTTACCTGCAGATAATCAAAACTACGCATCGGCCGGTCTGCTAAAGCTGCTACATAATCCAAAACTGAGTCATACTCGCTGTCTCGAGGATTTTGATATCCCAAGGCAGCAACTAAATTTTCTAAAGCCTGTTTAATTTGGCCATTATGCAGCTGTTGTTTCACTATCCCCTCGCGCAAACTCAGTACTTGCTTAAACAAGGCTGGTTCCAGTTCCTCTTCCACAAATAATCGATCTAAAATCTCTAAAAATTGTGATAATCTTCTAATCCCGGCTAGTTCTGTTCTTAACTCAGCGCAGTCATCAATCATTTTGGCTTGAGTTAGCAATGGCATGGTTTTCGTTTTAATCAAGTAGGCTTGAATGTAATTGCCGGGTTCTAATAAAGCCCGATTGGAAGAGCTGACTTTTCTGACTCCTTTAGCAACAACTGTCAGCCGGCCATGTTCAGCGGTCAGTAAACTCACGACGCGGTCGGTCTCGCCGACGTTCATTCTCTTTAACACAATACCAACTACCCGAAAATTTTTAGCTTTAGAAGGGGGTTTCATAAATTACGTCTTGATCAACCATCAGTTCCTCTTGTCCGCCAGTCACATCAAACAATGTCTTAATTGGATCAATGCCGCCTTGTTTCCACATTTTTAAGCGATATGTGTCTTGATCTGAGTAAGGAATTGAATAGGTTAAAACTATCTTGGCCTGACCGAGCGGCTCTAAGGTAAAGAAGCCATCAACAATGTGAAAGCCGTTCTCATCATACTCAGCTACTTCTTCAGTAAATCCTTGAGCTTCAATCAGCTCAGTGCCTTCTGGCAAATAAAGACGAGTCCAGTCTCGCAGGGTGGAATTCAAACAGAGTAAGCCTGCTTCTAGATTGCAGTTATCTGCTTTGCGGCTGTTGCGATAAGTAATTTCTATAGTTTTGGTAAGCCGACCATCAACAGGTGCGCTCTCAATTAATTGGGTCACTTCATAGTCAATAAAAAGATTGGATTTAGCTCCACCTAAATTGGCGTTCACAATAGCTAAAAAGTCGGCATTCTCAGCTTGGGTCATAGTGCCGGCAGCATTAATCGCCACGGCAGCCTGCTGAGCGGCTTCATCAAGGAAGTACATCTGCATGTGTCTGCCTTCAATGGTTTCAATGCCCGTTTCAAAGAGCAGAGGCCACTGCTGATTAGGGGCTGCATAGGCTTTGGCTAAGATGGCACTCATCATTGGACCAAGGATGCCCTTACGATCATCGCGCAGATAGGGCGTGGGTCGAGTAATAATTTCTGACAAGGCATACACCACTTGTGGACAGTCGCAGCGGGCATCAGTTTCAGCACTAAAAGTGCCATAACCTGGCACTTCAACTGGACCCAGTACCTCAAGCAGTTTAGTTAAGACTTCAGTATCAACCGCAATAATGCCATTAATATCGTCTGGTTCACCTCGCACGCCTTGATAATGTTCTAAAAAGACTGCCATTGATTCGGTGAAGTCAGGATAAATGTTCATATCCCTTAAATGCCAGTAGCGCTCGGTAGTCAAATAGCGGCCTAAGGCATCTGGAATCGGCAATCGCTCGCTAAAGCGTTGATCCAGTTCGTAAATATCGTCTGATTTCTCTGGTGTGACCACACCGTCCTCGATATAAATCACCGAGTAAGCTGTTAAAAAGCCGCCGGTTGGTCGCAGTTCATTGTCATTTTGAAAAAGCACTAAATACTTTTTTCTCTCACCGGTGCTGCCCATAATGCTCGGTAACTGCTCAAAAATAGGCCGATATTTGACTAAAGTTTCGGCTGCTAATTGACTGTACTCATGAGATTGTAAGACATACTGGCGTGGAGAAATGCCGCCTAATTTCTCTGGATAGTGATCTGGATCAATCTCGGCCAGTTCAGCTTGGACGGTTTCCAACTCTTGTCCGATCTCATCCAGCATGGGGGTGACCTTATCTAGTGTTTCCAAGACTACTTTAAGCTTGTTTTCAGCTGTTTGAGGTTCTTCTGGATTAGCTTCGACTGGAATGCCAGTGAAGCCAAGTACATCAGCATATGGGGCAATGGCTTCGATGGCTTTGCTACCAGCTCTCATAGCTGCTTCTGCCGCATTGAGCCCATGTTCGCCATCTTGATAGTATCTTCTGGCAAGTGGGATATAGTTATAAATTTTGAGTTGTTGATATGTTTGACGGAAAGCTGTCTCTTGTTCTTGCAGTTTTTTTAACTCAGCCTCAGTCGCTGGCAGATTTTGAGATTTGAAATTTGTGTAAGCCGCTTGAGCAGAAATCTGCATCTCACTGGCTTGAGCTTTTAATGACTGGACCTTGATAAATGTGTAAGTGCCTAAGGCAATTAAAAGTACGAGAATCAAGCCTAGAACAGCGCCACCGCCGATCACCAGTTTAGGATGACGTCGATAAAAACCAACTAATCTGGCCTTGAGTGAAGGTTTGGCTGACCCACTATTTGTTTCAGCAGTTGATTCACTGGTCGTCCCATTCAAGTCCAGTTTTTTAAACTCACTCTTTGGCTGATTATGTTCGAGATTGAGGGCAGTTTTCGCTTCGGACATAGCTGTTAGTATATCAGTTACCACTTGGAAATCATAGCTTGAGGAGTCTTGAGCAAGATCTTAATATCCTCGAGTATAGATTGGCGGCGGGCGTATGCTGCATCCATTTGTGCCCGGATATTAAATGGTACTTCATTGCGGCCACTAGTTTGCCAAGGTCCAGTGATGCCTGGCTTGACTGATAAGATATCTTTGATTAAATTTTTAGTCTCAGGATACTTTTCAGTTTGTTCATCGAGCTCCTTTTCCACATAGGCTCTAGGACCAACCATGCTCATCTCACCTTTTAAGACATTGTAGAGCTGGGGAAACTCATCAATGGTTAGTGATCTTATGACTCTACCTAAACGAGTAATGCGTGGGTCATGCTGAAGTTTCCAGTCGCCATCTTTAAACTTTTTCAGCAGTTGTCGATCTTGCTGGTGCAGAATTTCGTCTGCCCCATTCACCATGGATCGGAATTTATAGAGCTGAAACTTTTGGCCGTGCTTGCCAACTCTAGTGTGAGAGAAAAACACCGGCCAGCCGGAATCAAAAAAAACCAAAATCGGGACAATAATCCAAATTGGTAAAAACACAAAAAACAAAACGAGCGCCACCGTAATATCCATCAATCGCTTCATGATTTCGTATGAGGACATATCGTTATAGGTATTCTTCTTTATTTTCTTCTTTTAAGCGTTCGACGATCTTTTTCACTTCCTGGACACGATTTTTAGGAGCAATCATTAAGATTTCATCTGTATCAACCACGACCATGTCATCAACTCCGACCATAGCAATCAGCCGGCCATTAGTATGGAGGAGATTGTTTTTAGAGCCAATGGTCAATGTATGGGCATTTTCCTCATCGCTGACAATGACATTGCCACTTAAGTCTTTAGTGCCTAAGTCGTAAACTACCTTCCAACCACCAACATCATTCCAACCAAAGTCACCTGGAATTAAGACCAAGTTATCAGCTTTTTCTGAGATGGCGTAATCAATCGAGATTCCTTCAGCTTCCTGGTATATTTGGGGTAAAGCTTGATGAAACGCTTTGACAGTAATTCCTACCAGCGGTTGTGTCAGTTGATGCATGGAAGGCATGTATTGAGCAAATGCTTCTTCTAAAGCGCTAGCTGACCAAACATACATGTTGGCATTCCAGAAGTACTTGCCGGTTGATATGAAAGCTTGGGCAGTGGGCTTGTTAGGTTTTTCAGTAAAGCTATCTACTTTAAATAAAGAAAGTCCTTTATCTAACTTCTGCAAGTCAGTGCCAATCTTAATATAACCAAACTCGGTTGAAGGAAAGGTGGGGGTGATGCCCACTGTGACTAAATATTGGCCGTTAGCAGCCGTGTTAACAGCTGACTTCATCACCCGGACAAACTCTTGTTCATCGGTCACAATATGATCAGAAGCAGCATTAATAATTATTGCTTCTGGATCAAGATTCTTGGCAAATAAAGTACCCACCAACATGGCAAGAGCGGTATCCTTTTTAGCAGGTTCAGCAATAATATTTTCTGTTGGCACCTCCGGCAACAAGCGCTTTACATCAGCTTCATACAGCTGGTTAGTGACCACAATAAACCGTTCCCAGGGTATGAGGTTGGTTAGTCGGTTGGCTGTCACCTCAATCATGGTTTTTTTGCCATTCAGCTTCAAGAATTGCTTAGGAGTTTTGTTTCTGGACTTTGGCCACAATCTGGTGCCGCCGCCGCCAGCTAGGATAACTGCATAAGTATGATCAAGAGGACTCATAGTCGCCTTTCCAAAATGATAAAACGGCTTCTCTGAACCGTTTTGTAAAGTTGTTTATAGCATACTTCTCAATATTTTTCTGGAGTGAGCTAAAATCTGTCTCAAGTGCAGGTAGCTGCTCGATTGCAGCCGCTATGCTCTCGACAGTAACAGCTGACAATTTAATCACTCCGGAAGGAAGAAGTTCTGCAGCCCCACTATGTTGATGAAGAATAACCGGCACGCCAGCATAGACTGCTTCCAGCGCAGTAATGCCAAAATCTTCTAACCCAGGCATCAAGAGGGCATCTGCCTGACTTAAAATTGAGTGGAGTTGAGTTTGATTAACATTGCCGAGGAAAAAAGTTTGCGATGTAGCTAGTTGGCGAAGCTCTTTTTCTGCCGGTCCAGAGCCTATGATTACCACTGGGTAATTAAGTTTTTGAGCAGCCTGAATTGCCTCTTTAAGTTGTTTGTAAGGCACCAGCCTCGACACAATCAGCAGATATTTTTCAGGCAGGTAGTATTGATGATACAGATCTATGTCTGGCAGCGGCTGAAGCTGGTCTGGATCAAGTGGCGGATAGATCACAGGTGCTGGCTGGCGTTGGTAGAAAAGCTGGGTGCGGCGGGCAACTAAATTAGAGATGGGAATGATGACATCCGGTCTAGCTGCTGCTGCTTGATCCCACCAGGTCAGGTAATCGAGTAATTTTCGACTAAAAAATGACAGCAGTGGAACCTTAAAAGGCCAGTTGGTAGCTTCATACTGGTGACGGTGGCTGTAAAGATAGCGCGTCGGCGTTAATAAATAGCACAGATGCAGCTGGTGGGGTTTGGTGATAACTCCCTTAGCTTCGGCACTGGTGATAGAGATAATGATGTCAAACTCATCCAGGTTAAATGACTCAAAAGCCAGCGGCATGAGCGGCGCATAGATCCGGTGATGTTTCTTGGCGAAGGGAAAATGCTGTAGAAATGATGTTTTGATCTGAAAGATATCGGCCCATTTTGCCTGGGGATGATAAACAGAGGTAAAGAGAGGCGCTTCTGGATAGAGCTGATGAAGTGCTAGTAACACCTTTTCTGCTCCGCCATAGGGTGTGTTGACTCGGTCATACACCAAGGCTATTTTTGGCTTCATGGTCTTAATTGTAGAGGAAAAAGCTTAAAAGTGCAGGAGTGGTACTTTTTGTTTTAAAACTAATTGTTTTAAAACTAGTGCAAGCTGGGATCATTTTCTAGATCAGACCCATCATCAGTTTGAATGGGATCATCATCTTCTGAACCGTAAATGCTCTGCAAAAATAAATAGAAGTTAACGATGTTGTCGCGGCTAGTAGCTTTGTAGCCAAGTGCTTCCGCAATCTCAGCCTGCTGAGGTGAGTCTGTCAGCAACTTTTGATTTTTCACCCCAGCTTCATTAGCTCGCTGGAGCAGCTCATACCAGCGGCCTTCAAGAGGGGTGGTAAAAATTTCCGCCATTAGCAATTCTTGATGTAAGCTAAAATTATTTAGAAATTTTAGAGCTGAATCTACAGAAGCAAAAACAAACAGTTCTGTTAAATGGTTGAACAAATCCACCAGCGCCTCAACCAACTCTTGGTCATCTCCTTCAGTTACTACTAATACTACGAGTCTTTTTTCAGGATTACTGGTCATGGCTGATCCTGCTGATGATTTGCCGTTAAAATCTTAGCAATTTCCTGACGCAAGGCAACTCTTCTTTCCCTCACTAGTAGTTGAGCACCATTGCTTTCTACCTCTTCTCGAGCGTGATCACTGCCAGCAATGACAAAGCGCTGTGTCACATTTGCCTCCGCTGCTGCCCGCACTACCTCGATCCAACCTCCGACAAACAGGTCAGTGAAAATAATTGCATAATCTTCTTGCGCTAGCTTTTTCAAAGCATTCTGCAATTGAGTGGTAAAGACAAGCTCGAGTTCTTTTTCAGCAAATAACGGCATGACTATTTCCCGCCAATTTGTCTTGTTAGCTAAAATTAAAACTCTCTTTCTTTCATCAGTCATGAATTACCGCCAATAGCGATATCGCCAAAATATATTGGATTTGATGTTGGTTTACGAATGCAATTTAATAGTTTAGTCAATTAAAGCAACAACTAAGTAAAAAGTTAGTTTGAATTAAATAAGAAGTTTAAGATCTAGCTTGAAGAGATTGGTGTAGTAAAGGCGCCAGTTTATCTAATGGCAGGCCGTGAGTAAAACCTGTAAAAGAACCATTGATCGAGTCAATTAAGGCCATACCAGCAGGATAAGCTGGGCAAAAGGCAGCAGACCAAGTTAGCACTGGCTCATTTTGAAGATAGCGCTCAATTTCAGCGCTGGATAAATCTCTAAATTTAACTTTGGTTGTAGCCGTGCCAGATATATTTAAATTTATCAAGGGATCAAGATAAGCGTAGCCGGTGTGTTCTAAGACTTCTCTCCCCGATTGCGCAACCAGCATTTTGCGAGCTTCAGCAATATTGGCTGGTTTTTCTAGAGCTTGGCGATGATCTTCAATAAAAGTATCAGCGGCGATGATGATCGCTTCAGGATATTTTTTAGCCACTGCTTCAGCCTTCGCTAAAGCCACCATAGCAGCTTGCTGAGTTAGATCATCAGCGCGGACATTTTTCTCATCAATATCGGCAGGAACAACTTCAAACTCATATCCCAACTCTTTAAGAATTAACTGTCGTTGGGAGGATTGAGAGGCCAGAATAATGAGAGGAGATTTTGACATAATTAAATTTAATTACTCTGGAATAATCTTGGAAGATGACGATTTTATGGCTTGCCGATAAATCTCAATAGTATGAGCTGTCATCTCATCCCAACTGTATTTAGCCACCACTTGTTGAGCGCTGCCTCGATCAAAAGACCTTACATGCGATAGTGAGTTAATGAATGAATCAACGCTGTGAGGATCAAAATAAATAGCTGCTTCTCCATAAATTTCTTTAAAGATGGGAATGTTTGAAGCCAGAACAGGAGTCTGTAATGCCAAGGCTTCGATGCCGGTTAAGCCAAATCCTTCCGATAATGATGGCTGGACTAAGACGGCGGCGCGCTGAATTTCCTGAGCTAATTTATCGTCCGGCAAATATCCGGCAAAACTCACCCGTTCTGACAGTTGGTATTTAACGACTAACTTTTTGATATTTTCTTGGAAAATATTTCTCGCACCGACTATTAACAGTTCCCAGTCAGGCAGTTGACGCAAGGCATCAATAATCAGCGAGACATTTTTATGCGGATAAAGCGAACCGACGTAAATCAGTCGTTGTGGTAATTTTTTGACACTAGACTGACGATGAGTAACCAAGCGATCGTCAACGCCCTCATAAGTCACATTCGTTTTAGCGGCAGTGAAAGGATAATATTTGGCCAAGGTATTTTTAATAGTTTGGGCTGGGACAATGATTTGATCAGCTCGCTGGGCAGCCCGTTTTGCTACTTGCCGGTACGCTGCGTATTTCAGCCAATAAGTCCAGGGATTAAGTGTGGTGACTTGGCTGCCGCGCTGTTCATGCCACAACAAATCATGAATAGTTACTACCAACTTTCCTGAATAAAAGTACGGCACATTGAAGTGTGGTACGTGCAGCAAGTCTAAGTTGGCACGACGAAAAATTATTGGCAGTTTCAGCTGTTCGCTCAAGCTGTAGTGACGAATCGGCACCAGCACAATTTCGCCATTTAAAGCAGCGGGAATTTGTTGTGAGTCATGAAAAAAGAAGACCCAATCAATATCGGGTGCTTGCTGTGGCAGTCGGACAATTAAATTTTCAATATAGCGACCGATGCCGGCATGAGCCAATCCGCTAAGCCGGCAATCGATTCCAATACGCATATTTGATGACGTTATTTTTTTGCTGTTCTACGACGAGTGGTTTTAGCACTGGATTTAGCCGCTGTCTTTTTGGTGGCAGCTTTAGCTTTAGCAGCTGGCTTGGCTTTTTTAGACACTAAGGCTTCTGCTAAAGAGTCAACCTCATCCATGTTGTGATGGTGATATTCGTTGCCACCCTCTAATTCAATTTTCTTATCTAAGTAGCTAGCTCTTTTTGCTCTCAGCATATTGCTGACTATGGCATAAATAAAGTAGCCCATCCCAATCACAAAGCTGGCTAAAGGAATAAACTCCAGTAAAGGCGGGGTTTCAAATAACTGTTGGCCGGCATAAACATATTGAACTAACAAGGTTGGCAGTAACGCCGTGGTAAATAATGCAGCCACTAAAACAGTGACAGCAGTAATCATGACGTTATGGTTAACGGCTCGTAATTGACGAACTTTATAAGTGAGATCGGAATGCATTTAAGCTCCTTCTTTTTTGATTGCTAAAAAGTACCTAATAAATGTACGGACAAACTTAGGATGCTGCTGAGCATAATGTTTATCATAATACTGTAACATTGTATCGTAAAAATGCAGATTTGTTTGAGTAGCAATTTTCTTTGACGCACTTTTAATGCCAGATTTATATTTATGATGAATAATTTTAGTTTCAGGATGGTAAATTATTTTAAAACCGGCATCACGAAAACGGCGGCACCAAACGAGATCTTCAGCATACATAAAAAATCATTAATCTAGCAAACACACTTTTTCCAAGGCTGTTTGGCGAACCATCATCGCCGCGCCGCTACAAGCATCAACAGTGTGGATACTATCTAAATCTTTATAAAATTGATGATATTGGCCAAAAAGTTTGGTGCGGGGGAAAATTCTTTCTAGTTTAGTAAAGTAAGTAAAAGCTGCCCATAAAGTCGGCTCGCCGCGGTGACAAGCTGGATCTAACTCGCCGCTAGTAAACTCTACACGCGGCGTAATCATGCCCGCATCAGGATGTTTATCCATAAAATTAACCAATACATCTAAGTCGCTTAAAGGTGTGAATTCCATGTCTGAGTTAAGCAGCATCACATAGCGGCCAGTAGCTTGGTCTAATGCAAAATTATTGCCAGCAGAAAAGCCGTAGTTTTTCTCCAATTCCAATAAGTTTACCCATTTAAATTCTCGTTTTACCATCTGGACAGTATCATCATTACTGCAATTGTCTACGACTACTGTTTTCACTTTTAAGTCGGTGCTAGCTAAAAAATACTCTTGCAAAGTTTCTAATGTTTTTTTCAGCCAAAACTGACTGTTATAAGTTAAAACAATTAATTCTAAATCAGTTTGAGAGCGGGGTGAGGGGGCGGCTGCGGTCATATATCCTTATTTTAAGCAAATTCCTGATAAACTTGGTCTAGTTTTTTACTAATATACTTCCAATCATACTTGGTGGCAACAAAATCTTTAGCTCTTCTGGCCAATTTTTGTCTCATGGACTGATCATTTAATAAATAAGCAGTTTGGCGAGCCATTTCTTTAGCAGAATTAGCGATTAAAACATGTTTGCCATCCTCAACTCCCAAGCCTTCCACGGCAATTTTGGTGGCAATCACGGGTGTACCTGATGCCATGGCTTCTAGGACTTTGTAACGCGTGCCTTTGCCGCTAAAAACTGGCGCTACTAAGACATGAGCGCCTTTAAATGCCGATCTAATATCGGGGATGCCGCCGGTAACAGTGACATTACCATCCAATTTCTGATATTCCAAAATATCCGGCGTGGGAGCATTACCGACGATCCACAATCTAACTTCTGGGACATGCTTTTTCAGCAAAGGCCAGACCTTTTTTAGCAAAAATTCCACTGCTTCTACATTAGGCAGCCATTTAAAAGTTCCCACCGACAGCACAGTCGGCTGCTTGGGCAAGACTCGCCGCTTTTGGTTAAACCAACTTAAATCTACGCCGTTATAGACCACCTCGATTTTTTTGGGATTGCCAATTTCTTGAGCGATATATTTTTTATCAGCATCACTCATCACAATCAGTTTATTAGCCTCCTGCCAAAAGTGTTTTTCCCAGCGCTTAATCTTTCGAACATCAATATCAAGCAGCGGTTTGATAAATGGTGAGGCTTTTTTAGCATAACTTTCATAGCCTAAATACTCGATGGTTTGCTCAACTAGGATGACCGGCACTTGAGTTTTAGGAATATGCGGCATCATGTAAAACGTTTCAGCATGAATTAAATCATACTGTTCGGCTGCTAGCTCAGACTCAACTGCCTTAATCGTTTCGGGAACATGATTACGGATAACTAAAAATGGATAAGTTGATAAACCAGCTTTGACAATGTTTCGCAAAGTGAAGGGATGTTTAGATCTCTTAAAAACCCGCACTTTAGCACAGTATTTTTCCAGCTCAGGGATATATTGCCGCTCTGACTCTTCTTTTATTAAGGCAAAAAGCGTGATCTCGTGCTTATGAGCCAACTTTTTTAGTAGATTGTAAGTCCGAATCTGACCGCCGCTCAATAACGGAAACGGCAAATAGGGCGTCAGCATTAATATTTTCATAATGTGCTTTCTAGTTCATCATTTTCCGCTCAGGTGCAGGCTGGTCTTGCAGATCGATAATGACGTACTGATCTGTTTCTTCTAAAACTGCAAAATTTTCCATCAGCGCTTGTGCCTCCTGGTCTTTGGCAGTAGTAACGTAGTGAGTAGCACCGTGAGAGATCATTTGATCAATATCACCACCCACTGGCCAGCCGGTGCGGTTGGTTTGAAACAAGAAAGCGGTATCGCCGCCATAGGGTGCGATCACTTTGGCATCGGCAGGAGTCAACTGATCAACTCGTTGGCCAGCTGCGACCATATCGGGATTATTGATGTTGTAGTAGCCTCTGACTTCCCACCAAGCTAAAAAGAAAGTTAAGCCTAGTATGACGCCAATAGTTGGTAAAGCCACTAAACGTCGGCTCATGGAGCTGTGATGACTCAACAATTGGCTTATCAGCCAGTCTAAACCTCTAGCAAAAAGAATAGCCATGATTGGAGCCAGCATGGCTTGATAATAGTCGTGCTGTACATTGCCGGTAGCAAAAACAATCAGATACAAGAGCATGCCAGCCGCCCAACTGAGAGTCAGTTGCTCAAATAAGCTCGTTCTTTTCAGGTGAGTTTTCACCCGATTGAGTAAACCTAGGCCAACAAAAAACACGCCCCAATAACCCAGCATCAGTCTAGCGATGCGATCAGCAAACAGCCAGCGCCACCAAGCAGGACGCAGTCTAATGCCGTTACCGTTTAAGAGCCATGAGGAAGCAGGAATGCCAGCTGGAAATTGCTTGATCCAATTGCGCCACCACACCACTGGCGCCGCACCCAGCAGCACATATCCCCAGAGCCAAGGTGAAAAAACAGCTTTCCAGCCAAAGTAATTTAAGCTTAAAACTAAATAAGCCGGAGCAATAAAAACAGCAGTGGGTTTGAGCAGCAAGCTAAAAGCCAAACCAACTAAACTCAGTAGGTACAGTAGGACAGATTTAGGGTGACGAGTGCCGGCTGTCTCCTGATTTTGCAGCCACCAGTTAAACATCCATAAACTAAAGACCTGGCTGGCAACCATGATTGGTTCTGGCAGAATAACTCGAGAATAAAAAACGATGTATGGTAAGAGTGCATAAATAACACCCGTCAGGAAAGCTAGGCGCCGTCTGCGGGTCAGCTGAAAAACCAGTCCATATAAACTGACGATGGTAACCAGCGAAAAAGCCACTGAAACGACTCTAGAAGTCACAATCAAATCAAGTTGCGGATTGGCGCGGATAACTTGAGCAATGCCAAAATTTACCAGCGGGAACTCCACCATCCGATAGCCTTCAGGATTATTTAAGCCATTAGGAATGCTGGATAAGTCATGATAACGCGGAGTGAGGAGCGAATAGTCATGCTTGAAAAATTCGCGAGTCACAGAGGCGGTATCAGCTTGTCGCCAGCTGTGCCAGTCAGCTAAAGGGGTGTTTATTTTATAAAACCTGACAGCCGCGGCAATTCCCAGCAAAAAAATTAATAAAATTAAATGACTAAATTTTTGTTTCATGTTTACTCTTTAGCATATAGTAACCCAAAAACAGACCAGTTATCGACCAGAAAGTAAAAGCTACTTTGGAAGCGGCAAAAACATCAATATAGATAGCATTAAATAAAATACCGATGCTGCCGCTAATATAGCCAATTGCCAGAGCTTTTAACAGCCGGTCGGACGATGATAAAGCCTTAGCAGCATGATACAAAGCCATCGCCATTACCCCATAAAAAGTGATAAAACCCAGTAAGCCAGTCTCACCCAAAGTTCGTAAAAAGTTATTGTCAGTGCTTTCGGCAATAGTGAAGTCTGTCAGCTCACGTTTGTTAAGAGTGGCGTAACCAGAGCCTAGTAAAGGATTTTTCATAAACCCAGCTAGAGCTTGAGGCCAAAGAGTATCGAGGCGAATGGCAAAGGAAAGACCGTACTTTTTGGCATTTTCTGACCACACGCGCGGCTGTTCTACTTCAATAATTTGTTCTGTGCCATCAGCAGATTTAGTGGCTACTTGCACCCGATCGGGAATATCTTCATAAACATCAGCTGGCAAATAAGGTGTCGGCCGTTCATCTGTTTGCGTCATAACTTCAGCGTCCTCTACAGAAATCGAGTTAGGTGGGGGCGCATCATCAGGACCAAGGGCGACTTTTAGCCTATTTTGCTCAGTCCAGCCGATCTGTTCAGCTAGTCGGTCAGTTTGGGTGGTGAAAGTTTGATATGGACCACTTAATTGAGGACTGCTCTTAATGACTTGGACAAAGCGATCGGAAATATCACCGCCAAACATTAGCATTAAGATAGCGACTACTAGCCAAGTTCCAAAAAATCTTGAGAAAAAATACTTTAATCTAGGCAGCCACCGGTCGTACTGCCAGCTGACTAATAGGATGACCAAAGAAATGGCTAAACCATAAGCAGCAAATGAGGTTCGAGAAGCACTTAAAATCAACAGCCAGACGCCTAAAAAGTGAATTAATCCCAAACCTATTTTGATCGCACGTTTGGTTTGAGTTAAGGTCAGCGCCAAGACCAGCGGTAAGACAATCACTAAGTACGCTGCTAAATCATAATGACCGGCAAAGGTTGATTGAACGCGGGCGTGTTCAGTTAGATAAAGGCGCACACCTTTACTAAATTCTCGATTCATAGTCGAGTAAACTGGCCAATAATGATATTTTTGACCATAACCATAAACAATCACGGCTAGCAAGGTGGCGACTATGACGCCTAACAGCAACTCCACCTGACGGCGGTTTTTAATACTGGCAAAAACAATGAAGAATAAAGAAAAATACTCAATGTAGCGGAAAAAATGAAGAGCTGATTTTAATAGATGATCTGGCAGCATGGGAATGGTGTTAATTAAAAAGACGGCTGACAAGAGTGATAAAAATGAGCTGCCCACATAAGCCAAAATTAATCCAGTCAGCGGCGAGTTCCAGTTAACCTTATTTCTCAATAGCTGGACTAGCCAAGCCAGAGCAGTTCCCAACACCAAAAAATCCTCCAATCTCACTCTGACAATGTAGCGTTCGATCGGACTAAAAAAAGGTACTTTAGGAAACAGCGGAATAAAGATGAGCAGCACCGCTGATAAGAGCAACAGCAGGTTGTCATCGAGCCATCTCAGCAGTTGGGTTGTCTTGGAGATTTTTTTCTTTGGCATGAAACAAACTTCACTAAATTTTGGCTAAAATACTTTGATAAACATCACGACGACGACGGTCTTTCAAGATAGTACCGAAAACAAAGATACGCATGACACAACCCAGCTTGATAATGAGTCTGGCCAGCGGCAACTGCCACAGCGGTTTATGTTTTGACCAAATATAAATATAGTTTTTCAACTCACCTTTCAGCGCGTTGGTAGCAGAAGAGCTGGCACTGCCCAGATGAGTAATCTTTGCCTGAGGATGAATGGCTACATCCCAGTGATGATGGCGAGCCCGAATACAGAATTCAATATCCTCACCATACATAAAAATATTACTATCTAGATCGCCAATCTCTTCAATCAGTTCTCTTCGAATCAGCATGGCGGTTCCGCCAACCCAGTCACGGCGAATTAAACGCTGATCCTTGGTGTAGTAGCGCAGTTTTTCGGTTCGGCGAAAACCGGTGTGCTGCGTTGAGGGTAAAAACTTGCCGATGAGCGGCAGATCATCTAAGAAGGTCATGTGAAAAAACAGCGAGAGCAAATTTGGCAGCTGGCCACCTTGAGATTGAACAGTGCCGTCTTCATTGAGAAGAGTTGGCGCTAAGATACCGAGCTTATCCAAGCGGTGTTGTTCAGAACTAAGCGTGGAGGTACTGTCGTCTAGCGGATAGCTCTCCATGGTTTTAACTAAAGTTTCCAAAGCTCCTTGTTGGGTAATAGTGTCAGAGTTGAGCAGCAACAGAAACTTGCCCTTAGCCAGCTTAATGCCTTGATTATTAGCCGCTGCAAAACCAGCATTATTTTTATTACGGATGATACGAATATTTTTGCTGTCAAACTCTTCTTTCAGCTCTGCCACCGACTTATCGCTCGAGTTATTGTCGATGACAATAATCTCGGTTCTACCTTTTAATTTAGGAGAAGCTTGAGCGTCACGCCAAGCAGACTCAACTGATTGCAAAGTTAGGTATTTGGTGTTGTAGGAAATGATAATGATCGATAATGTCATTATTGAAACCAGCGGGCTCGGCCTAATTTGTAATTAAACTCAGTTTGGCGGCGCTGGCCGATGGGCTGAGCTGGGACGCCTCCTACGATAGTATTGGCAGGCACATCTTTAGTAACAACAGCCCCTGCCCCAACCACTGCTCCTCTGCCAACCGTCACTCCAGGCAGAATAATAGCTCTGGGACCGATAAATACATAGTCCTCAATGACAACCTTTTCTTCAATAGCTGCCATATCTGTAGAATGAATATCATGTTCACTCGTCCAGATCATCACCTGGGAAGCAATATCAACGTGATCGCCTATCACCAAACCACCATGAGAGTTAGGCAGCTGTTTTCGACCATCTAAAGTAGCTTGTTCGCCAATCAGCGTATCGCGGCCAATGACAATGTGCCGAGGATCATAAATTCTGGCCATCATGTGTAGCGTTGAACCAGAACCAATCTTCATGCCAAATAATCGGTAGAAAAAACGGCGGAGATGGTGAAAGGGCAGATAGCCTACTCCCCACCACAAGAAGCCGGTGACAGCTTCAAGATAAATAGCAGTTAAACGGCGGCCAATTTTAGCAATCATAAACCGAGTATATCAAAGTTGAGACTACTCCGCTGGAGATAATAATCTACGTTTAAAAACTATTGTTGAGGATAGGTAAGTTTCAGATGTTGATATGCCGCCTGAGTCACTACTCTACCTTGTTTAGTTCTTTTCAGAAAGCCAATTTGGAGCAAGTAAGGTTCAATTACTTCCTCAATGGTGCCGGGATCCTCATTGAGAGTCGCGGCAATAGTGGTAATACCGACTGGACCGCCTTGATGATGAATAATCATTTTTTTCAGCAACCGGCGATCAGTGTCATCAAGCCCTAAACGATCAATGGCGAACATTTCAAGAGCATGATGAACTTCATCAGGTGAAATGATATTGTCGCCGTTGACTTGAACAAAATCGCGGACGCGTTTAAGCAATTTTAAGCCAATTCGGGGGGTGCCTCGAGAACGACGGCCAATTTCCAGGGCAGCTGCTCGATCTATAACCACATTTAGCTTTTCAGCCGCTTTTTCAATAATTTGTTGCAGTGATTCAGGCTGATAGTACTGCAACCGATGAACGAAACCAAACCGATCGCGGAAAGGTCCTGCCAGTAGGCCAAAGCGAGTGGTAGCACCAACTATCGTAAACTTAGGTAAGTCGAGCCGGACGGTGCGAGCAGAGGGGCCCTTACCAATGACGATATCGAGGGCAAAATCTTCCATGGCTGGATAAAGCGTTTCTTCCACCACTTTGGGCAGACGGTGAATTTCGTCAATAAAAAGGATATCACCAGGTTGAAGATTAGTTAAAATCGCAGCCAAGTCACTCGCTTTATTGAGCGCCGTTCCGGAAGTGACGCGAATATTGGTACCCATCTCTTTGGCAATTAGATGAGACAAGGTGGTTTTACCCAAGCCAGGCGGACCAAATAGCAAAGCGTGATCAATTGGCTCTTGGCGCTGTTGTGCAGCTTTAATTGCCAGCCGCAGCGCTTCAGTGATGCTTTCCTGGCCAATAAACTCATCCCAACTCTTAGCTCTGAGGTTAGTTAGGAGAATTTCATCATCAGGAGTGCTGGGTAGAATGTCGTGTTGGGTCATGTTCCAAGTTGTTTAATCACTGCTTTGATAGCTTCAGCATCATCTAAGCCTTCTAGGTCAACCAAACTAATAGCTGATCGAGCTTGATCGTCGTCAAAACCGAGGGCCGTCAGCGCTTCGACTACTGTTTGTTCTTTGGACGACAGTGGTGCCAGGTTCAGCTCCTTCATCTCACCCAGTTTACCACGCAGTTCGATGATGATTTTTTGAGCGGTCTTTTTACCAATGCGGGGAATGGACTTAAAAAATGAGACATCCGCTTCTTGAACGGCAGTGATTAACTTTTCTGGCTCCTGTTCCATAATGACTAAAGCGGTGGCGGGGCCAATTCCAGACACGTCTGTCACCATCTCAAACAGTTGTAGCTCCTGTTGAGTTAGAAACCCATAGAGTTTAATTCGATCTTCTCTGACGTAGGTGTGAATAAATAAGGTCAGCTGATCGTGACGCGTAGCCTGTTGGAGAACCTTATGACTGACCGCCACTCCATAACCAACGCCATGCACATCAAGAATGAGTTGTTGATCTGATATTTGTGGCTGACCAGTTAAACGGGCAATCATAAGACTAACTATAGCTGGGTCGGAGTTAATCTGCAAGAAAAAGATTTGGGTTATCTTCTGGTAACGGCTTCAGTTAAAACTATAGCCAAGGCATCAATGGCATCATCAATAATATGTTGAGTGGGGAGTTTTAGCTGTAGGCGTACCATTTTTTCGACAGCTTTTTTATCGGCCCTGCCATCACCGGTTACAGTTAGTTTGATGGTGTTAGGGTTGTGCTGTTTAATTTCAAGCTGATGTCGGTAGCAGACACTAATAATGATGCCCCGCGTTTCACTCACTTGCAGCGCCGTTGAAATATTTTTGGAAAAGAAAAGTGTTTCTATCGCTAGAACTTGAGGGTGATGCTGGTTAATAATCGCCTGTAGTTGTGCTTCTAAGTCTTGATATCTCACTTCGAGCTGATCAGTTTTTTTTGTCATGATACAGCCAAAGTCAAAAATTTCGGCTGAGCCATTTTGAGCGCGACCAACCGCCCAGCCCAATCGGTCATAACCAGGATCAATCCCTAAAATAATTTTATTTGACATGACGAGATGTTTGTTCTTGAGCAGTATCAATTAAAATATTGAGAATTTGCTGAGCAGATTGTTGCCAATCAAACTTAGCTCGCTGTTGAGCAGCTTGACGACGGAATTGAGTCACTTGGCGGGCAGAATACTCTAGAGCCAACTTCAATCCTTGAGCAATACTGTGTTCACTTTTTGGATCTACTAAAATGCCAGCTTCTCCCACCACCTCAGGCAAACTGCTCTGATTAGAGACAATGGGCAGACAGTCATAATGGAGACTTTCTAAAGCTGGAATGCCAAAACCCTCATGAAGACCGACCAAAATGCTGGCGGCAGCTCGTTCATACAAAGCAGGCTTAAGATTATCAGGTATAAATCCAGGTAAAATGATGTAATCGTAAAAAGGCGACTGCTTAATTCTTTGCAAAATGTCATCAGCTAACCAGCCGGATTTTCCAGCCAGGACCAGTTGAGGCAATTGGATGCCGGACTGGCCAGTGCTGGAACGATTTCTGGAATGGCTAAAAACCTGTTGACTGCTAATTTGACGGCAAAGCAGCTCATAGGCAGCGACTAATTTCAGCAGGTTTTTTCGGGGCTGAAACGTACCGACAAATATGAAGTAAGGTTTGCGGAGACGGTGTTTCTTGAAAAAAGCGGCAGCTGCCTGATTGGAGGCCGGAGCCTCTGGTTCAACCGCAGGATAGACCACCTCAATTTTTTCAGCTGGCAAGTGATACTGCTTGATTAAGTCAGCTTTAGAAAAGTCACTGATGGTGACGACGCGGCGGGCTCTCTTAACACTGTATTTAGTCCAGTGTTTGAGTTGAATTAAATCAGTATGGTGAAATTGGTCTGGAAATTGTAAAAAGGCCAAGTCCATCACTGATGAGACATATGGGACTGCGCTCAGGCGTGGTGCGTAATGACCTGGCGTAAAAAATAAATCGTAGCGGTGTGAGTTTAAAAATAAATGAATGGGAGCGGCCAGTTGAGTCCATAGTAAGCTGGGTTTCACGACCTGGTATTGCCAGCCAGAGCGAGGCTGAGGCAAATCTTTAACTGGCGGACGCCTGAGCAGCACTGTGACTTTAATATGCGGCAGATCTTTGGTTAAGACCTCAAGCTGCTCGATAATCTTAAACGCATAGACATTACTGCCCACTCGCTGAGAAACATTGGCTTCATTGCCGTCAATTGCGAAGTGAAGTGGTGAAGCTGCTGTGGACTTTGCCATTAGTGTTATTGTAGCGAGTTCTCTGCCACTGGTTAACAGGCAATAGTCTTGTAAGAAAGCAGTAATAGTTGACGCAAAATAGCTTTACAAGACAAGCTAAATCACCGAAAATATTACTGATAGCAAAATAACATAAATTATGATTGAGCGAAAATTTGGGAGAATTTTTGAGAGACAGAAGAAGACAGAAGATGAAAAGGTAGCCAAAAGTGCTGCAACTAAAGTAGCTGGGGCTATCAGAAATATTTTAGAAGATGGCAATATACTAATTGAAAATTATGCCCATCAACCATTAAATCTGGTCCGGGAAGAAAACTGGATGGTACTTGATGTTGATGAAGCAGATTATAGGTTTTTACTTCCTGATGGCTTGGCACATTTCTTGCAAACGCTTTATCGATTACTGAAAAGAAATCTTCCTAAATCAACCAACTTAGTACCTAAAAGAGAATTTATTGATCAAATGTCCAACCAAATTAAATATTATTTAAGTAATGGTAACGCTGGCGAAGCTGGAAATAATCATGGCCATTTTAGTGTTGAGCAAAGATTGATCAATGACACGAGTCATACCGGAGGATTGCCTGAGATTTGGCTAGGATTTACTTTCACCAGAGATGAGCGTGGTCTTTTCAGTTCTAAAGCCAAAGTAAAGGTTGGTAAGGCTTCTGCCGAAAATTTTGAAAAATCTCGGCGAGAGACTGCTCGTAGTGCCGCTCTTCAACTAGCTACAGAATTATCAAAGATGTCAATTAGAAATTTGATAAAAGACAAGCTCGAAACAATTTTTAAGTCAGAAATAGAAGATCCATTGTTTCCACGAGACGGAACGAGTGTTGATCTGATGAGGAGGCTTACTAGCAACAGTGTAATTGAAAATAGTCAAGAATATGCTGTTCCATTTAAATCAATTTTGGCTAGTTTTAACTATGGAAATGATCCTTTTCCAGTTGGTTTTGTTATCGATGAATTTTCCATAGTAGGTTCACAGCAGAAAACTGCTCAGGAGATGACTCTGCTTGAATTAGCACTTTTGCAACTGGCGCTAGATGATAAAAAAACAAATTCGATGCGAGTAGAGTCATTTCATCCGGCAGATCAAAACTTAAGTGTTTTGGACATAACTGGTGATTTTTATATTAGTGTTAGGACTAACCCTACAAATCCAGAACAGCAAATTTTGACTGTGGTGATGACACCAGCTCAATTAAGAAGAGCTGTTGATGATTATATGGCGAGATTGAGGACACAGGAACGTTTGGAAGCTGAGGGGGTTGCGTCAAAAAACCGAACTAAAAGCGAAGGAGTAGTTTTTGATAATTTAGCATCGAATATCGGGTCATCTTCAGATTCTGAGCAAAGCGGCCAAAACACTGATCCAGAGCAAAAAAACCAAACTCATGTTGATAGAATTCTCAGGGAAATTACAAAATTTGATCAAAATTTTGATACAAGAGCAATGGGATGGCTTAGAAATCAGCTCAGGCAGGTTATGGAAGAAAATGGAGGTGTGCCTGATTTAGTTAATAATCAGATCAGGATGGGAATTAGTCGCCATTTGGAAGGAGGCGATTTGATTGAGCGAATCTGGCAGTTGGCGGTGATCGCTGATTTTGCCAATGGCAAAACCGAAGAGATCAAATTTGAGATACCTAACTCGGTTTCAACTGTCGACGAGCACACTTCACCTAACTCACCCATCGGATATGTTCTTCAATATTACATTGATCATCAAAAGCGGCTTTATCCAACGCGAAATATGAGTAAGTCGACCGGATTTACTGTTACATTTTTTGACAAAAATGGCCAACCTGCTTCGAAAGCAATTCTCTTTAATCCTCGAGAGGGAGATTATTATTTAGCCATTGAGGAAACAGCTCATGGCCAAGTCTTAGTCAGAGCATTAATTACCAGAGAAAAATTAGCTAGTTTGATCAAAATCGTCAGTCAGGAGGAGGAGTTTCTGGGCATGTTTGAGCCAGAGATTGAAATAGGTGAAAGACTAGACATAAATAAACTGGATTGGCTTGATAATGATATCTGGCTTAGCACGCCTACAAATCCATTGACAAAGGATATGATTGAGTCGATGCTAAGTCAATCATATCCTCAATCAGACATTCGCCGCCATGTATTAGCTGCCGTCTTAAGCAAATTGGTAATTAAAATTTTAGGCCAAGAGCCAACTCTGAATGGAATGAAGTCTGGGGGTGAGTTAACTATTTTTAAAAATGGTATTGCAGTTAGAATTAAAACAGTGACCAATCAATATGGTCAGCTACATGGAGAATTGCAGGCAATTTGGATGGAAGATCGGTGGTGGAATCAAGAAGCGATGAAAGCAACTAGTAACGGTCACAAACCTACTGCTCGTTCAGCGCCTGCTGATAAACCTTAACCGTCTCCTCTGCCACTCTCTCCCAGCTAAACATCTGGAGTCTAATAATCATCTGCTGCAGGCGTTTTTTCTGAGCAGTTAGATCTTCATTTAAGACTTTTTCGATACCGGCGCGAATACTGCTCACATCTTCTGGGTCAACCAATTCTGCTGCGTTGCCGGCCACTTCTGGCATGGAAGAAACATTGGAGGTAACGACAGGCGTCCCATGATAAAAAGCTTCTAAAATCGGCAGACCAAAACCTTCGTATAAACTGGGGAAACAAAATAGATCTGCTTCACCATAGAGCACTGCCAAATCCTGATCACTCACTTTGCCTAAAAATCTTAAATTAGACTGTTTCATAGTAGCGGTATCATCCCAGCCAGGCTCACCGGCAATGATCAACTCATAATCTTTAGCTAGAGGCCGCCAAGCCTCGATCAGCCGAGATAAATTTTTCCGAGGCTCACGAGTACCGACAAATAGAAGATATGGCTTGGTTAGATTGAACCTATCCTTGGTCGCGACCACTTGTTCTTCAGTTAAATTTTCACTCACCTCTTTAAACTCAACAGGTAGGGCTTCATGAACTACATGAACTTGATACTTAGGTATGCCAAGCAAGTTTACAATATCATTTTTAGTTGTCCGACTCACCGCAATAATTTGAGCCTGTCGCTGCCGAAGTGTTTTCCATGAGCGACGGTGCATGCGGAGAATCTTGGGATGAGCTGTATCTGGGTATTTCAGCATGGCCACATCATGAATTGTAGACACTAAAGGCAGGTCTTTATCTGGTGGTTGCAGCCAGTCCCAAGAGTGAAATACATCTATTTTAGGCAGAATCTTTTTAATGGGATTTAGGCCGAGCTGCCATTGCAGCTGCATGAGTGACTGCGGCCGATTTTGTACTTCAAACTCAGTGACACCTAACTGCCTAATCATATTTCTCAATTCAAAATGCTGCCGCAAGGAGTAGCCAAAACCAGCCACTTTAACGTCAGCTCGCTGTGTTAAGGCTTTGGTTAAATTAGCGGTGTAACGTGACACACCACGGTGATAAATAATTGGAGTCAGGTCAAGACCAATATTCATAGTTATCTTTCTATTGTACTAGGAAAACTGGGGAAATTGGCGGTAGGATGGCAATAAAAGCTAGCTGTAGGATGAGAGCGGCTATAAACCCTCACAACTCCAATCAAGGGATAGGTAAATGAATCAATTTCGCGATATCCCAGCGCCCACAGCTCATGTCGGATCTTGTCTTCCGGATCGGTTAGATCTCTTAAATACTCAAACAGCAGCACGTACTCATAGTCAGTGACTTTTTTCAGGCGGTCAGCAAGTTTGGGCACGGCTGACACATGCAGTTCACCAGTAGAGAGAGTTGGATAGCGACCATTGTCATACCAGCGCCAAGGGGCAAATGGTCCTGGAAATGAAAAAAGAGCAACCGAGCTGGTTGCTGGATAAGTCTCGGTGATTTCCTGATGCAGCTCCCGCCAATTCTCTCGCTGATAGCGAGGTTGGTGATGGTACTGCAAAGTAGAAAATAAATTAATGCCCAGCAAAATCAAAATGACATACCAGTTAAAGGGCCGTCGCTGAGGACGAGAGTTGAGCTCAATTTGCCACATCACTGCTGGTAGTAGGTAAAAAGCTGGAAGTAAGTATAAGACTCGCTTGGGCTGAACAACTGGCACAATAAAAGACACTAGCCAAGAAGTAAGTAGTGGCACGAATAACCAGAAAATGAGCAGTAAAGATTTATCAGTAAGGACCTTGCGCCAGAGTTGCTTTCTAATGACAACCAGGCTTAACCCGAATAATCCGGCGATTATAATTGGCATTAGTAAGAAAAAGGGCGTCAATTCAATATCAAGGACGCCAAATAGAAACTTCCCAGCGACTAAAATGAGTGATTTGGCTTGAGGAACGCCGACCACATCTTCCCAGCCCGGCAAATTCACCCGCACCTCAAATCACCCAAGCAATTTGGGCTAGAGCCAAAAATGGATATAAATAAGAGCTGTATAAACCCAGAATCGTTGTCAGCGTAAAGAAAAACCATTCTTTAGCAAAATGCTGTTTTTGTGCAACTGCTTTCATTAAAAAAAGCCAAGATAAAACTGCCCACATCGCTGGCAAGGCGTAAGGTCGCAGCTCCTGTGAGTAAAAAATGTGAAAAGAGGAACTGGCTAATAGTAGGGCTGCAATTAAGCCGCTGGTCTTGCCAGTCAATTTTTCACCAATTTTGTAAGTTACCCAGATAGTAATAATGCCAGGCAGTAAAGCACCCCACAATCTCAGCCACCACTCCGCAGTGGAGACTCTCATGAACGGAAACAGGATTAAGTGCAATAAGGGTGGTTGAAAGTCTGCTGCGAGTTGTAGTTGTTGCGAAAACGGTCGGGCACTTTCGAGGGCTTGAGCAGCTTCATCTAACCAGAAAGAGCCGTTTAAAAGCGGCAGCCGCAATACCGTAGCAAAAACTATCACTAATAGGATTAAAGAGTGTTGTTGAAGCCAGTGCCGCATGCTGGCTTTATTATGGCGGTATTTTTTTCATAATTCCAGAGGTTCTGTTACAATGTAGCAATGTTAAATTTCTACAAAAATAAAACAATTATTGTGACTGGTGCGGCCGGTTTTATTGGCTCCCACTTAGTCGATCGACTCTTAGATTTGGGGGCGGAAGTGATTGGGGTGGACAACCTCATCACCGGCCGCGCCGAAAATATTGCTCATCTTTTTGAGGGTGGTTTGGCCGCAGTTGAAAGCTTGCGGGATCCCCAAGCCCCCGCTCCAGAAATTAACCACGACCGCTATGCTTTCATTACTGCTGACGCGATTAACTCACCAGCACTTTACTTAGCTGAATCAGCTCGCATTGATGCCGTTTTTCACTTAGCCTCTCCAGCCAGCCCACCTCGTTATCAGGAAGCACCAATAGAGACTTATTTAGTAAACTCAATTGGCACCCATCATTTATTAGACTATCTGCATAGTACCCAGACTGGAGCTAGATTTATTTTTGCCAGCACTTCTGAAGTGTATGGTGATCCAGAGGTTCATCCCCAACCGGAAAGTTACTGGGGGCAGGTTAATCCGAATGGTCCCCGCTCATGCTATGACGAAGCCAAGCGCTTAGGTGAAACTATTTGTGGTGTTTTTCACCGGGAGTACAAAACTGATGTGAGAATAGCACGGATATTTAATACATATGGACCACGGATGGATCCGTTTGACGGCCGGATTATTCCAACCTTCATCGAAGCCGCGCTAGAGGATAAGCCGTTGCCAGTGTTTGGTGATGGCAAACAGACGCGATCATATTGTTATGTTGATGATCTGGTTGAGGGTTTATTGAGGTTGGGTGCACAAGGCGGTTTGGCGGGTGAAACCATTAATTTAGGTAATCCAGATGAATATTCAGTCTCAGAAACAGCAGAAATTATTTTGGAACTAACTGGCAGCGAGGCTGGTACTTCACAGCACCAGTTGCCGGAAGATGATCCGCAGCGGCGCCAGCCGGATATCTCAAAAGCCAAAAAGTTGTTGAATTGGCAGCCTGCAGTGGGCTTTAAAGAGGGTTTGCGTAAGACTCTAGCGGCGCTAGCTGACCTTCCAAACTCAGCGGCGTAATTATCACTTCTGCTTCATTGACTTGCACATCCAAGTAAACTGTAGCTGAAGTAGGAGTGGAGTTGACGGCAATAAAGGTCAAATTAGAATTTGGCAGAGGCTGATAAATTAGCGGCACTGCTTTGGCCGGCATGTCATGATTAGCTGAATTTGGCTCAATACCTCCCGAAAACACTGTTACTTCCGCCTGCTCAAATTTAGTTAGAGTTGGATAGAGAAACTCATTAAAGAACCGATCGGTGGGTGTCTGATCAGCCTCAGCCATTAGCCAGCTGGGCCGAGGTGCGAAAACAAAAATGTGTTCAATTTCCGGGTGCTTCTCTAACTTCAAAATTTCATTATGGACGAAAATTTCCTGCTGACTGGTCAGTTCCCCTTTGCGAGCAGGATCAAGCACTAAGAAATAGTTGCTACCGAGCTGAAAGCTTTGATAGCCTGGATTAAAGTGCTTTTTAGACTGCAGCTCATAGTTGCCTTGAGCAAAAATAGTGGGTTGGGTGGTGGCTTGAGCAATCTGAGACATTAAATAGTATTTACGAGCACCATCCTGTGGTCCCAAGACATCTCCCATCAAGAAGGTCAGTTGAGATGGCGGCATTTGATTTATTTGCTGAGATCGATAGATGTTCGTCAGCCGTTCCGCAAAATGAAGACCATTGTAAAGTGTCTCAGGAGAAATTCCTTCTGGTAGCTGAGTCGCCTCGTCAGGCAAGGGTAAGAATTGATGACTCAAAACAGTAAATCTAAATTGATCAGTGTCAGTGATGAGCTGTTCCGCTCCGACTGGCTCAGTCACTGTTGCCGGCCTGGTTTCATTGTACTCAGTGAGTAAAGTTCGAGGTTGAGTCTTAAATGGTAATACTTCTGGATAGACACGATATAAATTACAGTGGTGACCGCAATTAATCCTAACTAACTGCAACTGCAGCTGTTGGTGAAAATCGGCAAAAGTTTGGGCGGTTTGGCGATCGTCAGCTAAATTGGAAATATAGAGTTGGTTGTTATTGGTCAACAGCGGTTGATAGTATGACAATGCTTGATCTAGTGGATGAAGCTGATAAGTTTTTTCACCAAACAGGCTGACATAGTCAGGATGCAGGTCTGACGCGAAGTGCAGCTGGTCATTTTCGGCTGGGAGCTTGAGGCGCTGGGCTTGAGCGGTCAGATAAATATTGGCCTCCCGAACGGTAGTAAACTGGTAAGCAGGATGACGATCACTGTAGTTTGCTTTGACGTAGCGAAGTGCTTGCTGGGGATATTGAAAGGCCAGCGTCAGAATTAACAAGACTCCCGCAGTCAATCCCACTGCCAGCTGCCACTTAGCTGAAGCTAATTTAGTTAACAAATAAACACTGCCGATGGCAAGCACTGGCGCGATGAGCAGGAGTATAGTTTGGTTAAATTGATTTAAACTCAAGATGAATAAAATTGCTACAACCGCCAGCCAGCCTCGTTTATTTGAAAAAACACCGCGAATTTTACTCTGAGCTGACCTCAGCCCCACCCACACTAGTAGCAATCCCAAAAACAAACTTAAATTAGCGCTCAGTGCCGTCGCCGGATAGCGATAAACCATCGGCAAGAAAGCATAAATCAGCATCACAAAGCCGACTTGCCAGCGCTGAGCTAGGAAGCGGTTGGCCAAAAGATAAACCAGTACCAGCGAGCCAAAACCTAACAGTAAATTTAGATAAAAGAAGATGCCAATTTCTGAAGAAATTAAGTACCAAGGAATTAAGGCTACTACATATAAAGGTGAAAAGCTTTGATCGGCGATCAAAGTAGACTGGCAGGCAGACCAATCCCAACTCTGACTGACACAACGAGCCATTTTGACAGAGGCCACTTGATGTGGAGCGTGAGCTAAGCTTTTGACCACACTTACTTCAGAAAAAGGATGCTTATGAATGGTCAGTGAGAGCAGCAATGCTCCGATGATGATAGGCCAATGCTTTCGACCAAAACCAAACAACCGTTGCTGCCGCTGCTGATCCTGTTGTTTCGCCAACTGTGGCTGGTGTAAAAACCAGGCTTTGACAGCCATGCCCGCCAGCGCCCAAAAGGTAAAAGCCACTTTAGAAGCTACAAAAACATCAATAATGATCGCATTGGTCAGGAGAGCCGCTGAACCGCCGAGAAATCCAATACTTAAACTCCGGTAAAAATTATCTTCTGTCTTAACCAGCTGACCAACTGTCTTCATGATTAGCCACAATAGCCCAAAAAAGCTAACCAGACCCAGTAAGCCAGTTTCACCTAAAATTCGTAAAAAGTTATTATCCGTGCTGTCGGCTTCAATGAACTCCTGATAACCTTCCTTACTTAAGGTGCCGTAACCTTTGCCAGTAAAAGGATCAATAATAAAACCCCTAATCGCTTGCGGCCAGAGCGTGTCAAGACGAATCCCCATGGAGAGGCCATATTTCAAGGCATTATCAGACCAAGTCCGATCTCTTTCTTCGATGACAAAATCAGGCTCGCCCGTGGCGGAGACAGTCGCCACTTTGACGTAATCAGGCACATCAACATACACATCTTTAGGCTTAAAACTAGTCAGCTGATCAGCCGGTGCCACTAGTCCTAAAGCAAAGTTATTTAGTTCAAGTAAAGTCCGGCTTTGCTGAACTCGCGGTAGCTGATAAGTTTTAGCCAACAGTTCCGCGGTCTGCATCCTCAAAATAGACATCGCCAAAATTGTTGTCACCCCCATTACCCCCACTGCTATTCCACTAACGATTAAGCTGAACCGCTTCAGACGCGGTTTTCTTAGCACACTCAGCCCAGCCACCACCCCTGCTCCGACCAGATAGGCCAATAAGGCGGTCTTGGAGGCACTGGCGATCAAGAGCCAGAAACCAGCCGCTAAAGCCAAAAACAGCACTCCAGCCACCAACCAATTAAACTTTTTTCGATAAGACTGATTTAAAATTAATGCCATAAAGAGCGGCGCCGTCAGCACTACAAAAGCCGACAGATCATAATGACCGGCGAAGGTAGACTGGACACGGGCAAATTCACTTAAGTACAGCACCATCCCTTTACTAGACTCGCGACTCATGGTCGAAAACAGCGGCCAGTGCCAGTGAATCTGGCCGTAACCATAAACAGCCACTGCTAAAATGACAGCAACGAGTACACCCAAGGCCAACTGCAGCTGTCGTTTAGACTGAATGGCAGCCAAAGTGAAGAAAAAGAGCGCAAAATATTCTCCGTAGCGGAAGAAATGCAAGGCACTTTTGCCAATATGCAGCAGTTCGGCCGGAATTGAAGTAATCAAGAAGATGCCGGCCAGCAGCGAGAGTAAACCGACAGTTAAATAAATGACCACACCCCAGAAAAAGATAGTTCGCCAGATAATTTTGCCGCGAAGCGCTTGAATTAGCCACAGCACGCCGGTTAAAAACACTAGCAGATCCTCTACTCTGACCCGGACTAAGTAGCCGGGAATAGCATCAAACAGCGGGATTTTAGGAAAAAGCGGAATAAAAGCCAGTAGAAAAATGGATAAGGCAAAGAGGCCGTGATGGTCGAGCCAAACCGCTATTTTTTTGATACCATTAATCAGCATGACGCTATTCTAGCAATAATCAAGAAACGTACCTAGTATAAGCTAAAAAGATGAGGTAGAGTACCAACTATGTTAAACCCCTGGGTTTTTGGCGATGAGTACATCTATATTAGCAAAGCTCGTAATCTGAGCTATGGAATTGATGTCATCTCTGATGCTAGTTTAGGTCATACCTATCCGCCGCTCTACTCTTACGCCATCACTCCGGCCATTTCTGATACTGCTGCTCAATCATATACTAATATTCAGTTTTCAAATGTGGCGATGAGCCTGTTGCTCTTCTTTTTAGCATTTTTCATCCTAAATAAGGTCTTTCAATTTACCAAAACCAAGCTTGGCATTATTTTTATGGGTATGGCATTTATGATGACAGTCACATTGCCGGCAGTTTCAGGTTATTGGTTGGTAGCGATGAGTGAGAATTTGTACATACCTATCATTGCCCTGATTTTTAGCAGTTTCGTTTACTTAGCTGGTCGATATGATAATATCAAACCTACTTTAAGGTGGTGGTGGCTGGCAGGATTAGGTCTATTGACTACATCAGCCATCTTAACCAGATCAATTGGTCTGGCAGTTTTGCCGGCTTTGGGGATGAGCATTAGTTGGCTTTTCTGGAAAAATACCATTGATACAAAAGCCTTAATCAAAAAACTTGGATTAAGCTTGATACTTACTCTCGGTTTAGCCCTGATTGGAGTGAGCATATTTAATACTTTTGAGCAAAGTTTTATTCAGCAAACTGCCCAAGCAATTGAGCAGCATTCATATAGTAGTAATTCTTACTTAAAAGTCATCACTGATCTTTTTAAAGGACAAAATAATCTCACCGCTTCAATGAAAATCATTGGCAATCATGCGATTTACTTATTATTAGCCAGCTATCTCCTACCAATCGTTTTTTATCTAGATGAACTCATCAAGCTGATTAAGTTTAAGAAAATATCTAAGTTAAGTGCTGAGTTTGTCTTTTTAAGCTCCTTTATCATCTTTTCTTGGGGTCTTTCTTACCTGCACACCTACCTTGGATTTAGATCAAATCCAATCAAGTACTCGACCTATTTCCGCTACATGGATCCAACTGTAGTGATGCTGTTTTTGTATGGAGTGGTTAGGTTTTGGCAGGTGCTTAGAGAAAAAATTGAGTTAGAAAAAGTAACACTGATCGGAGCAGGAATTATAAGTGCGTTTTTAATTATCATGCTGCCAGCAAGAGATTTTTATATCTCCATCAATTCTTTGGGCTGGGGCTGGTTAGATTTGTTAAAGAATCAACCGCAAATGATCAAACCAGTGTTGTTGGTACTAGTCATCGTCATGTTGGTGGTTTTGCAGTATAAAAGGAATATTTTACTAGGCATGGGTGCGATAATACTAATCATAAACGCCCTCACAGCGAGAGTTGGTTATCTAGATATGCATCGTTGGCAGGCTGGAATTTATCGGGATAATGTCGATGCCATTGTCAATGAGCTGGTGTATGAGCAAGGCATAACTCAGTTTTATTTAGATAAACCCGTTACCTCAGATCATAGCTATCTGTATTACCTGAAGTGGAGATTGTTGTTTGAAAATAGAGAGCTGGTGCCGATGCCGATTGTGGATTGGGAAAGAGATCAACAGGAATTATTAGCAGCTACCACCCCCTTTGCTGTGATCTCTGAGACCAGTGAAAGTGAGTTGGTAGAGAATGCTACCATTGAAGCACCAGCCACATATCAAATCGAAGATAAATGGCAGGTTAGGGTTTATAACCAATGACAAAAAAAAGATTTAAACAGCTCCAGCGCAGTCTAAAAAAGCAGTTTTCGGAAAAAAACTTAACGAGGTTGATAGCGAACTCAAAAATTGCTAAATTAATGCATCAAAAACAGATTAAGTATGGGCTGATTCCTCTATTATTAATAGTCTTTGCTCTGTCATTTACTGTTTGGTCAGCTATTAACAGTGACGACGCTATTACCTTGCTCACGAAACCAGGAAATAAGAGTTATTTTCATAACTATCACCAGGATCCGCTGACGGCAGGAGAGATTATTAGCGGAGAGTTTGTGGCTACCGACAACAACCTAGGCATGGTATCAGTTCTATTTGAAAACCATGAGTACGCTGGAGATCAAACCATTACCTTTAGAATTAAGGAGCAAGGAACGGATAGCTGGTTAACCGAAAATGATTATCTGACAAGCCAGTTTCACCACTTAGGATATATGTACTTTGGGTTGCCGGTGCAAACAAATTCGAAGGAAAATAGATATCAGTTTGAGATTGAGATCAGAGAAGCGCCAGTAGTTGAAATTTATGATGATCCTACTAGTGAAGCTTCTGTTGAAACGGAGATGATCTTGGATGAGGAATTACTCGTGGACGAAGAACTCTTTGACAACCCCTTAACGTTAGGTGTTACTGAGCCGGTGATAAGAATACACTATAAATATTCGAAGGACGAGCTGCTGGCCAACCAGCGGCTGGCAATCTATTTTGTTACTGCTAAGCTGTTGGAGCTAATGAGGTCTATAGAAATTATTTTCATTAATTACTTGGGATTAATACCGTTGATAATCTATCTTACCTATTTAGCAAAAGAGAGGTGGTTTCAGCACGAGTTCTCTAACCTGAAAGACATGCTGAGCTTATTCTTAATTATTTACTTGTCCCTGGAAATAATAAAACAATTAGGAATGATTTTTGAACTAAATGTAATCGGTCCAAGTTTATCATCCCTACTTATAACTCTTGTCATCATGACGCCATTGTTATTTTTACTGATAGGTCAGACACATCATGCGACAAAATAAATTCACGAGTCTTGTTAAACCACTGTTCAGTTTTTTAATTTCCTCTGAGGGTTCTCTAAAACATAAAGTATTTAAAGGAACATTCTGGGTTTTTTCGGCCAAGATTTCAAATGTAGCCTTAGGTTTCATTCGTACCATCGTGTTAGCCAGAGTACTAGCGCCAGCAGACTTTGGGCTTTTTGGATTGGCAATGTTAACTATTGGGGCTCTCGAAGCCTTTTCACAAACAGGAGTCCAGCAGGCTCTTATTCAAAAACAAGAAAAAACAGAAAATTATCTAGACGCTGCCTGGACTCTACAGGTATTAAGAGGTTTTGGCATTGGAACTATGCTGCTTGCAGGTAGTTTTTGGGCTGGAACATTCTTTAATGAAGTAAGGGTTGTCTCTATAATTCAGGTTTTGGCCATATCGGAGATCATGAAGGGCTTTATTAATATTGGAGTGGTCTATTTTGAAAAAGAGTTAGCATTTCATAAGCAGTTCATTTATCAGTTGTCAGCAAGTATAGCTGACATCTCAGTATCAGTCTTTGCAGCAATCATGATGAGAAGTGTCTGGGCGCTGGTATTAGGAATTTTGGCTAAAAGTATCATTCAGCTAACAATGTCTTATATGCTTCATGGATATCGACCAAAAATCATGTTTGATAAAGAGAAGATTTTAACTCTCATAAATTATGGTAAGTGGATTATGGGAGTGAGCGTGCTGGTGTTTATCGGTAGCCAAGGGGATGATTTATTTGTCGGTAAGGCAGTAGGAGTGGTTGCACTTGGCTTTTATCAAATGGCTTATAACTTTTCCCAGCTTCCATCCATACAATTTACCAATGTCATCAACGGAGTAGCATTTCCAACTTACTCTCAAGTTCAGGGAGATCTAGAGAGACTAAGAAATGCATATTTTAAAATATCGGGGCTAACAACGATGTTTTCAATTCCGTTCGCAGCAGGACTGGGTTTATTTGCTCATGAATTTACCTTCATTTTTTTGGGAGAAAAGTGGCTGCCGATTGTAAATTCTATTCAGATTCTTGCGCTAGCAGCACTGATTAAGTCAATTATCTCAACAGGCAGCGCTCTGTTTTATGGAGTTGGCAAGCCCAGATTAGAATTTAACATGCAAGCCATAAGAGCATTTATTATTCTTATATCTATATATCCGCTAGCTAGCACTTTTGGAATTGAGGGCGCTGCTGTGACAGTTCTTCTCAGTGCGGTTGGGATGTTTATATTGTGGATGATTCAAACTTCGTCAGTGCTAAAAATCCAGTATCAAAAACTTCTTAATCTAATCGCGCAGCCTGTTCTAGCTACATTAGCTATGAGCATTTTAGTGTTTTTTATTAAATCTTTTTTTGATATTACCACAATAATTGGGTCGTTCACCCAGATGTCTTTGTTTATGGGTGTATTGTTATTAACAATGACTGTATATTTACTATCAGCATTATGGCTTGAAAAGTTTGTGTTAAATACTAGAACATTATTAAATATTCTGCAGACGTTACCTAATAAGTTTACAAGGCAAAAGTAAAATGAGCGATTTTCTTTTTTCTAACAAGGTGCATTCAAGGAAGTCTTTGTCTGCTTTAATTAAAAGTATATATCACCATGATGCTCCTAAGGTTGATTATTTTCATGGTAAATGGGGCTCTCTTGCTATAAGTCGTAATTTATATAGGGGTTTCATGCCATATGAAACTAAGGAGCATATTTGCTTTGTTATTGGCGGGCCAGTCTTAATGTTTACAGAAAATGATTTCTTGGCTAAAAAAGATAGCACCGAAGGCACTCAAGCAATATATGAACGCTGGATTAAAGAAACAAAAATTAAGTGGGACGATGATCTAAGCGGTCCTTTTGTGGCCGGTCTTGTAAACAAGAGAAGCTCTGAACTTCAGATAGTAACAGACCTGATGTCTTTTATACCAATTTTTAAGTACATCGAAAATAAACAACTTATACTTGGAACACATGTGGATATGGTGGCAAAATTATCAACTGTTGCTGATAATTTGGACAAGGTATCACTTTCTGATTTTATTACCTCGGGAAGAATCACTTTTCCATACACTTTATACAAAAATGTGATGCAAGTCGCTCCAGCAACTACTTTAAGGACTGATATAAGTAGTATAAGCTATAGAACTGATCAGTATTGGAAACCAGTGGAAGCACATATATATCACACAATTGATGATGCAGCCAAAGAACTAAGAAAAGTAACCTTCGAGTATATGTCAAAAGTATCTAGCAATGTTGATAGCATTGGAATGTTTCTTAGTGGTGGCGAAGACTCAAGAGTGGTTGCGAGCATACTTGCACCACTGAAACCACAAGCATATATCTTTCTTGATTCATTTAATAGAGAGGGAAGAATAGCGAAGAAAGTAGCGGATAAGCTTGGCATTGACTTAACCATAGGTATCAGAACTCCAACAAGATACCTTGATATATTAGAGGAAGCAACTGATTTAGTCGGATCAGGAATAGAATATGTGCACGCCCATACATTAGGATTGCACAAAGAATACAACCTAAGTAAATTCGATGCTATTTTTGGTGGATATTTTTCCGACACATTACTCAAAGGATTATACATAAATAAATTATTTCCTAAAAGCTTTCCATTTCTACCAGAACTCAAGAATCATAAAGATATCCCCATGCCTGAAGAAATATTAGCAACCAATTTGACAAAACAAGGTTTGAAATACCGCAAGGATAAACATGCATCTAATATTAAGGCGTTTCGGCCAAATACAAGTGCAGAGTGGGCTCAGTATTATCCAGCAGCTATGAGGGAGACCATGTCAAACTTTTATTCAAATCGAAGATTGTTTAGAACTTACGAACCATTCCTTTCATCTGCAGTAGTAAAGCTTGCAGCAACAACACCTCAAAGCTGGAAATTAAACAGAAGGCTATTTAGAAAAGCTTACAAACCATACTTAGCCTCCACTAGTTTAGTATTTCATGGAGATGGTAGATTGCCGTATTTACCATGGTATTTTAATATATTTTTTCAAATAGGACCTTGGCTAATTAAAGTAATAAAAAAGATTACGAATACCAAATCAATAAATGAAGGTCCCTGGTGTGATTGGAAAGCACTATCAGAAAGTACAGTTTTCAGAAGTAAACAAATGGAATATGTAAAAGGACTTAACAAGATTAGAGAAGTTTTTGGATATGGTATTAATGAAAATTTTAACGTAGGTTTATCTAAGATAAGTTGTAAAATTAATCTGTTACAAATTAGCTATTTTTTCGATCATGAAAATTCAAGTAAATAGAGATCACTATTTCAATTTTAACTATATTAGCCTCGAAAGATTCAAGAGTTACTGGCACCAAATGGCTACAGTATTGAAATATGAGCCTAGATCAGTGCTTGAAATTGGCGTGGGAAGTAAAATTGTTAGCGATTCACTTGAAAAGTTTGGGGTTATTATTAAAACGGTAGATTTTGTGACTCTCAATTTAAACTAGATATTGTTGCTGATGTCACAGACTTGCCTTTTAAGGACAACGCCAGTCTGGGATCAAGGGTTAATGTGTCGCCCGGAGTAACTATAGGAGAAGGTGCCATAATCCAAGCTGGCAGCACAGTCGTTAGCAATATTCCACCACTTGCTATTGCCGGTGGTCATCCTACAAAGGTTTTTAAATATAGAGATAAGAAACACTATTATGATCTCAAGGTAAAGGGCAAATTTAAATAATTATTTACTAAAATATCGTTTTTTTATATTTATCAATTAGTATATATTTGCAACGAGCAATAGTTTTGAAGTAAAGCAAGTGATAAAATAAATTAAGTAAGGTTAAATGAATAGTGCAACACCACTCGTTTCAGTAATATTGCCTACATACAATAGAGCTTCCACGCTTCCTCGCGCTATATCAAGCGTGATTAATCAAAGCTATAGAAATATTGAGCTCATTATTGTTGATGATTTTTCAACTGACAATACGAGAAATATTGTATCTAAATTTCTGAATGATGGGAGAATAAAATACATTAAGCATAACAAAAATCTCGGTGGCTCAGCAGCTAGAAATACGGGACTAGCTAACTCCAAAGGTGAGTTAATAGCCTTTCAAGATAGTGACGACGAATGGTTGCCCCAAAAACTGGAGCAACAGGTGAGCTTACTAATTTCTAACAAGCGTATAGATATTGTTAATACAGCAATTACCATTAATTACGAAAAATACAATCGAAAGGAACAAGTTCACCCTCGATTCCGGGGTACGGAATTATTTAACAAGCTGATTATTAATCAAATAGTCCCTGGCATGCCTTCTATGCTTGTTAAGAAAAGTTGTTTAGAAACAATTGGGGGCTTTGATCTGATTCCCTCAAATCAGGATTACTTGCTTTATATAAAACTTGCTGCAAACAACTACTTCTTTGATTTTATAGACATCCCGTTAGTTAACGTATACTTTCAAAAAAATGGTATTACTAGCAATATTGGAGCAAGAATAGAAGGAAAAAAAGCAATTATAAAGTATATAGAAGAGCACGTAATTTCTGGGAATCAGAAAAATGTTGCACTATCTGCACAGTATTTTAGAATTTCTAGCTACTATCTTATGGCTAAAGATAGTAAAAATGCAAAAAGTTATTGCTATAAGAGCCTAAGGAAGCATATAAATTATAAGGCTTTGGGACTTGCTATTATTTTATTAATATTTAATACAAAAATAGCCAGAAATATGATGATTTTATTCAAACAACTAATAGGGGACTTTGATTTTTACTAAATAAGTTATTCGACTTTATATATATAAATATCATTTTGTGTTGAAACAAATACTGCTGGATAAATATCACCAACTAGTTTAGCAAAGCTTTCAGGTAACCAACAATAATTTCTCCAGTCAGTATCAGGAACCACCTGGCTATCATAAATCACTACATAGCTAACATGCATCTGATCTAAATACTCCCTCAATTCATCTTCGGATGCGAAGTATGCAAAGAAATCCCCAATAAATTGTTTTCTTGAATAGTATCGTAGTTCATTACCACAGCTATGCCATATGTAAGAATCTTCCGTTTCAGCATCATTAAGCCATTCTCCCGCTTCAATAATTGATGCAGTACCTCCTATGCTAGGTTTATATATTTGAGTTTTGTTCCAATTGGAGTTGTGAACAGCACTAGTTGAAAGAAGCATGCCGGCTTTAAGAAATACTAACACAAAGAGCAGAGCATAAGTTGCAGACTTAAACTTATTTTTCGGAATAAGATCAATAAAAAATTTAGCACCATACGAAGAGAATGCCGTAAGTATTATTGGTAAAAATAGGTGATATCTCATCTGATCGGTGTTTTTTGCAAACAATACATAATTATTGATTATAAATATGCAAATAAATACAAAAAACATTTTTTGTGATAAATCAATATTTTTTCCAATTATGCGCCTTAGGTATATAAAGAAACAAAAAATGAGCATTAAACTCATAGTATTAGCAAACGACTTCGAAATATGTCTACTGCCAAGATTAGGAACATACATACTATTGGTTTTTATAAAATCCTCCCATGAAGTTAGTGGATCAGTAGGTTTAATGTGTCTCTTCTCAGCAAGTGTTGAGGCTTTTGGAGTCATTTCTTTCCACTTTTCTTTAAGACTAGATTCTAACTCAGATTCAAGATGTAATTCCTCAGGTTCTCGAAAACCTGAAACCTTTCTCCCAATTTCATTTACAACCCTAATTAATAAATATTCTTTACTTCCAGGTATTATTTCTCCGCTGGATCTAAACACAAAATAATATCCTGAACACATTAAGAAAATATTAATAAGTATAAACACCAGTATGTGTTTAAAAATAGTAGCCCTGCTTTGAATTTTTTCGACAACAGCATAAATGAGGAGAGTGCCAAGCACAGAAGGAAACAAAATAAACAACCCTTGCTGCTTTATCAGAGCAGAGATGCTAACCAGTAGTGACAGGAGAATTACATTTTTTAGGTTACTGCTTTTGAAGTAACGAACCAGCGCCCATATGGACAACACTACAAAGCCTGATAGTAATATTTCCATATACATTCTTGAGGAATAGTACATTAGTTTTGGTGAAGACAACACCAATAGCACAGCTATGAACCCTGTTAGTTTGTTGCTTGTTATAACTTCAACAAGTAAATAAATTGCAACTACGATAAGCACAACTCCTATAAATACAATAAAATTTAGTCCTTTCTCCCCCATTAACAAAAATAGCCCTGCTTGTATAAAATTGTACAAATGTGGAAATTTAAAGTTTACAGCAAATAATCCTTGCTCTAATAGCAACTTTGTTCTATGCGCATGCATCGTTGCATCACCAAATAATGCTAGTGACATTATCGTCTGATAATAGGGGATTAGAAGTGAAATTGTCACTCCGATGTACGGTAGATATTTAAGCTTGTTCTTCATTTTGAACTCATTACTGTTTGGTAAAAGTCTTTAGTCATTTTGACTACATGCTCATATGAATATTGTTGTACTGTATTACTAACATTGGTCAGCTTAGAACATTTAGAGAGCATATCATGCATATCAGAATCTTGATTTATAAAATAGCCATTTTCTCCATTTTTTACGATATCTCTAAGACCATCTACTTCTCTACACAATACCGGTGTATTGCTCGCTATAGCCTCAACAGCAATCAATCCAAAACCCTCAAAAACCGAGGGTACAATAAGCGCATCAACTTTATTAAACCATTCGTTGAGTTCGTTATCTGGAATGAATCCTAATAGAGTTACCTCGGAGGACAGGTCATTCTTAACAATAAACTGCCTTAGCCAGTCCTCAAGCTTGCCTTTGCCCCCTATAAATAACTTTATTCCGTCCTTATTTCTCTTTGCGCTATGTAAAAATAACCTCATCATCCACTTTATCCCTTTACGATCATCTAATCTTCCAACATATAATACTGAATTTTTTATAGCCTTAACTTCATTTCTTTTTCTGAACTGAGCAAGATTAACTCCATTTGGAATAACCGTAAGTTTGCTTTCTGGAACATCGTATTTTGTCATTAACACTTTTTTGGTAGATTCTGAGACGGCAATTATTTTGTCAGCCAATTCATATGTCCTGTGCTCGAAGGGAATAAATATTTTTTTCCAACTTTCACCATTCACCAAGTTTGATTGCTGATAATATGTGTGGTGTGCGGTCACGACTACAGTAATCCTTGGTTTGAAGAATAGAAATAAGCCGCCTGGCCCCGTATGTATATTTAGCAGATCAAGTTTAAAAATTTTAGGAATAAAAACAAAAAGTGGGTTTATTAATATAGTAAACGATATATTCTTACCTATTTTATTAACAAAGTTATAAAGAGTGTGATTATTAGGTATATTATTTTTTCGCGGATTTATATAAATTACCTCAAATTCATCATGTTTATTAAGTCCCTGATGGTAAATCTCATAAATATGTCTTCCCTGACCTCCGTCGTAAGGAATATGATCATAGGATACTACTCCAAGGCGTATATTATCATTTGTTTTCATTTAACACTTTAAGATATTTATTTACGAGTGTGCTCCAGGTATGCTCATTGGCATACTTCAGGATATCGCGCTCTACTAAAAGTCCACCGTTTAATGCTGTGATTTTTTCTTGAAATTCCTTTGCACTACTACTCTCAACTAAATATCCACTCAACTGATCTTTCACTGCATCTCTAATCCCCTGAAGATTTGAGGCTATTGTCGGAAGTCCGCAAGCCGCAGCTTCAAGAGCAACGATTCCAAACCCTTCAGGATCATCTTGAACCTTAATATTTGGCATTATAAATGCATCAGCTGTATGAAGAAGGGCGATTTTTACTTCATCTGTTACCTCGCCTAGCAGATATACTCTGTTGTGCAGATCATGCTTCTCGATTGTTTTCTCAATTTTTTTTCTCTCTGCGCCATCTCCAACAATAAGATAAATATATTCGTCTGGTAAGGAGGGCATAACTTGACGAATAAACCAATCATGGCCTTTTCTTTCAACCAAACGTCCAACTGTAATCAAAATCTTTTTGTTATTCATTCTTTTAAGAATGGCCTCTGGCATGTTTTTCTGTAAGACTTTTTTGGGGTTCGAAATTTGAAATTCACTGAGATTAATTCCCACTGGAATAACACTGACCTTGTCAGGTGTTATTCCCCGTCTTACCACCTCTGCCTTCGTCGCCTCACTAATTGAAATAATATGGTTCGTTTTGTCTAATAGAAAAGGAATGATGTATTGATAGTATTTATTGCCAAAAGTAACATCAAGGCCATGGATAACTGCATAAACATCAGATCGGGATGTTAATTTAATTGTTGGAATAAAAAGCGAGAGCATTGCATCTGCCAAAATAATTTTGTTAGGCCTAAATTTCACAATCTCAATAATCGTCTTTATGTAAAGCTTAGCAAATGTAATAACTATATTATCTAGGCCTGACTCATAAATAATGCTCGTCTCAACTTTTTTTGCTAGAGCATTGGAAAGATCAAAATGCATCTTCTCCATGCCTCCTACTGCAGGCGGATATTTTCTAGTTACATAAAGTAGCCTAATCTTGGAATTTTTTGCCATCATTTATTGTGCAATAACTTCTCAATGAGTTTCCTATTACTCGCTATCAAATCCGCCAGCAGTCCTATTAAAAATATCTGAAATCCAACAATAATTAATACTGCTGCTAAGATCAAGGATTGAACGTGGCCACCGGCTCTAGATGTTATGTAAAAATATAAAAATCTCCCGGCTAATAGTAAGCCGGGTAGCAACATCGCCAATGAGATAAAAGTAAACGTTTTTAATGGCTCATACATAGCAAAAACTCTAATAATAGTTGCTCCTGAGTTCTTAATGTGACCCCACATACTTTTAAACAACCGTGAATCCCGTGTTTTCGGATTAGTGACTACTGGGACAGAGGTGATTTTAATTTTCTTTTTACTTGCTTGGATAATAGTTTCAATGGCATAGGAAAAATCAGTCACGATGTTTATTTGTCGAGCAGCCTCAGCACTATAGGCTCTAAATCCTGAAACAGCATCTGGGACATCATTATTGGCCAAGGTTCTCACCAACCAGCTGCCTGTTTTTTGCAGAAACTTTTTTAGTGGTGAAAAGTGGGCAATTTGGTCTGTTTGCCGATCAGCTATGACTATTTCGGCTTCACCATCAACTATCGGCTTAATCAATCGAGGGATATCTTGTTGGGGGTACTGATTATCACCATCCGTATTAACAATTAAATCAGCTCCCAGCCGTAAACAAGCTGCTAATCCTGTTTCAAAAGATCGAGCTAAACCTTTATTACTCTGGTGCTGAATTATGTGATTTACCTTTAAATCTTTTGCTACCTGGACTGTATTATCGGTAGAACCATCGTCAACAATTAAAGTTTCAATCTTATCTACTCCGGTAATTTTTTTGGGAATAGAGTTGATCACCAACGGCAACGTCTGTTCTTCGTTGTAACAGGGCACCATGACAATTAATTTCATCGGCCTATTCCTCGATAAATAATACCCATACTTTCAATGTAATCTTTATCTAAACAGTTCCGGCCATCAATAATAACTTTTACAGCTGATTCTTTCAGTAACTCAGGTAACTTTTCAATGAACTCCTGATGGGCAGTAGCAATTACGATTGCTGTGGCGTTTTTCACAGCTGACAGAAGATCTTTTTCATCAGATTCAAGATAAGGGTCATATGTTATCAGGTTGGCCTGCAACTTTATTAGCTTTTGTTGAATGTCCAGTGCCGGGCTTTGGCGTAAGTCGCCTACCTCGGGTTTATAGCTTAAGCCCAAGAGTGCTATCTTGGTATCCTTCACCGGCATGCCTACTTCATTTAAGGCTGTAGTTAGCCGGTTAATACAGTACTGTGGCATATCATTATTAATCTCTCTTGCCAACTTTAGAAAGCGATGATTAAAACCATTTATGCCTGCCTGTTTAATTAAGTAATATGGATCAACAGCTATACAATGTCCGCCAACTCCGCAGCCCGGCCAATGAACCATAAATCCAAAGGGTTTATTGGCAGCTCCTTGTAGAGTTTGATAAAGATCAACTCCCATGGCGTCAAAAGACTGGGCTAACTCGTTTACAAAAGCAATGTTAATATCTCTAAACGTGTTTTCAACTATTTTAGTCGCTTCGGCGATTTTCAAGCTGGACACTTCGTTAACCTCTGCCTTAATAACTGATCGGTAAAAATCAGCAATATGATGGTTGAAGTCAGGATTCGCAGAACCAATGTTTCTGGGAATATTATAAATATTCCATTTTGGATCACCTGGATTAATTCTTTCCGGGCAGTGAGCCACATTAAAGTCTTTTCCAGCTTTTAGATTGGTTTTCTTCTCAAGAATTGGAATAATAATCTCATCGCTCGTGCCAGGATTAACCGTCGATTCTAACACTACGTGATTGCCGGCTTGGAGATATTCTGCAACCAGTTCAGCAGCAGCGGTCACAAAGCTGTAATCTGGATTCAAGTCATCATAAACAGGAGTGGGAACACAGATAATGTAGACATCTTGATTCTTAAGATCATGCTTGTTGCTGGTGACAATTACCTGGTTATGTTTAAGATACTGCTCAACATCTTTATCTTGAATTGAAGGTTTGCCGGACCTGATTTCATCAATCTTGTTTTGATTGATCTCATATCCAGTCACCTCATATTTATTGGCCTTATTTATGGCTATAAAAAGAGGCAATCCTACGTAACCCAGGCCTATCACCGCCACTTTTTCTATTTTCTTTAACATAGAAACTCATTATAACCTTATTTCCCTACTTTCTTAAGCTCTATCCGCCTCTTTCGTGTATACTGAAAAACAGATGAATCTCTCGGCTAAAAAATCTGCTTTATTGAACTCTACTGGCATAAAATTAATCAGCTATTCTGTTATCGGCGATATGGCTGCGAGTTTAATGGGTGGTTTAGCAACTATTCTTATCTCAAGACGACTTGGCCCAGCCGGCTTTGGTCAGTTTAGTGCTGGATTTGCCCTGACCCAAATCCTGGTCCGAGTTAATGACCTGGGTTTGAGTATGGCGACTACCAAGTTTATTGGTCAGTCAAAAGATAGACTACAGCAGACATCATTCTATAGTCTGATTACTCGATACCGACTGATGCTAAGTGTGGTGATTGTTGCTTTGGGCCTGCTAGCAACAGGTTTTTTAGTCTCAGGTGAGAATAAGACTATTTTAATGGCAGCAGTGGTAGTAACGCTGGCTACAGTTTATTTTGAACATCTTCGTTTTTCCCTCCAGGCTTTACAGTGGATTAAACAGTCCAGTGTGGCAAATGTGTTTCAGGGCATGATTAAGATGTTGGTGGCGAGCGCGGCTTTCTTTTCCCAAGGTATAAATGTTTTAGTTGTTTTTATGGCATATATGACTGCACCACTGGTACCTGTAATATTTCGGAGGTATTTTTCTCCAGCCTGGTTAAAAAATTCACTAGTTCAGATTAATTCTAAACAAAAATTTGCTGTTCACGGTTTTCTCAAACACTCAGCGGTAGCGGTGGTAAGTGCTGGAATTGTTGAAAATTTTGATGTCTTGCTGGCGGCATATTTTTTAAATGATTATCAAACAGGCTTATTAGGAGGAGTGACAAAAATTGCGTTGTTTCTTTATATTATCGCTTACGCCATTGGTAATGTTCTTAATCCCAGAGTAGCCGGATACACCAGGATTCAATTGAGAAGTTATTATAAGAAAGCTCTCGGCGTGTTAGTGATGGCTTTAGGTGGATTCTTGGTAGCATGGCCGTTAGCGCCATATTTAATTACTTGGACAATCGGAGTCGAATATCTGCCTGCCCTAAATGTATTGAGAATTCTGTTGGCCTCTGGGTTCATAAGCATTGGTTTGATGCCGTTTCAAGCCATCTTCTACGCATTAACTAAAGACTGGTACTTTTCCTTAACTGGCCTGGCTCAAGTGTTGGTCATTGTCGGTGGCGGATTCCTTTTAACGCCAATATTTGGCATTGAGGGTTTGGCCTGGCTTAGACTGGCTTCAAGGGGAATGTTATTAGTGTTGGCATTGATGGGAAGTGGTTATTTCTTGAGTAAGAAAAATTAACCCCACAGCTCCACAAAATAATCCACCGTTCTTCTTATTCCAGTCGTGAAGTCCACTTCTGCTGACCAGCCCAACTCTCTTTTAGCTTTACTGGCATCGGCGGTTAAGACTAAAGGATCTCCTGGGCGGGGGTCAAAGTGCTTAATATGGGGTTCTTTTTCTAAGGCGGTGGCAATGGTGGTAATGACATCCATCACTGATTCCGGATGCTCTGTAGATAAATTTAAATAGTGATACTGCTGTGGCTCCCGCTCTATTAGTTCCAATGCCCGCAGGTGAGCACTGACAATATCATCTATGTAAACGTAATCACGCTCATGCTCGCCGCTGCCCCACACTGTCACCACATCTTCTTCATAAATTTGTTTAATAAATCGCGGAATGGCGTGTGTTTCCGGCTGATGATGCTCTTCCGGCCCATACAGATTAAAGTAACGCAGCGCCACACCGGTCATGCCGGCTGTTTCGACATATGATCTCAGCAAACCTTCCATCGCCAGCTTAGTCATGCCATAGGGATTAATCGGCAGTGTTCGATCGTCTTCTTCAATTGGCACCTTAACTGGTTCGCCATAGATAGCAGCACTTGATGAGAAAATGAACGTTTTTAGGCCATTTAAGCGCATCGCCTCCAAGACAGAAACTGTTCCTGAGATGTTGTAATCGACATATTTTTGCGGTTGCTCGACGGACTCGCCCGCTTCTATCAAAGATGCTAAATGAAAGACCACGTCCGCGTCTGCAATTAACTCCATCATTTTAGCCGCGTCACGCACGTCAGCGATGATGGTGTCAAATTCTGGGTTCACTTTTAAATCAATGATTTTCAGCTCGTGACCCGCTTGGGTTAAAGCTCTGCATAAATGTCTGCCTAAAAATCCGGCTCCGCCAGTGACGATAATGCGCATATATTTCCTATCTGTGTATTGCCGCGGCTGGCGGCTGTTATGCTACCCAGTATCCTTGAATAAATAGTATTGTATTAAAGATTAGCCAGAATGTCGAAAGGACTAACCAGATGATGGCAAGACGGCGGCGCTGCTGGAGTAATTGAGTCATCAAGAGAAAGATGGCGAAGCTGCCCAATAAATAGCGCGGCAGACTCGAGAAGGTGCCGGTGAGAGTGGGGAGAATGAAGGCGAGGGCGCTAAAGATGACGTAGCTGCGGCGGACTTTGAACCAAGCCCAGATCAGAGCAATGGTGCCAAACACACCGGCGAGAAATTCCTGAACATAAGCAAAATACTTTAAATCAATTGGACGAGCGGTTGCTAGAATTTTTAAATATCTCCAAATTACTTGAGGCAATAAAATAATAGTTTCTTGTCTTCCCGCACCAAATTCCTCTTGAACGTGAAAAAAGTATAGTGGATCGTTAAAAACAATTTTTAAATAAACCATATAAGCAATTAAACCAGAGGCACCCATAATAATTATTAATATGTTCTTGTAGTTAGACTTTATAAAGCCGGGAAAATCTACATTTTTGAATAAATATTTTTGCTCCATAAGTTCCCATACAAGAGCTGGCACAAGAAATACTCCAGTAATTCTAGTTGCAGAAGCTAAAATGGTTAAAAGTGAGGCAGTTAGCCATCTTCCTTTTTTAGCTTCAATAAAGCACGATAAAACAAAGAATAAAAACATGGCTTCGGTATAAAGTGCATTGAAAAAAAGAGCCGTTGGAAATAAAAACAAAACAAGAGTTCCAGTCCACTTTGGAAGTCCTTCAAGCTTTAGAAGATGTTGCCATTTGTATAGAAGGGCCAATGTAAATACAGACGATATTATAAAAAAGGATATTTCGAAATGATTAAAAATGAAATTAATGATTCTTAATAATAAAGGGAAAAGTGGAAAAAATGCTTGAATTAATCCAGTTCCCAGATAACCCTTTTTAGCAATTATTAAATAATGAACACCATCAAAATTCATCCATGAGTATATAGGTTGCGGTAAACTTAAGTTAGCAAGTAATTCAGGATTTGAAAAAGTTGGACTGTAAGGAATAAAGATTGACGCTAAAAATGCTGCAATCATTAGTCCAAACTTCCAGGATAGATAGAAACCCAATCGTTGGCCAAAGATCCTCACCAGACCATAAAATAGAATTCCGAAGAAAATGATTCCAGAAACACTATTCCCCACCAGTCTCGGCCAGGTTTTCTGGGTAAACTGGGATTTAACTTCATAATTGCCTGGTTCAAGTTGATAAGCTAGCTATCCACCAATCTTATCATTATTGATGTAACTAGCTGGAAAGGTCTGATTTGTATCTTTATCTTTAATGTTGGTTTCCCAGCCGGCAAAATTCATGGTTGGCTCAATGATGGTGGCAGGCTTATCTACTTGAACTTGATAATGACGTGACGAACCCTGCCAGCGCAGAACCTGAATGTTAGCGCCTCGATCTTCTTCTAATACAGAGGGGACAGGCTGCCAATCCCGTATCTGATAATCATACCCAACTGGCGTGTTCTCATTTAAAGTTGTGCTGCTTTGGGTAAATGAGTCGTAATCTAGATTTGTCCGGTGAAAATAATCAATCGGTTTGGCTCGCCAGTGGCCAATCAGCTGAATTATGAGTAACAGCAGCCACAGCCAGCGGCCTTTAGCCGGTGTTTGCCGCCAAACCCAGACCATCACTGGCACAATAAGTACTGAGAAAAATAATGTTAGTCGCCAGGGAAACTGAATGTAATTTGCCAGTGGGATCAACTGCCAGAGGGGGGTAGTGAAAGCTAGCTGAAATAAAATTAAAAGCAACGTTAAAATTACTACCACCCAAAGCCAGGAAAATTTCCAATCTGATCGTTTATTAAAAAATCTCACGATCATTAAGACCAGAGCCACCAGCAACATCGTCCACTGAAGTAAGCCCATGCCAAAAGAAAGTCCATCTACTGACCCCGGATAAGAAAAACCAAATCGAAGTGGTGCAAACAAAAGTTGTGACCAAGTCGCAAAATGACGCGTAAACTCATTTGATAGATTTGCCTGATCTAGAACCACTAAGGATTTCTCTGCCAAAGCTGGTAGCCAAAACCATAACGAAAGCGCTAGGCCGCTCAAAATCATCCCACCTAATGACAACCAACTGCGCCAGTTTTTGCTCAGCCGCAGTGAAGCATAAAGCAAGATGATACCCATGCCAAATAAAACCGCCACATTATGTGATAAGAAAAACAAACCAAACAGCAGTGTCGGCCAAATCAACTTTGGCCAGTTTCGCCACTTTCGTAAATCCATCTGCCACTCGCCTGCTCTCACCTGCTCTACCAGCCGCAGCAGCCAGGGTAAAAAGGCCATCGCCATCACCTCGCCAATGCTGCCGCGATAAATAATCGCCGTCAATAAATAAGGAGATAATGAAAAAAAGACTAATCCCAGCCATCTTTCATAAAATTTAAACTGCCATGATTTAAGCCACTCATTCATTCCCCACAAGCCAAAAACTAGAAATCCCACCACCAGCAGTTTAAAAGTTAGTTCATAACTAACACCCGCGATTGAAAATGGTAAACTCAAGATGTTTGCTAGTGGATAGTTATAGTTAAAGACCGGGTAGCCATAGTGATTGACTAGATTGGGGGCAAAACGAGGCGGAATTTGACCTTCCCTTACGGCCACCTTGTAGTTAGCAAATCTAGCTAAATGATTTTCACCATCATGAGTATAAGGAAAGCCAGCGTGAAAATAATCATTCACATTCAACAGCGTCAGCAATAATATAAAAATTAAGAGTGGAAATTTGGCAAGAAAAGACAGCAATTTCATGGAGTTAACACTTGCTGATATACTTTCATCGTTTGTTTGGCAGTTTTCAGCCAGCTAAACTGCTGACTCCACTGATAGGCAGCTCTCACTTTTTCCGCCCGCTTCGTTTTGGACCAACTCAGTACTTTTTCGACCCCTTGAGCAATTGACTCTGCGTCAGTTTCTGTGAAAACTGCATGCTCGCCACCAACTTCAATTAATGAAGAGGTGTTAGTCGCTACAACTGGCGTCATGCATTGCATCGCCTCTAAAACCGGCAAGCCAAAGCCTTCATATAAAGAAGGCTGGATATAACATAAGGCGCCAGTATAAAAGGCGCTCAGTTCATCAGTTTCGCCGCTCTGCAGATCAGGCACAAACTTAACTTTATCTGCCACATCGCTGAGCGCCAGCTGGGTTTCAATCCACTGCCACTCTGGAATCTCTTGTTCTTGAAAGCCCTGACCGACACAAACCAGTTTAGTATGCCGCGGCAGATATCTGACCGCTTTAATTAATTGAGGAATGTTTTTGTTGTAATTTATATCGCCCACATACAACACATAATTTTTGGGTAGTTGATACTTGCGCTTCACTGACCTGACCTCATCTTCACTTGCATATTTCAGAGCTGGGTTTGCTGCTAACTGAATGACGTGAATTCTATCCTGATCAACGCCTAGGTGTTCAATGATATCTGACTTAGATGCCGCTGAATCAGTGATGACCGCCTGAACAGTTTTTAGAGCAGCTTTTTGTTTAATAAATTTAGCTTTACCTTTGATACCCGGTGGATAATGTTCTGGAAACTTAAGAGGAATGACGTCGTGAACAGTGACCACCGTCGGCTGCCTTCTCACCATGGGTAAGGTAGAAAAAAACAAATCAAAGTAGGGATAATGAATTAAATCAGGCTGGAACTGGTCTGCTTCCTGCGTACCGGAGCGAACAATTTGATGATCGTTTAGTTCTTCTAAGAATTGCACCAGCAATCTGGTATAAGCACCAATACCTCTAATCGCATGACCTGTATCGAGGGGAGAAGTATCAATTAGTATTTTCATAAATTAGGCAGGCTGATGTTGGAGCTCCCACAACTTCAAGTATGACATAGGAAAGTAAAGTGCGCTCATGACGCTGAAAATAAAACCAGCTACTCCATCTACGAAGCCTTTGTGGCGGAAGAAGAGTAGGGTAAAAGTTTTAAGTGGCTGCCAGATCATAAACTTGATGGTGTTGCTGGCATTTACAGATGTTTTGCTCTCAGCTAACTGCTGCGCTTTAAAAGAAGTATAGGTATTCCATTTGCGTAAGTAATCCTGAAAACTGGGGTTGGCGTAGTGAATTAGGTGACCTTCTGCCCAAGCCACTTCGCCGTCAACTTGCATTTGCTCATGCACATCCTGCTGAGGCAGTTTGGCTTGGCCATTAATAAAAAGTCTAATAACAGGATCTGGATATTGGCCAGTCTTTTTGAAAAAGTGACCTAAAAATAGATTCTTTCGTTTTAGATACCAAGCAACTGGGCCCTGATAATCTGCAGCCGTAATCAAACGATGCACATGACTAATAAACTTCTTCAGCTCTTCATCAACTACTTCATCGGCATCCAGCTGCAGTACTAGCTCTCCCTTGGCTTTATCCATCGCCATTTGCTTGTTAATGTGAAAGTTGGGTTTGTTGGTGGTGGTAATGACTCTGGCACCGTACTTTTTGGCAATCTCCTGAGTTCGATCTGTTGAACTGCCATCAACAACCACGATCTCATCAGCCAGTTTTGTCACTGCCTCTAAACAACGACCAATATTTGCTTCCTCATTATAAGTAGCTAAAACAACGCTGATCATATGCTTAATATTCTCCTCTTTGCCACTGCTGGCCGTTCCAGTAAATTAGGACGCTTTCTTTCTCCTGGCGATCCTCTGCTTCGGCAATAAAGTGATAGCGACCAACTCGCTCGCCATAACTAAAGCCTATTCTATCAGGGAGCTGCCTGATGTTGGAGTCATGAAACTCTGCCGGCGGCACTCGCAGGTACCACGCCAGCAAAATGTATTGATAACCCTCGGGATCTACTATCGCCACTTCTTGGTTGGGGTAGTCTTGGGCAGTAGCTTGAATAATTTGATCAAATCCGGGTTTAAATGGTTTTTGCTGCAGTGGATATTGAGTAAAGTACTGCCAGAAATAGTTAAGACTTGCCGCCAAATAAATACTGCCCACCAGGCCAATTAATGCGTATTTTTTAACATACGAGTGTTTGAGAAAGTAATAATAGAGTTCTTGCAACCCGATGACAGCCATCACCACCATCAGTACCATAAAAAATAAACTCCGCGTCGCGTGTGGTGCATCAACTGTAATCAGGGCTGGAATCAAGGAGCACAATAGTAAAAACAAGAGCCCAATATTTTTCACCAACAGCTGTTTTTGATCCAATTTCAACAATCGCCATTGTTTTTTAAGCATTAATTTAATTGATTGAATTACCAGGCTGAAAATACCCCAAACAGACAGGAAATAAATCGGGAGCGTCAAGTGACCTAATCTCGGGATGCTGTGCCAAGGATGACCGCCAGCTCCGGTCAGTAAAAAGCTTGGCATAAAACTCGCCACTAAGTTCCTAGCCATCACTTGAAAATAATAAACATATTTATTGCCTAAGATAGTTTGCCACACACCGTCAAACTGCGTTCGATAATTAATCGTTTCCTGCCAAACGGACTCATCTTGAAAGATAGTAATACCGCTTTTTTGGGCAGACAACGATAGCAGCTGGTAGCCTGCCAATCCACCAATTAAGATTATCCCCACCATCACCCGTAGCCAGTTTTGCTGATGAGCTATCCGCCATCCGAGAATAAACAACAGCACAAAAGGTAACAATATTAAAGGGGTGTTGTAGGTAAAAACAGCCAATAATAAGAGGATTAAACCAACAAAATCTGCTAGTAATCGGTCGGAATTAATCAAAATAGTAATCGCTCCCAAAAACAATGCTAATGCCAGCATCGCCTCAAAAGCCATCCGTGAAAAGAAAAATAAGACTGGGGTGCTGCCGATGAAAAATGCTAAGAGCAGAGACCATTTCCGACTAAAGTTTAAGCCTCGCCCAAAAAAGTACCCAATCAAAACTAAAGCACTGCCGGCCAAGGCAGCTGGCAGCCTGACTACCCAATCATTTAAGCCGAATACCTTTAAAAGTGGGATTAAACTAAAAATATAACCTGGCAATTTGTAATCGCCAAATGACTCATATGTTAATGGCCACTCTCGTCCCCACTCATCTCGGCCAGTTTCCAGTAATGAGTAGGCGTTATATGCTAAAGCAGCCTCATCACGGTTGAGAATTTGTGGTAAAGAGCCAAGTTGAAATAATCTCAAAGCAAAGCTGATCACCACTATAAAGATTAATAATAGCTTCGTCGTATGTTTACTTAGCATTGCTCATCATTATAGCGGCTTAATGTGAATAATCTGATAGTCAGCACCATTATTACCATAAAAATCCTTTGCTCTCACCACCTCAAGTTCACCAGCTTTTGCTTCAAGACGTTCTCTAATCTTGTTTGGACTATCAATTAAAACCACCCCATTTTCCATCTCGGCAAAATTTTTCCATTTATAAGGAGTTGTGTGGTATTTTTGAAAGGTTTTCAAATGAAAATTACTGGATTGCAGTTGTTGAATTTCTGCACCCGTATAATCGCCGTAGGCTAGAATCCACAAATAAAGCTTGTCATCCACTCCCGATAAATAAACTTCATCAGCCTGATCATGATATTCCTCTAAAGTTATGGCCATCTCTCGGTAATTCTGTTGCCAATCAGGAGCAGACTTTTCCGGGTAAATATTGAAGTAGTACCAGAAAAACTCACCAGCCATGATTAGCCAGATAAGTCCTAGTAAGATAGTTACTCGCCGCCATTTTAACCAAAAATAACTGATTCCAGAGCTGATGATAATTGCTAATGGCACCAAACCATTCAGTGATCTCAGTGCATGCGGAGTAGTTTCTGGTACAGCAGCAGGAATCAGGGCAGCCAACCACCAACAAATTAAAATTATGCTAACTCGGCGCTGTTTATTAAATAACTGATAAAGCCCAGCGATGAAAAACGGTAGCAGTGGTAACAAAAATAAGCCATGTTCTCCAGTGCCGTGACGTAGATTGCTATCACCACTCACAAAGAGATAATTAAGACTCAGATGATCAAAAACATTATTAGCTAACTCTCTTAATAACAACAAATGCCGGTGAAAGAAAAAGCGATCTATTATGCTTTCTCCTGCCAGTTGGCGGTAAATATTACTCGTTAAAGGATAATTGAAATAATTTAGGACTGAGTTAGTGACATATCTAAAAACCTGAGATTCATGGTAAAACTCTGATTTAATCATCGGAAGCAGTCCTAATCCAAAAATTACTAACGGCAAGACGAGGTGTAAACCAATTTGTGATATCGTCGCTCTAAGAGTTAACTTTTTTCTTTTAGCCAAAAGTATTTTTGGCAGCAGCCAGCTTAAACCCACCCCCACTAAAACCACCGGCCACACAAATCTCACCGAGAAATAGGTATAGGTAGCCAAAATACCAAAGAAAGTGCCGCCTAAAAGCCAGCCTAAGTGCCGTCTGCTTTTGAGCAGCATCCAGACTGAGATACTGAACCAAAGCTGGGCCACATGTCCTTCGAAAGCTGTCCGAGAAAACATCATCGCCCACGGCGATAAAGCTAATACCAGCATGGTCATCAGTTGGGTGCGGCGTTCATTAAATAACTGCCGAGCAATTAGACCACCCATGAACACTGTGCCCAATCCAGCTAAGGCACTTGGTAATCTTAATGCCCACTCAGTAACGCCGAATAATTTAACACTGACAGATGCCAACCAGATATAAACTGGCAGCTTGTAATCTCCATAAGAAGGATATAGCAACTGGTACCAAGACCGACCATGCATATCTGCCCCTGTTTGACTAACCGTTTTTGCATCTACCAGCATCGCTGCTTCATCCCAATATAATGAAGTTGGTACCTGACCCAGCTGATAAAACCTGGTCGCGATCGCGATAATTATGACAACGGCAAAACTTAGCTGCCACCGATATTTTTGAAAAAAATGTTTCATCATTTTCATATTTATTTATTCACGACCTGCACTTGCCAAACTACTTCTCCTCTTAAATTTTCAATAGGGGAAGAAACATTACTTAAAGCGTAACCTAACCCGGTCAGATTCTCAGCAAAACCTGGAGATGAAACCAGAATAGCTTGATCGCTTTCCACGCTATTAGTACTATTTATAAATTTCATATTTTCGAAGCTGGTTAGCTCGCTTTGATCTCGAGAACTTGTTGGTGCTGCTGCTTGAACACGCCTGGGATCAGTTTGAGAAAAGAACCAATAATACATGGCCGGCCGGCCGTATTCTCGAGTGATAAAAACTGGTAGATCTGGATACTCTTCCTGATAGCGATTAATCTCTGACACCATTTGTTGATAGCCATACTGCCATTCTTGACTGTAAAGTTTGGGATATACTTGGCTATAAAATCGCCAAAATATGCTTAGCTCAAGTAAATATCCCCCCAGCAGCGACACCATTACTACTTTTTTGATAACCGGCTGCTTAATAGTTTCCCACAACCATAAGATCCCCATTGAGATCACTAGTAACAACACTGGCATCATGGGTAAAATTCTTAAAGCGTGCGGGGTCGCGTTAGTTAAAGCTGCTGGCAACACCCCCACCACCGCCCAAACTAATAATACAAAATGTTCTGAGCGCCACCTCTTAAACAATGCAAAGATTCCCAAGACAAGCACAACGAACTCCAAGTGATAAAGTTGTCCAAAATATTGAATGGAGTGACGAGGATTATTATCGCCAGCTACAAAAAGAAAGCTGCCGTGAAAATGAGTTAATGCATTGGTAAGAATTTCTTTGCCAAAGATCAAATAACGATGGTAAATAATTCTGGCCAAAATTGAATTGCCTGCTTCAGCTTTGAGCTGGTTGCTTTTTTCAATTAAGGCTAGATCAGAAAAAATACTTGTTTCAGCTAAGCGCTGCGATAATTGTGGAGTACCCATAGCTCTCAATAACGGAAGCAACATGATCAATGCCACTATTGCAGCTAGTGCTAGATATTTGAAGTTATCCCAACTTAATTTTTCTACGATTTTATTTTTTTCCTGCGCTCGATTATTAGATATAAGCATCAGCCACCAGCCAGCTAAAGTTAATCCCAGCAAGGGCGCTATTACTCGGGCTGCATGATAAGCGTACATTGACAAAGCCAATAGGACAGCTCCAGCAATCACCCATTTTTTGCCTTTAAAAAATAACACTACTCCCCACAAAATTAAGGCAGTCGCTAAATTAACTTCCCAACCCGCTCTTGAAAATTGAATTGCCCAAGGTGATATCGCCGTTACCACCATAGCCACCAGCGCCAATCTTTCATCCTTAACTCTTTTGGCCAACTCACCCATACCCAACACAATCATCACTCCACTGAGCACGGCTGGTAATCTCACCGCCCATAAATTCAAACCCACCAGTTTAATAAACGGCACAATGCCATAAAAATAAAGTGACGGCTTCCAATCGCCAAATGACTCAAAAGCAACCACGGGCAGAAAATTCCCATGATGATCTAGACCAGTTTTTAAAATTGAGTAGGCGTCATAACCCAAAGCAGCTTCTTCCCAATAAAGAGACGGCGGAAATTTATCCAAGCCAACAATCCGCAACAGCAATGCTCCCAGCAGGATAATACCTGTTAGTAACCAATAATGCTGTTTAATAAATTTCAGATTCATGAGCTGCTCTTATTTCAGTGGGTAGATATATCTTAAACCTAATGCTACCATCACTGCCATAGATAACTCGATCTGCAGCTTTAGTTGGCAGATCATCAGCACCACTGGCTACGACGATAGTATGAGGGCGAAGTAAATCTCCTAAATTGATTTGATTAGTAAACTCATACTTATGTAGTGAGCCGCCTTGATACCAAATGGGATTAGTTTTTCTGACAAACAGCGCATAGATGTAAGGCTGACCATAATCGTCAGCAAAAATAATTTTATCAACTTGTTCTTCATAAGCCCGAACATAGGTTAAGGCATCTAGGTAACCTTCTTTAAAATCATCCGCCGAATTTTTGGCAAATACCTTGTAATAGTGCTGCTGATAACTGAGAAAAAACAAACCGTGAGCTAAAAATATCAGCCCAATAACGGCAGCTTGAATTTGATTGGCCTGGCCACGAGTGCTTTTAATTTTCTGATTGAGTGGCCACTTATGAATTTGTTTGAGCCATAAATCAAAGCCTGTTACAGCCAATATTATAAACCCCGGTAGTGCTAATAAAGCTCGATTGCTATGCGGCACTTCTGAGCCAATTACTGCTGGCACTAAGCCAATAAAGATCCATCCGCCTGCAAATAGTAGCAGTCGACGCCTGGTCTTAATCAAATAGTAGCTACCGACAATGACTAGTAGGAGCGTTGTGGGCAACAGCACTCCCCAAGTACCAGGTCCATGACGCAGAGTAGTGGTCTCTCCAAAAATTAGAAATGCCGGTGACAGGTGCAACCAAAGATTTCTCAGCAAAGTGATGATTAATTCACTGCCGTTCAGTGAATCAAAAATAGTTACTCCAGCCCGTTCTAAGCCGTGTCCAACGAGCGCGTCTTTAATCAGAGGGTAGACTAAAACCAACCCCAACCCACCACTTACCGCTACAACTTTTTTTCTATCCCAGAGTAGCTGTCGATATTTAATGAGCAACACTAAGCCAAATAACGGCACAAATACCTTGGTACTGTGATAGGTGTAAAGCGAAGCTGCCCACATGACTACGCTGCCTAGTAAATAAAGGCTGGTCTTCAGCTGGCTTGTTTTTGAGTTAATAAATTTAAAGAAAAAATAACTGCCCCAAATAATCATCGTCAATGCTAAACCAGATTCAAAGCCAGCTCGGGAAAAGTGGAGATGCCAGGGACTGAGTGCCAGCAACCACCCCGCTGCTAGAGATAAAGCCTGGTTTTTGGTTAATTCCAGCGTCAGCAGCATCATGCCCCAAACTGCTAGAACTCCGCCAATCACAAACGGCACTCGCACCGCGGTTAAGTTCATACCTAGAGCAAAAGTAAAGATGCCATTTAAATAGATGGCCAGAGGCGCTTTATAATCTCCGAATGATCTAAAAGAGACCGGCAGTCTTTGCAGCCACTCGTCTCGTCCTGTTTCTAAAATTGCATAACCATTGTAGCCAATGGCGGCTTCATCCCAAGTCATCCCTGCCGGCACCTTGCCTAACTGATAAAGTCTTAATCCAAGAGCCAATAGAATGATCAAAATTGCCCATAACTTGTACCATTTTTTGGTCAATAAAAAAGACATCTTTAACATCATATCATGACACTAAAATAACTCTAATCTTACTCGCATGCTTAGTCTCTGCTATAGTTAAATCAGTATCAAAAAAAGCAACATATGAACTACCAAGAAATTATTGATCTCTTAGGTGAAGAAGCAGATTCTTTACTTAATCATACCTGTCAAACTATTACTAAAGACCAGATTCATCAGCCGAATGCCAATCATGTGAATCAAGTATTTGGCCAAAGTGATCGTTCCAAAGCTGTTAAAAATAACTTAAAAAGACTCTACCTATCCGGACGGCTGGGCAGCACTGGCTATTTATCAATTTTTCCAGTCGATCAAGGCGTTGAACATACCGCTGGTTACTCATTTGCCCAAAATCCGCTATATTTTGATCCAGAAAATATTGTGAAGCTGGCGGTGGAGGCAGAGTGCAGCGCTGTTGCTTCCACTTTGGGAGTGCTGAGCCTGGTTTCACATCGGTATGCTGCCAAAATTCCGTTTATTGTTAAGCTCAATCACAATGAACTGTTAACTTATCCTAATGAGCCTGATCAAGTCATGTTTGCTCAAGTTAAACAAGCAGCTGAAATGGGAGCAGCCGGTGTTGGCGCCACAATTTACTTTGGTTCTCCTCAGTCACGGCGTCAGATTCAAGAAGTGTCAGCAGCTTTTTATGAAGCTCATCAGCTGGGCCTGTTTACTGTTTTATGGTGTTATCCAAGAAATAAAGAATGGCAGATACAAGGTGAGGACTATGAAACTTCTGCTGACATCACCGGCCAAGCTATTTATTTAGGAGCTACCTTAGGTGCTGATTTAGTTAAACAAAAATTGCCCACTGCTAATCTTCAATCTTTTGAACAGCTGAAATTTGCGAAACACTCACCTGAACAGTATCAGCAGTTATTATCAGACCATCCCATTGATCAAGTTCGCTATCAGGTTGCCAATGCTTTTATGGGCAAGATTGGGTTAGTTAATTCTGGTGGAGGCAGTGCTGGCGATGAAGATTTGATGCTGGCTATTCGCACCGCCGTGATTAATAAACGCGGTGGGGGCACTGGTTTAATTATGGGTCGGAAAGTCTTTAATCGGCCATTTGAAAAAGGAGTCGCGTTGGTCAGAGCAGTTCAAGACGTTTATTTAGAAGATCAAGTCACCATCGCTTAGTTAGATGTTTTGGCTAGGATGTTCCTGCAGAGCTAAGATGTTTCTGCAGAGTTAAAAAAGCTTGTCGTCGATGTGAGAGCTTGTTTTTGATATTCATACCCAATTCAGCAAAAGTAAGTTCATAACCTGAGGGAATGAAAACAAAATCGTAGCCAAAGCCAGCAAGATTTAAATCTGCAACTTGTTGAGCGATTACCCCATTAACCCTACCCACAAAAAAGTTTTGCTCTCCTGTGTCGGGCTGATAAAGACATAATACAGACTGAAAGTGGGCTGAGCGATCCGCTATTCCCTTCAATTCATCTAACAGTTTTTGATTTCTCTCTGGAGTAGATGCACCATAACGAGCAGAGTGAATACCAGGTCTTCCTTCTAAAGCATTAACAAACAGACCTGAGTCTTCAGCTACAGTAATAATTTGAGCCTCATCTCCATAAACCTGTGCTTTTATGGCTGCATTTTCTTGAAGCGTCTCACCTGTTTCTGCGACATCTTTAACTAAAAGTTGCGGATAGTCAGCTAAAGATTTTAGCGATACCCAATTACCCAACAGCGCCTGAGCTTCAGCAAATTTACCTTGATTAGTAGTAGCAAAGAGCAACTCAAGAGGAGCTGAAGTTGAATTGGCCAGAGGCTGCTTCATGGAGCAATAAAATTAATTGCCGCCACCACCCAGCATACCGCCCAGACCACCACTCATATTTTGCAGCTTTTTAGCGGCAGCTTCTTGAGATTTCTTAATGGCTTTATTCAGTACTTCTACCGCTTCATTGCTGGTGATACCTTGAACGGAAAAGTGCTTAATCTTCTGATCACCAGAAATTACAACGACAATGTCGCCTTCTTCTACTCGAATTTCCTCTGCAGCTAACTCAGCCTGCATTTGCTTTGCCTGCTTGCGCAGCTGATTCAGATCACCGAGTGCTTTTAATGGATTGGCCATGATATTTCTCCTTCTAAATTACTTTCCTTGAATAATCTATTCTACTACACCAGCACTTCTTCAGCTAGCGCGGCCAGATTTTGGTCAGATTTAGTCTCCGCCAGCTCAGCAGTTTGGGGAGGAGTTGTTAAGACATATTTTAACTCAACCTCGCCTTGAGCGATTGGAGCTGCACAAGCTAGGATCATCTCCTGAAACTTAGGCTGCTCGAGTTGTTCTTTATGAAACTTGTAAAAAACAGCCACTTCAGCTGTCCCATTGACACCCTTAACCGGTTTAGCTGATCTTAATAAGGCTTCTAAAGTCATATTTTTTTCTTTAACAGCTGTCAATAGTTTTGACCAGTTCTTAATTAAGAGTCGACTATCGCCATGCTGACCGCTTTTTGGTAAGTCATCTTTTTTCAATGCATCATCATTTTTTGGTGTGGCAGGGGAGACTAGAGAAGAATTATTGGTAGGCTCTGCTGCTGAAACTGCCGGCTCAGTTGTTGCAATATGGCGTCGTTTGGACCCTGGCTTCGAATGTCTACCTTGACCCTCTTGTCCGCTGCGGTGCAAATCATTTCTACTACTTCCGCTGTTACCACCACTCGGCGTGTTTTTATTATTAGCGCGGCTAATCAGCTCTAAAGACAGCAATTCTAGTTGAAGATGAGCAATAGGTGACTCTTGAAAAGTGACCTGATTAAACTCTTTTAACAAAAAAAGAGCCACCGCTTTATTAATGACTGCTTCTCCAGAGATTAAACCAAGATTCTGCATCAGTTGATGATGCAAGTAGTTCAAAAATGACTTGAAGAAGTATTTTTCATCAACACTTTCAGCTCGCAGCTCCGCAAAAATCTGCCCTACTCTACTCTCGTCTTTTTCTACGATTGCTTGAACTAGTGCCTCAGTGTGCTGATTGACACTGCTTGAAAGCACTTCTTGAGCTTTGGCAGCTGTCACCGCCTTACCTACGGCTACCATTTCCAGCAATTTCACTGCATCTCTAAAACTGCCATCAGCTTGGTTAACGATCATGTCTAAAGCCTCAGCCTCAGGTTTAATCTTTTCGCTTTTCAAGACATCGGTTAAAGCAGCTTTTAGTTCATCTCGAGTGGCTTTACGAAAATGAATGGTCGTACAGCGAGATTTAATCGTATCAGGAATTTTATGCAGTTCGGTAGTGGCCAGAATAAAAACAACATGTGCTGGCGGCTCTTCCATAATTTTTAACAGAGCATTAAAAGCGGCAGTAGTCAGCATGTGAGCTTCATCTAGAATATAGACGGTCATCTTTCCTTCTTGAGGAGGCAAAGCAATTCGTTCTTTAAGATTTCTGATATCGTCTATGCCGCGATTGCTGGCCGCATCTAGCTCTTGAACCACAAATGAGTGGCCATTGAAAATGGAATTATTAAACTGACTTTCTTGATTCGGCTCCTGATACTGAGCATGTTTGGGTTTTTTCTTGCCAAAGAACTGGTAATCTACTAAATCATGATTGGCTTCATCATTTAAAATAGCGCCAATAATTCTGGCGGAAGACGTCTTGCCCGTGCCTTTTGGGCCAGCAAATAGCATCACCTGCGGCAGCTGACCTCGTTCCATGAACTGCTGCAACGTGGTCCGGACACTTTCTAGATGCAGTTGGGATACTTGAGTAGGACGATGTAAGCGATGCCAGCTCATATTATTCGTGATGGTAACCTAGTAAATGCATTAAACCATGCTCTAAATAAAAGACAATTTGATCATCCACCATTCGGCCGAAGCGACGCGCCGTACTTACCGCCACGGGAAAACAGATGACCACATCACCTAAATGCGGCGGCATCCCTTCTGGTAGCGGAAAATCTTCCAACTGCTTTTTCTCATGCTGAGGAAAAGAAAGCACATCAGTAATACCCTCGTGCTTTAATTGTCCCTCATTGAGCTGTTTAATTTTTCTTTTGCCAACAATGGAAACATCAACCATGGCATGATCAACGCCTTTATCCTTTAAAAACTCCTGAACTCGAGAGCGGATCAGCTTGCGGTTGACTGGATAGCGAGAACCCACAAAAAGGTTAGTTTGGATCATGGTTAGATAGATTTCCAGCTAAATAATTAAGAACTTCCTCAATTTTAGCATTGAATTTCTCAGGTAAAGTTGCAATTGGTGCAGAAGTACCTGATTCTAAATTAGCACCATGCTGAAAAAGCGACTGAAAATATGCTTTTCGCTCATCTGCTGGCAGAACAAGCATTGTTTGAATTGCTTCATTGCCTAATGCTTCAATTACCATTGATGAAAGTTCTAAACTGAGGAGATCATTTAATGTGTGGCGAAATTCTGCTTTCTCTTCAGGATTTGCTAACTCAGCAACAGCCTCTTCAATTTTTGCAGCATATTCTTGATCCAGCATCAGTTTAGAATCAACGACTGCCCTCAGCTCTACTGAAATTTCTGGTCTCTGCTCATTCATCTTGTACCTCCTCTGCTAACTGCTGGGTATACTCTAAACTAATGGGACCAAGCGGCACTTTATCTTCTGGATCGTCAACAAAAAACAATAGCACCCGACCTCGAGAATTTGGACTCCAAATTTTACCTTCCCGAATCACTTCTGGAGACCCGCCAAACTGCTTCTGTACCCATTGAGCTGGACCGGCATCTCCCACTACCCCCACCACCGCCACCTTTTCAGCCGGATTAATGGCGACCATTTTGCGGAATTGGTAAAAAGGCTTAAGAATTTGATGATTAGTATTCCAATCTGGTAGATATAGAGTCTGAACGGCAAAGTAGTATTTCTCCCTCATGATGGCTTTTTCTGTCAGCTCACCGCTCTCTGTAAACCAACCAAAAGCGCCGCGATTGGGAGCAATACCTGCCTCTAAATAAGCATCATGCTGACCCAATGTATCTCCTGGAAATCTAATTAAGTGCTGCTCACCGCCCATAATCCCGATCGTATGATTAAGCCGGTGAGATTCAAGCTCGGCCGTGACTTCAAAGCCCAAGATCTCAGATAGCTGCTGTTCCAGATAAAGTTCGGTTTCTTGATCCATGTGACCAGGCGGCATTTTCACTATACTGTTCAGCTTGTTCATAATCTCAGCGTGTTCTTCAGCTGTGACTGCCGAGAGCAGCTCGTCTTCTTCTTTTTCTATTGCTCGGACTTGCTGAAATTGATAATTCTGCTGAGGACTATTTAAAACGACTGTGCCGGCTAATGAAGCAGCCGCTAGTAACTGCTGAGAGGTCATTTTTAAATCATCAAGCGTCAGATTGCGATCTTGCATCCACAATAACAGCTCACTGTGTTTTTCTTTAAATTCAGCTTCGACCTGTTGGTAGAGCTGGTTTAGTTTTGCAAGAGAGTTATTTCCAGCAGCTGTGACAGCATTGCTCATAGCACCATTATGCAACGAGTTGAGCTGATTTTTCTAGACGAGTTATTATCTCGTCCTTGCCCAAGGCGTGAATGGTCTCAAAAAGAGGCGGCGAGACCTTGCTGCCAGTGGCAGCAATCCGCAACATCATAAAATATTGACCTTTTTTCCAGTCGTGTTGTTCTTGCAGCTGGCGAACAGATTGTTCTATAGCATCCACTGTCCACTCATCCAGCCTGTTTAAGGTTGCTACGGTCTCTCCCAGCTGGGCTTTAACTTGCTTCGCTGTAGATTTTTTGAGCAGTAAAGCTGGATCGGGAGAAATGTCACGGTAGAAAAAGTGAGTGAGCTCTTCGATATCGTTTAATACTTCCAGTCTCTCATGAATCAGCGGTAAGATTAGTTCAGCTTTATCTCGAGGAAAGTCATCCGGATAAAACTTTGTTAGCTGCTGATCCAGTTCTGTTAAAGTCAACTTTCTAATGTAAACTCCGTTGAGCCAGCGCAGCTTTTGCAGATCAAAGATCACTGATTTGGCACTGATTCCAGCTGGATCAAACTCCTGAATGTATTCTTCCAAGGTTAACAGCTCCCGCTGATCCTGAGGAGTCCAACCTAAAATCATAAAGAAGTTCAGCATTGCCTCAGGTAAAAACCCTCTTTCCAAAAATGAGCGGGCCGAAACTGTGCCTTTCCGCTTACTCATCTTGCCTTTGCCGTCAGGGTTTAAAAAGACAGGCAGATGAGTATAAATAGGAGGCTCCCAACCAAAAGCTTGATAAAGCAATATGTGCTTGGGAGTGGAACTAATCCATTCCTCACCTCTCATGATATGGCTAATCTTCATTAAATGATCATCCACTACCACCGCTAAATGATAGGTGGGGAAACCATCTGATTTCATTAAAACTTGATCATCAACTTCGCTGGAATGAAAAGTAATCTCACCTCTTATGAGATCGGTAAAACTAATTTGCTGATCATCAGGCACTTTCAGTCTGATCACGTATGGCTCGCCTGCAGCCAACTTAGCTTGAACTTCCTCAGAGCCTAAATTTAAACAGTGCCGGTCATACTTGGGAGGAGTTTTAGCAGCGCGACTGGCTTCTCTTACTTCTTCTAGTCTTTCTTTTGAGCAAAAACAGTAATAGGCAGCACCTTTTTCGATTAACTCTTGAGCTTTTTCTTGATAAATATCCAATCTCTCCGACTGAACATATGGTCCATACTCGCCGCCAACATCAGGACCTTCATCCCAGCTTAAACCGTAGTCTTTAATAATCTGATAAATTTCCTCAACCGCACCCGGCACCAATCTCATCTGATCAGTATCTTCAATGCGCAATACAAACTTGCCACCATGTTTTTTGGCAAAAGCATAATTTTTCAAAAGAGTAGCCATGCTACCGACGTGGATATCGCCAGTGGGACTGGGAGCCATTCTGGTGCGAACGAGTTGATCCTGATTTGTCATGAGGTAATTATACCAAGCTAATTTGATTTCCGGTCTACAGATCAGCCTGAATGTAGGTCGGATCTAAGGCTGGTACATAACCCAAAAAGCCATGGTCACCTGAAAATACATAAATCGGCTGCAAATAAGACTGAGGTAGGTTAGATTCATAATAGCCCAAACTGACTTCTCTAATGACAGCTGTCTCCTGCTGAACTACTCCCTGAGGGTCTACTCCCAACTGGGCAACATAACCCGCACCAGATTTGAGGATGTTCCAAGCCTCCTGAGCTGTACGCAGTGGATAAGTCTCAATTTGTTCATAATCGATATTTTGATAGGTGTATTCCATCTCCATGACCGCATCCCTGCCTGAGAAACTGCCGCCTAAAATTGCGTGAATGGTGCCTTTGGTTCCTTCTGGGCCATACATGCGATACTGGCCATCTATGGGTTGTCTATTCAGATCAACTTGAATAAAGTTAGCATCTGAAAAACTCACCGCTTCTGTCAGCTCACCACCCACCGCTTTGAGATATTTAACTTCACCGGCGACGGTAGCCACATCAGCCGGCAATAGATTGGCTGCTGAAAGATAACCTTTGACTAACTGCACCGCACCATACTCATCAGGCAGATTGGTTGCATTTAGCATCTCAGGCCGAGAAAGATAGTTGCTGGAAAGAGTAAAGTTTTGCGAGAAAATATCCATTTCGAGCTGCATATCTAAGGGTTGCGCCTTTTCCCAGCGATAGGTGTTGCTGTCTAGGATGCGAGGCTCAAAAACGAAGTTGTAGTTAGCGGCAATTTCTCGAGCCCGCTGGTCAGCCAATAGGCTAGGGGTGGCATTAATCATCAGAAAGACTTTGCTCCGATCAGAAAAGCTGGGCACTGTTCCAGTGGCTGTTTCTAAGACATAACTGCGCGGTCGATCAGACTCATCTTGAACGGGAAAATTGACGGCTGGCAGCTTACCAAAGCCAACCGTAGGAGGAGGAGGCGGTGGCGGATTTACAGATCTCCAAAAAGCAATAAATGAAGTGAGAAAAATCCTCCCTACTATTAAAGCCACTACTAGAATGCCACCATACTTCACGGCGATTCTAGCCATATGGGTAGTTTGGGATAAAGTTAGGCCGGTAGTAGAAGGGGGATTATTAGCCATAAGTTTATGATACCGAAAAATTCTCCCATCGGTACTGTCTAAATACCCACTCCATAATTTGCTCTGTATCTACATAACGATTTTGACTACCCAGCAAAACAATAATAATAGCTTTGCCATCTCTTTCTACTTGAGTAATTAAGGCTTCGCCAGCTAAATCTGTTGTACCGGTTTTAATCCCCACTACATCACTTCTGCCAATTAGCTGATTGGTGTTGTATAAGTTAAAAACAATCCTACCGCTGACATCGGTAATAATAGATTCTTCTTCATCCACTATGGTTCTGAAAAAATCATCTTTCATAAACTCTCTTGCCAACAGCGATAGCTCAAAAGCGGTCGTCTGATGATCAAGTGCATCCAAGCCAGCGGGATTGGTAAATGAGGTTTGAGTTAAATTTAAAGCCTGAGCCTGCTGATTCATCTCCGTCACGAACTGAACGTAACCTTGCGGGTGGTGCTGGGCTAAAATATTTGCCGCATCATTGCCGGAACTAATCAGTAACGCTTTTAGTAATTCCTTGACAGTAAACTGACTGCCCACCGGAAATCCAATCACATGACCAACTGAAGCTGAGCCGCTGCTAACAGTCATTATTTGATCTAGATCATAGTTCTTTCTGGCCACTAACGCTGTCATCAACTTAGTGGTTGAAGCTGGAGAAATAGGTTCATGAGCATGACGCTGGAGTAAAATACTGGCTGATTCAACGTCGATAACCGCAATAGAACGGGCAGAAACCGTCGCTAAGAGTTCTTCATCGCTCAAATCATCTGCCACCGCCACAGGTATGGGAGCAACTGCTTTTAAATTGACTGGAGTGCTGAGTTGCTGCAGCGGTACTGCAATGGCCACTGGGGTCATTAACACTATGGAAAATACTATCACTGCTAAATACTGATCAACTCTAAGCCTTGGCACAGCCTTATTTTAGTAAAAATTACTCTTTATTGATACTGGGTTTAATCTGCAAACCGAGCTCGTCTAGTTGTTCTTCAGCCACTGTTGAAGGTGCATCCATGACCGCTGTTCGGCCAGTTGATGTCATCGGGAAAGCAATTGACTCTTTAATCGATGTTTCTTGAGCCAGCACCATCACGTGACGATCCAGACCTAGGGCTATGCCGCCATGAGGGGGTGTTCCCACAGCAAATGCTTCTAACATATGACCAATGTTGGCTTCAATTTCCTCATCTGAGTAACCCATAATACGGAATGTTTGTCTCAGCACCTCTGGTTGATGGGCTCGAATGCTGCCTCCGCCGACTTCATAGCCGTTACAGACCAGGTCATATTGCGTTGATAGTATCTGGTCAATGTTTTCACCTGCCAGATGATCTGCTAAAAACTCTGCTTTAGGCTGACTAAAAGGATTATGGGTGAAGGTCCAGCCACTGCGGCCATCAGCTACTTCAGCAGCATCACTGCGATCTACTTTTTTGAAGAAAGGAAAATCAACTACCCACGCAAAAGCCAATAAGCCCTGTTTCTTTTCGTCCTCAGTCCGAAAGTCAAACTTATCAGCTCCAAATTTTTCAATTGCTTCCTGGTAGGTAAATACGGGAAACTGCTGATCCTTAAGCTGGCCTCCGACAGTGGTGACGGCTTCTTTAACCATCTCCTCTACCGTCTGCATCACTTCTTCTCGAGATACAAAGCTCATTTCTAAGTCGACTTGAGTATGTTCAAAACCGCGATCGGCTCGTAGATCCTCATCTCTGATGCAGCGGGCAAATTGAAAATACCGCTCAACCCCAGCTGTCATCAAGAGTTGTTTATACTGTTGTGGGCTCTGCGGTAGAGCATAAAACTTGCCGTGCTGAAAACGTGACGGCACAATAAAATCTCTCGCCCCTTCTTTGGTGGATTTTGTCAACAAAGGCGTCTCCACTTCCACAAATTCTCGTTTGTATAAAGCTTCACGCAAGGCACGAGAATAATCGGAACGAAGTTTCAGATTCTGTCTCATTCTGGAGCGACGTAAATCTAGATAGCGATATTTAAGCCGAGGTTCTTCACCAATCTCATAGCCATCACTATCTAGTTGAATTGGTAATTCCTTGGATTTGTTGAGCACCTCATATTCAGCTACTTCAATTTCGACAGTGCCAGTGGCTAAATCAGGATTGATATTTCGCTCTGACCGATCTTTAACTAAACCAGTAATTTTTACTACCGATTCAACCGTCAACTCGCCCAGCATATTGACCCCCACACACTGTATTAAAGAAGTCCGATCTCTCAAATCAATAAAAGTCACTTTGCCATGATCGCGCTTACTATCCACCCAGCCCATAACCGTGACGGTCTGGCCCGATAATGTAGGTGTATCAATAATCATGGTTCGTTTCATCTAGCTCCTTAAATATATTTATAGCAAAAAACCCTCTTTCAACCACCCGCAGATGATCAAAAGAGGGTTTTAAATAAACGGTGCCACCTCTAATTTAACTTCATTCCAGCTGTGATGGGCTTACCCAGCTTGGTTGCGACCCCAAGCAGCTCTCTCTAAGTCGAGAATTACCCGCTGTCAACGGATTCTAGAGCTGTTTTTTTTCTGGTGTAATCGTAACATAGCAATTTTTACTTGACAAGCTTAGAGAACTTAGTAAACTGCACCAAAAGTAGAATGAAATTATTATGGACAGAAAATTTATCCCATCTACACCATTGGACAGAGTTTTCTTAGGCAATGGCAATGGTCAAACTATTACTAATCATGAGGTGCCACGATATCCAGAATATGATCTAGTTACATCTCCAAGTGAAATTAATCCTAGAAGTTTTGCTAAATCAGTTGAAACTTGGAACTCTTCTCGAATTCGAATATTAATGAAATTAGCTAGCTCCTGTTTAAATAATATTGACCCCAACACATATGCTTTGGTTTTAACCGGCTCTGATGCTCGAAGAGAGAAAGGGCCATACTCTCCATTTGAATTATTGGTTATTGCTTCAGACAAAGGTGTTGCTGAATACATTAGGTCAACCATATTTACCAATTTATGTAAGAGAAATAGACGTAATTTATGGAATGAAATTGATCCAGATATAGAAATAAAGATTATTGGAAAACAGAGAAAACATGATGAATATATCTCTGGATACTTAGGAGATAAGCTTCATCCATGGCCAGACAGAGTTTTAGCTGGTCAAATATTAGCTGGAAATCCAGACTTTCTACAAGAAGCAAGGTTGTCAACTGTTGATGAATTTATTCATTCAAGTTCTATTAGAAGAAGAATTAGAAGGAGACTTAGCGGTCTAATTCGCATTGTAGAGACAGGAGGTTTGAGAAATGAGCAAACACCCCGTCTCCATTTCGATGAAGAAATACTTTATTTTAATCCTGATCAATATGTTTTAGGTTTTAAACATAATATTATGAGACTTATTCAGGTAATTACTACTCTTCGACAATTAGAGTCTGAGGATTCAATTACTTCTAGATTGGCCGTTGATACAAACACTATTAATAGACTTTCAGAGTTATTTGGTTCAGTAGCTCCCAGTTTATTAGAGGCTACTGCCGATGCCTATGCACTAGCATTATGGTCATATCATGTTCAGCAGTGGAGGTATCAAAAGTATGAACAATCTAGCGAAGCTGCTTCTTTATATTTAGGAAAGAATCTTATTAAAATTGTGACATCGACGGTGTTATTTTTTGCAAATGAGGTGAGATCAACTGAGTTTTAGACGAGGTAATATCAATTATTTCTTTAGTTGATGAAGAATATCTACCACCCTCACTTGCAGAGATGTTCGATGACGCCACTCATTAATCTCTAGGACGCCAGCGATATCAACCTTATCTCCAGCCGACAGTTTTTGAGCCAACTCTCCTTTTCTCCAAGCTAAAAAGTTAATGGGCTGGACACTCTCGCCCACTCGACCTACCAACTTTAAGTGCTGCTTTTCCTTACCAACAGTCATCACTTCTAATAACTCAACCTCTTTGATCCCGAAAACTGGTTCTGGATTGCCGCTGCCAAATGGAGCCAGCCGCTGCACGGCATCCGCGGTAGCTAGAGTCAGCAGCTCTTCTGGCAAAACTATGTCAACCTCAAGTGATGGCTGAAGCAGACTTTGATCTATCTGCTCTTTAGCTAACTGCCTTAATTTAGTCGTTACTAGCTCTAATTTAGTTGTTTCAAAACCAAATCCCGCTGCCATGGGATGACCGCCAACTTCCAATAATTCTGCTTTAACCTGTCTAATTAACTCAATGATATTTACCCCAGGAATTGATCTGGCTGAAGCTTTAACAGTTTTCTCACTAATACTCATCGCAATCGCTGGTTTATAAAACCTTTCAACTAAACGGCCGGCAATTAAACCAATCACACCCTCATGGTAATCCGCTGAAGCTGCGATAATAAGATGTTCTTCTCGCCACTCTTGACTATTTGACAGGGCATCAGCCATCATTTCATAGGTTAATTCTTGGCGCTGATTGTTAGTACTGCCCAGCAGCTCTGCCAATTCTGCTGCCCGACCAGCATTATTTGTCAAAACAAGTCTGAGAGCATCTAGACTATGACCCAGTCTACCCATTGCATTAATGCGTGGTGCAATAGCGTAACCGACAGTCTGACTAGTGATATCTTTTTGATTAATTCCGGCTTGACTCAACAATGCCAACAAGCCAGGTTTTTTGGACTTTTGCAGTTGGGCAAGACCATGATAAGCAAAACTACGATTAGCAGCTTTTAATAAAACCTGATCGGCAATGGTAGCAATGCCAGTCAAATCCAACTGATCATTAATATTTTGATCGAAGCTCCTTGCAAGCTGGTTGGCTAACATCCACGCCACGGTTGTGCCACATAATTGATCGGTATGAACAACTGCTAAAGCCAGCGGTAGTTCTGCTTCAGGCTGATGATGATCAGTAATAATTAAATCAATGCCGGCGGCAGCGATTTGCTGAGCATGTTCGTGAGCAACGATGCCATTATCAACCGTAATAATTAAGCGAGGCTGTTGAACAGCTAGTAAATCTGTTAAGGCGGCGGCTGATAAGCCATAACCATGCTTTTCCCGATGTGGAATAAAAGGCACAGCTTTGGCCTTTAATCGATAAAGAGTTTGCCATAAGACGGCTGTAGCACAAACACCATCCGCATCATAATCACCAAAAACAACAATTTCCTCTTCATTTTTGATGGCCTGCTTAATCCGCTTTAGCGCCGTTTGTAGCTGCTGCTCATCCAATCCGACAGAGGTCAAACTTATTTTACTAGGATGGACAGGCTGAAAAAAATCATCTTCCTGATCTAATTCACGATTTTTCAGCAAAATAGTCATCAGCTCATCTAGGTGCTTTGGGACTTGCTCAGTTCTAATCTTCCAGTTCATGATGATGACAGTATAATAGAACTCGTATGTCATTAAAACTAAGGCCTGAAGTTGAGTACATTTTAACGACCTTGCATCAAGCTGGCTATGAAGTATTTCTAGTCGGCGGAGCAGTCAGAGATTTGCTGTTGGATAAAGACTTTAAAGATTACGACTTTACGACCAATGCCCGTCCAGAACAAATTAAAGAGCTTTTTCCGGAAAGCTACTATGAGAATGAGTTTGGCACCGTTTCCATTACTCATCCAGAACTTTTAAAACAAATGGGGGTTGATGAAGAAGCAGTGGGGTTAGCTCGGGTCGATGCTAAATCTGACTCCACTTTAATTGATCTAGCTCAAGCCAGCAAGATTCATCACTCGCTTCAAGTGCCTGAAGAATTGAAAACAGCTACTAACTCAATTGCTGTTGATCATGAGAACGCTTATCAATACTTTCCTGACTTTGAGATTACTACCTATCGTTCTCAAGAGATCTACGAAGATTTTCGTCATCCCGACCCAACCCAACTAGAATGGGGTGAATCAATTGAGGAAGATTTAGCCAGAAGAGACTTTACCATTAATGCCCTAGCTCTTAATCTTCAGGGTGAAATTATTGATCCTTATCAAGGACAAGCAGATTTAGAGGCTAAACTGATTAAAACAGTTGGTGAACCCGACGAGCGCTTTAAAGAAGATGCTTTGAGAATGCTCAGGGCGATCCGTTTTTCTGTTCAGCTAGGATTTGTTATCGATCCAGCCGTACTTCAGTCAATTAAAGCACATAGTCATTTAGTTGCTAAGATAAGCTCAGAAAGAATTAGAGATGAATTTTTTAAGATACTCAGCAGTTCACAACCAAAAGCTGGTTTGCAGCTGCTTGATGAAACGGGCTTGTTATCTGAATTCTTGCATGAACTAGCAGCTACAAAGTGAGTTGATCAGGGCGGTCATCATACTACTGATGTCTGTACTCATAGCGTGGATGCCTTAGCCAACTGCCCAAGCTCAGATCCGATTGTAAAACTGGCCACCTTGCTTCATGACATTGGTAAACCAGCTACTTATCAACTGAGAAATGGTGAGATCACTTTTTATAATCATGAAATTGTTGGATCGAGGATCGCGGATCGCATTGGTCAACGATTGCACTTATCAAAGAGAGAGCTACGGCGGCTGTTTATCTTAGTCAGGCATCATATGTTCTACTACCAGCCCGAAAACAGTGATGCAGCCATTCGCCGATTTATGACCCGAGTTGGTTTAGAAAATATTGATGATATTTTAGCCTTACGAGAAGGTGACCGGCTGGGCAGCGGAGTTAGAAAAACCAGCTGGAGATTAGAGGAAATGAAAGAACGGATCGTTGGTCAGCTCAACCAGCCTATGGCTGTGACTGATCTAGCAATTTCTGGTCATGATTTAATGGCTCAGTTTGATCTAAAACCCGGCCCTTGGATTGGCGCAGTTTTAGATAAATTATTAGAGGAAGTGCTAGACAATCCTGAGTTAAATACTAAAGAACAGTTGCTAAAACTAGCTCAAGAGCTAGTTTAGTTTTTCAATGAAATATACTAATGTTGGCGCCGGCGGCGAGATTTGATTTTTTGAGCTAACTCATCCCAAAACAGCAGTAACGGGGCGGCAATAAATGTGGAAGAGTAAGTGCCAGTTATGGCGCCAATTAATAACGCCACCGCAAACCACCGAATGGTATCTCCGCCTAACAAAGACAAAGCCACGAGCATGATAATAATTGTGACCGAGTTATTAATGGAACGACTAAGTGTTTCTATGACCGCCGCATCGACTACCGTTTCAGTTTCAACTTTGACATGTTTGCGTTTCAACTCTCTAATTCGATCAAAAACAACAATTGTGTCATGAACTGAAAACGACAGAGTTGTTAAAAGAGCTGTCACAAATAAAATATCTACCTCGATACCGGCAAACCAGCCCAACAGACTGAAAATGCCTAATAAAATCAGCGAGTCATGGAACATAGCAAGAATGGCTGCGACACCAAACTTAATCTCATCAAACTGCGTCCAGACATAAATCATTATGAGAGTGGCGGCAATTGCGACCGCCATTAAAGTTTTCATCAACAGCTCCCGTCCCAAAGCAGGCCCAACAGTTTCAAATCTCAGCTCTTCCACCTCGCCATACTTAGTGGTAATGCTTTCCATGACGAGATTCTTTTGTTCATTTGGCATCTCCTTACCTTTTAAAATCAGTTGATTTGAACCAGATTGCTGGACTGAATCCAGCTGATAAACATCATTTAAAACCGCTTTTAATTCGTCTTGTGTAAGCTGAACATCTTCATCAACTTGAATAAATCTTACCTCTAACAGAGAGCCGCCGGTAAAATCTATCGCTGGCTTAAGACCAAATAAAATTAGCGAAACTAGACCCGGGATGATAAAGAGCAGTGAAATACCAACATACAGCCACCGCCACTTCATTAAATTCATCTTTTACCTCCAATGGCTGCCACTTTTATTTTCGGCTCACTTAAAAATAGTCTCATTAAGGTCCTGGTAACAACAACACCGGTAAAAAGGCCGATCAACACACCAACTAATAATGTGACACCAAATCCTCTCACCAAGCCGCTGGTGGCTAAAAATGGAAAGTTAACCGGATTTATCAAAACTAAAGCAGTCATAATCGTGGCTATGTTAGCATCTTTAATTGAGTCCCAGGCTCTGCCAAAGCCCAGCTTCATGGCTCTTTTCCAGGGTTTGCCCAACCTCAATTCTTCCTTCATTCTTTCAAAAATAAGGATATTGGCATCCACCGCCATTCCCACCGACAACAACAGGCCAGCAATCCCCGGCAAAGTGAGGGTAACACCCAGCACTTTGTAAGCAGCGACCGTAATAATTCCATAAATAATTAAAGCCCAGTCCGCAATTAAGCCTTTCCAGCCATAAAGCAGGATCATGAACAACATAACTAGACCAATGCCGATTAAACCAGCTCTAATGCTCTCAGTGACGGCTTGCTGACCGATGCTCGCACCCAGTTGGCGCTGTTCCAAAACTTGAATAGGTACGGGCAGAGCTCCGGCATTTAACTGAATAGCCAGCTGCTGAGCCTGCTCTAAGGTAAAACCGCCTGTCATGACCGCTCGGCCATCTGAAATCGGCGTGTTAATCTGTGGCATAGCCACTGGGTATTCATCAATAAAAATAGCCAAAACCTGTCCCACATTAGCTTGAGTAATCTCAGCAAACAGCTCTCGTCCTTCATCATTAAACTCCATCGCAATCACTGGTTCATTGGTTTGCGGATCAAATTGGACGGAAGATCGTTTCAGTTGCTTGCCAGTTAACGCTGTTGGTTCGAACTGCTCAAAAAATGTCACTGCTGAGGTAGTGGCTTGCGCAATTACTTCAGGATCATTAGTTTGCAGTCTAAAATCAAGTTGAGCTGTTTGACCAACCAGTCTCAAGGCCTGATTAGGATCACTGACACCTGGCAGATCAACTAAAATTCGGTGGCTCTCTCCAACTTGAGAAGTCGTCACGGAGGGCTCATTAATTCCGTACAAATCAACTCGCCGCAAAATAATTTCCCGAGCACTTTCCAAGGCTGTTTCCCGATCACTAGATTCAATCTCTGACATATCAGCTTGCAGTACCACCTGCATCCCGCCTTGAATATCCAAGCCTTGCTTTAACTGAAAGTCATAACTAAATTGTTTGCCAAATAAGTTAAAAGTAGGCGCTGGAACTATGACTTCACGGTCAAGATTGAGGCCAAATTGATTAAACTTCAAGTGAAATTGTCGCGGCAGAGCAATATAGAGAGAGGCGATCGTCAAGATAATAATAAAAATAAAAATCTGATAGGTTCGATTCATATTGACTCTCTATTTTGGCAGGATGGAGCAGAAATTTTAGAGATTAGGCTGTTGGCGCTCAACAAACTCGTCTTCACCGCCAATTACCATAATCCGGCTGTTGTATAACACGTCCATAATAAATGGATCTCGCCGGGCTTTTCTAAAATTATACTCTTCAACATCAAAGACAGTGACTCTAATCTCTCGATCTAAAGCCTCTTCTTCCTCTTTAATAAGTGCTTCTAGTTCACTCAACACCACATCGCCAACTACCAAAATATCTACCTCATCTTGTCTCACCGGCTTGCGCCGAATAAATCTGCCGGAAAACATGACAAACTCCAGTGTTCCCAGTTTGCGACGGAACTTGCGAATTTTTAATCCCAACCCAGTGCTTTTGACAATCATCTGCTGCAACTCTTGATAGTAAAGATAACGGTCATTGAGAAAATAATAGAGCCGATTACCGCGCTGCTCACTTTTCAGCAAGCCATAGTCAAGCATTTTATCTAATTCTCGGCGAACAGCGTTAATCTCTTCTTTGATTTCTCGAGTGATCTGTCTGACGTAATACATCTCTTCAGGATTGGTAAAAAAGAGTTCCATCATCTTTACCCTAACCCGAGAGATCATAAAGTCTTGTAATGAAGTCATACTGTACTCAAATTGTAAGTTACTACCGGCTGATATGCAAGGCGTACCAGACACTTGTCTAGCTGACAACCTAGGCTAATATTCAACAGTAGTCACATTATTTACCACAGAAATCCAGGTTAAGCCTCGAGCCATGGGAATGTTGGTGCCTCGGCTATCGACGAATTGAATGGGGCTGGTGCGAGTTTTCTTACTCCAAGTTGCTTCTATCACTTCACCATTTTTGAAGATGAGAGCATCACCAGTACCAATGGTTTCATAGAGCATATGCTTCACTTCATTAATGGGACCTTTTTCAACAGTTTTTAAGACTACGACATTTTTAGCCATGATTTGTTTTTCCGAATTTTGATCAATGTGAGGCTCTCCAGCCATCTGGCGCAGATAACTGTTTGTTTCCGGGTCATACTCCCAAGAAACAGCATAGTCATTGTAACCACTCCAAAAGTCATAAGAGATGCTAGTGACGCTGCCGTCAGGCTGATCACCGTTTTCAAATGTCCAAGGAGTGAAACCGTCTTGCCACGCATCCCCGCCTACCATGTTAAAGCCGACTTTTCTCTCTGGTGAGACATTGGTCCAGCCTCTTTCCTCGCCAACTTCCCACAGTTTTTCAGTACTGGTCACCATGGTATGCTCAGTCGCGATAGTTTTGCCAGGGACTCGATTGTAATCACGCACAAAAGTTGGGTAACCAATGGAGAACTGGTTTAAGTCATTTTCACCTGCCCAGCCATAAGTATTGATTTGTCCTAAAGCATCTGATGGTCCTGGGACATTGGCACCGCCGACATGAGCATACAGAGGCTGGTTAAAACCTGAGGCCCAGTCAACAAAATAGGTACGAGCAGATCTGATTGGAGCGAGAGTGGTATCAATTTTTTGCACATCGCAGTAGAACATCCCCATAAATCTAGTCACACCACCTTCAGCTACTGCTTCAAAAACGACATCTGCATCACCCAAGCCGGCTTGTGGTCGAGCTTCTGGATGATTTTCAATCATCACAGCTAACGGCCGTCTTTTCTCCCAAGCTTCTCTTTCCACAGCGGTATAAAACTGTCCATTTAGCGGACACTCTTGATCTCTTGGTGCATTAGGATCAATATCCAGCAAAGCACCAAGCAAAGTCTCTTCCTCAGTTTCACTGTTATCAATATTAGCTGTACCTTGCTGATCGCCTAAATAAGAAAAGGCACCAAATGATACCGCTGCTGAGACAATGTATAAGACTAATGCTAGTAGAAGATTTTTTCGTTTCATAATTAGGCCGCTCCTTTTGGCAATAGTAACAGTTTTATCAGAGCTGAAAGTATAACGCAATTAGTATTCCAAAAACTACTAGAGATGCAACTATGGTCCGCCATAAATCACGCTTGATCTGTCTTGGTTCTTGAGACAATAAGCCTATTACTGGACTTTCTTTGATAGCGTCTCGACTATTTGCAGCTGCTTTAATACTTTTTGGGGCTGATTTTTTCGAGCTGGAACTTTTTTTCTGTGGAGATAAGCTGTAACTAGTTTCCTCAAGTCTTCTCAATTGAGCAGCTAGTTTTTCTTCTTTAGTTCTTCTAATTCCCATATTGTTCCTTATTCATAAACATGTGAGTTTTTAGCCAAAAAAGACGCTAATAATATCTTTAATCGAGATAATCACAATAAAAGCCAAGATAAAAATATAACCAAAGTAGTTGCCATATTCTTCAACTTTCTCTAACTTTTGTTTACCAAAAATCTTTTTCAGCGTAATAAAGAGCGCCCGGCCGCCATCTAAGGCAGGGATGGGCATAATATTAATTATAGCTAAATTAACGGATAACATACCGGCAAAAGCCAGCACAGACAGTGCCCCTTCCGCCACAATGCCGCTATCACTTGCTTGAGCGACAATTCTGATCGGACCAGCTACTGTGTCTGGGACGCTACCTTTAAAAAGAATATCCCCAACCATTTGACCTAAACTAACTACTATCAGCTTACCTAACCAAATAGCTTGAACTAAACCAAACCAGATGGCTCTAAAAGGCTTTTCATACCAGGGATATTCGAGATAAATAGCAGATTCAAAACTCACTCCTAGTGCACCCTCATTAGCCGGCGTCTCCTCTGCTGTTCTTATATAAACTTCATATTTTTGCTCAGTGGGGTCACATTGATCAACCGAGTCCGGCTGACATTCTCCAGACGTAATTAAGGTAATTTCTTCACCTCGGTATTGACCAATCTCAGCGATAGCTTCATCAGTGGTATAAATTTTGATGGTTTCTTCAGCCGTTTCAATGCCCGTAATGGCCACATTAGTGGGTATTCCTGCTGCAGCGGCCGGAGAATTAGGCGCCACTGTCGAAATGCGTGGCTGGTCAATTGGTGTCGGCACACCCGAGATGGTGAAAACCAGCGCAAATGCTAAAATACCAAACACAAAGTTTACGGTCGCACCCGCCAGAATCACAATTAACTGTTGGTAGGAAGGCCGTTGATAAAATTCGCCTGTGACATTATCTTCACCCTTAATTTTGACAAAGCCGCCAAAGGGAATCCAGTTCAATGAGAAGAGGGTTTCTTTCCACTTAAAAAGCTTAAGTGCTCGTGGAGGATAACCCACTCCAAACTCCTCAACCTTCATCTTAGCCCAGCGGGCAGTAAAAAAATGACCCAGCTCATGAATAATGACCAAAAAAGATAGCACAAGGATAAAAATAAGTGCAGCCATAATAGTTATACCGCCAGCAACTCTTGCTCTTTCTTAGCTTCGATCGCTTCCAACTGCTCGATGTATTCCTGAGTCAGAGTATTTAGTTTTTCTAAATCACGGCGAATATCATCTTCACTGATATTTGACTCGCCCTCTTGATCTTCGATTTTCTGCTTAATATCAGAACGGATGTTGCGCAGCATCACTTTGCCGCCCTCAATCTTTTTCTGGAGCAGCTTCACCATCTCTAAACGTCTTTCCTCTGTTAACTGCGGAATGGCGATGCGGATAATATCGTTATCTACCACCGGACTTAAATTCAAGCCAGAGCTGGCGATAGCCTTCTCGATACTTTCAATCACTGACCGGTCCCAAGGTTTAATGATAATTAAATTTGGGTCGGGGGTAGAGATATTGGCCAACTCATTCACCTTCATTTCACTTCCATAAGCTATCACTTTGACTGGATCCAGCAGTTGGGCGGAGGCTTTGCCGGTTCTTAAAGTCGCAATATCTTGATTAACGTGATCAAGTGTGGCTTGTGACTTTTGGTTGAATAGCGAAAAATCATATGTCATATATCTTGATTATAAACGATTTTGTATACTAATTGGAGTATGCAGCCATTTTTATACATTTACACTTTACATCGATCGCTGACATCCGGCGCCTCCTATCTGGGTGTTGTTAAAAATAAACTTTGGTTTAGTATCAGGTATTTCCTGATTAGTTTATCAATCTTAGGCATTATCTCAGGGGTATTCTTTGTTGACCGTGTCTGGCTACCCCTGAAAACCACGGCACAGGTGGAGTTGCTGAACTTAGCCCATTATTATCCGAGTGACATAATTGTTTCCTGGAACAATCAAACATTGCTTATTAATTCTGAAGCACCTATCCAGGTGCCATATCCCAAAAGCATGCCGCTGCAGGATTTAATACCTCATCATTTATTGACAATAACTGAGCCTGGTCGCTCAGCAGCCGACTTTGTTACTGAGTCAGGTAATAGTTCATTTCTAGTAGCCGACAGTCAGCACTTGTTCATCAATAATTTAAATGGACGCTGGCGACAGCTGCCATTAACTGAGATTTTATCTGAGCCATTTACACTGACTGCTGATAACATCGACCAGCAGATTGGACAGCTCAATCAGCAGCTTAGTTGGTTTTTTAACGGATTTAGCTTGATAATCATCATTATTTACCCAATTTATTTAATCAGCACTGTTTTTTGGCAAACTGTTATAGAGTCTATTTTGCTATATTTTGTTCTTAAAATAAACCATACTGCTCAAGAATACCTACCTACTTTTAAAATCGCCCTACATATTGCTGTCACTGCCGCAATACTTCACGAAGTCACAGGTTATCTCTATCCCAACCATGGCTACCCAATTTTTAATTTGACTTTCTGGTCGATAATGATCTTTATGCTCTGGTCACTGAATTATGCCCTTAAGACCGGCATGCTAGACGAGCGTGAGTAACAAACCTACTAAACCTAAAATAACCCAACAAGTATTGAGCAGCTGATATAAAATCGCCCCTTCATCTGCTCCCAGCCAACTAATATTTCTAAATAAAGGAGGTTCATATTCTTTCTGTGAAACTTGGTGCGTAATCCAATAAACTACCTCATATCCGCTTCTTATCACCAAAAAGATTAGTAAATGTCTCAAGATATTTAGCGGAGAAATAAAGTTAAATGCCACCGCAGAAACAAACCAAAAGGGAGCTAAGATCACCCCGTCTCCCCAAACAAAGATTCCCAGCCAGCTTAATCCAGGAGTATCGGTATAAAACTGGTTTGATTTGGCAAATCTAAGTGAGAAATAAAAGATGATTAGAGCAAAAAGAGCGAGAAAAATTGATAATATATTTATGAGTGACATTAAAGGTTGGTTTACTCTTCAATTGTTAACTGCTCATCAATCGCCGGAAATGGATATAAATCTTGAGCGGGATCAGCTCCTTTTAACTCAAGTTCTAATTCCTGGAGTCGTCTTCCCAGCTCCGTTGAGTCTAGCTGGGGAGATGGTGATGCCTGAGTTTCATCTTCAGGATTAATGATAGCGGGCAGATTGCGGTTTTTTGACGCCAACCAAATAACGCCAGATAAAATTAAAACAAAAGCTATTCCTGCTAAAATGAGTAATTTAGCATTAGCCTTTAGCTTACCCTTCAGACTGGCTGCTACGGCCGCTTCATCGAGATAACTTGAACTAACCGGTTGAAAGAGCGGCTCTTCGTTGGCAAATCTGGTTTGGTCGTCAATGTATTCTGATTTCATAGTGAAATTATTTCCGCTAAAAATGATCTGACTCTAGTTAGATTTGAATAGATTTCTGCCAAGTTGTCTTGAATCCGCCGATGAACCCCTCGGTAACCCTGATAGGTTGGGTCGTCAAAAGAACTTTCCACATCATCAAAAGCTAGCTCTACATTTGCCAAGTGCTGATCGACCTCATTAAAGGCTCGTTCGCGCTGAGATGCTTTTAAAGCTCCGCCCGCTGTCGCTAGCTCGCTGCGCATATCTTCACTCAGCACCTTTGTTTTGTCATAAATTGTCTGCAGCCGGCCGATCTCAATTAAAGATAAACCCTGATAAGCACTGTCCTCCAAAGTGGTATACATTGGTGTAAATTCAGCTGCCAAAGTAATGATTTGATCCTTGCTCAGTTCCGGTTCAAGCTTGGCTTGATGTGCCTCAAGCTGCTCTTGCAACTCATTTAAGTTATCTAAGCTGATCTCTTTATATTCGACATGAATACCTGGCTGATCATTTAAAGTCACTTTAATTAACTGAAGATATGTCCAAAGCACCTTGCCTCGAGCTTGCATCGCCAGCTGAGTAGTTCTCACCGCATTTTCTAAGGCGTTGAGCGTCTGTAGCTGTTCGTACTGAGTTTGAGCTACTTGATACTGTTTTTCCGCCTGCTGATACTCTTCAATTTCTGAGCGGTAGCGAGTTTTTAGTTGTCTTATCTCATCAGCCGCTGTTTGTGAGTTATAAATCAGCTCAGATTGCGCCTGTACGGGTTGCGGAGTTGAAAAATGAATCCAGCCACTAACAGCCACTGTTAAGAGACAAAAACTAAAGAAGGCAGTGGCTTGGCTTAGATTATTTTTCATTTATTAAATATTTAACTCTCGATTACGGGCGAAAACAGTCGCTTCATACCATGATTCAAATGTCCCCGTATCAAACCACTTTCCTTCAACAAAGGCCACATCCAGCTGTCCCTCTGCTAAATATAGGTTGTTTATGTCGGTAATCTCTAATTCTCCTCGATCTGATGGAGTGAGATTGCGAGCCTTCTCAACCACCGTGTTGTCATAAATATACAGGCCAGTCACTGCATAATCAGATTTGGGCTGTAATGGTTTCTCTTCAATCGAAAGAGCGCGCTGCTGGTCATCAAACTCTACCACGCCAAATCTTTCAGGATCTTCAACTTTTTTAGCAAAAACCCGGCCGCCTGATTTAAAACTTTGAATAGCTGGTGCAAAATCATCTTCAAACAGGTTATCGCCTAAAATCATCGTCACTGCATCATCACCAATAAAATCATCACCAATGAGAAATGCCTGAGCTAAACCTTTTGGCTCATCTTGAATTTCGTAGGTAAAATCACAACCAAACTCTTTACCGCTGCCTAATAGCTTCAGAAAATCACCCGCATGGTCTGGAGCAACAATAATTAAAATATCTTCAATGCCAGCTTTTATTAATGTTTCCAGCGGAAAATAAATCATCGGCTTGTTGTAAATTGGCAGCAGCTGCTTACTAGTCACTCTAGTTAAGGGCTTGAGTCGTGATCCTGAGCCGCCTGCTAAAATAATGCCTTTCATATGTTCCTTCCGGGCAAGCTAATAAATTTACTTAATTAAATGGCTGAACTTTTAGAGAGTAACGAGTACTAAAAGTACTCCTGCTAGTATACCAACTCCTAAATATTCCAGCACCACCTTTCGTGAAATTTGCTTGATGTTCACATGAAAGATTATACCCCAGAGTATGTAAAACATAGCTATCGCTACCGAGATTAGCCGCTGCGAAGCTCGATCAGGCCAGGCTGCTAAAAATGCTAAAACACCTAGCAAGAGTACGACTACTAAGATTGAATATGACAGCTTATGTTTAGAAAATTCTCTCAGCATATTTAGCCTACAATTCCACCTTTAAAGAATACTACTAAAAAGGCCACTGTTAAAAATAAGATAATGTGCGCTAAGTTTCGACCCACCAGCCGAGTTGACTGGCGATTGCCAATGACAAATGTATCGTAGATTAAGGTCAAAATGATCAACATGATGACGGCTAAAAAGAAGGCTTTAGTCAACTGAAGCGGGGTAAAGAGTGGTGGTGTTTCAATCTCACCAATAGGAACCAGCATGCTAGCTAAAACTCCCTGGGTCAGGACATTACTGATCGATGCGACCAGCTCTTCATCCGTCGCAGCTGTCTCTTCTCCACCCGCTGTTGCCTCAGGTTCATCATCACCATTGGTTTCTAAAACTGCTAAGTCCTGAGCACCCGGTTTATCATCTATTAGCTGGTCAATTTCGGTAATAGTATTTACTGGTTCAGTCGCTTGAACAGCTCTGACTGCTGGCACCTCTGGCACGGTAGCCTGCCTGCCTTCTGGAGCACCAAACATCTGAACAACTAGTGTTGTCTCATACCCCTCCAAAACCCCATCAATCACAGCAATTCCAATTTCTGAATATTGCGGATTAACAATATTAGCCCGATGTGTCGGCGAGGCCATCCAAGCAGTCATCATGGCCGGAGTTTCGGAAAAATCTCTCGCCAAATTCTCACCAGCTACACGGTAAGAGTAACCAGCTTGTCTCATGAAGACCCAGGGTTCAGTTCCATCAGGTGCGGTGTGTGCCCAATACTGATCATTGAACATGTCCTGACCCTTTGCAATAGCTGCCGCTGTTAAGGCTTGATTAAGTGCTAACGGCGGTAATCCCATTTTAGATCTTTGATCATTGGTCGCCGCAATTACTTCCTTAGGTGTAATAGAGGAAGCAAAACCAAGAATTTTTTTTGATGGTCCAGATAGCCCAATAAACAAGTGAAGCAGGGCAACAAATCCGCCGGCTACTAACACTAATAGAAAAATAGACTCAGGATGAATTAACCGCGCCCGATGGTTATTAGATCGGCGGGGATGAAAGAGATGGGCAAAAATATCTTGAAAGGTTCTCACGAACTCCATTATGCAGTAATAATTCCCCTAAACTCAAGAGGATTATTTTTCAGCTAGCTTAAGGGCAGGTTAAGAGCCAGGCTTGAAGTGATATTGATATATTTTGGTCGAGATTGAAGGCGAGTAAAGCTGATTCTTGCTCAGGGAGTGTGGTTAACCATAAGTCTTGAAAAACAATTTGGTTTAAATTTCCATCTGCCTGAGTAACTTCATACAGCTGCGGCCGATCTTGAATTGATGAGGTAAAAACTGGTTGATGCCATGTTAAAGTTGAGTAAATGCCGTCATGAGTCAGATCAACAGTTATAGGAATTTTTTTAAACTTGATCTGATTAGCAGGACAATTATTAACTAAAACAGCTGTGTTTTTAGTCACTAGCTGCAGATTTTTTAACTCTACTCTGGTGGGGGATTGGTCATCAATGGTGTCACCGCTCCAAAAGATAAGATTTAATTTTGATTCTTGGTTATGAGCAGCCAATTCAGCGATTTTTTCTTCATAGACTGATAAATCCAGCACCACATTCTTCCAGCCGGTTTGAAATTGACCATCTTCCCTTTTTTGTTTAGCCTCAGCAGCAGCTACATGAAAGATAGGCTGTGAGGATAACTTAACTTCAAAACCTGGCTGATCAAAACCGGGTAAATATTCTGTTGTGATCAAGTTATAGTCGAATGTCAGTAGCCAGTTGAGCTCTGCTACTTCGTACTGTTTAGTTTGATTTTGTAAATCGAGCAACTCATTTTCTAAAACTAGCTTATCTCGACTAGTCTCACTGGAGGTTTGAGAAATTTTTGTTTTCTCATCTGCAGGTGGCTGGCTAACTAATGGCAGCTCATTTTCATCCTCAAGTTCAATTTGGGGGTTTTTCTGCTGTTGTTGGTTTGTATCCATCCCCTTAACTGCTGGTTCCAGCGCGAGCTGTTTTAACTGGCTTTCTGTCTTGCTAAAACCTAACTGAAAAGAATCATCTGGCAAACTTAACAGTCCGATTACCAGCCAGCTCCAGATGACTAGCCAGCTAGTTTTTCTCATTTTCTTCTAGCAAAACTCTCCACCAAAAATATGGCGGCAGGAATAAAGATTGCTGCCAATATACCATAGCCATTTTTTAGCTGCGCCAGCCACCAACCTACGTGGGGAATTAAGACTGTAACTTTACCCAAGACTGCGGAATTTAAAACAACTTCCGGTTCGTAATTTTGATTAGCATCACCCTTGGTAACATAGCTCTTTTCCTCTAAGTTTGGCGAAACTTTGTGTATTCGGTGGATGACCAACTGCTCACCAGTTGCGGTCTGATATTTAAAAGCGATCACATCCCCAACTAAATATTCATCACTGGACTGAATAACAACCAAGCTCCCCATGGGCAAGGCTGGTTCCATTGACCCAGATTTGATTATCACCGGTTGATAGAGCTGCTGACCAACTGATGTCAATGGAACCAATAGCATTATGCTGACTAAAATCATTACTCCCAAAAGCATGTAGCTACAAATTTTAATGATCACAGACAGCATTGCTTTTTCTCCCTACCTCTTCCGTCAGTTAATAAGTAGTCTGTTGACCATAGAACTCAAAGTCGAGCTTCACAGTGCAATTCTGATACTCAATCCCAGCCTCTGGATCAAACTGCCAGGTAAAAAACAGCCCCTTGCCAGTACCATTAATTCCGCCAATTAAATCATCAGTTATCAACCCAGGTAGCACCGCCTCACCTGCCTCTAGATCAAACATCGCACCATTGTGAACCACATCCAAACCTGCAAATAACTCCACCAATGTCAAGCCATCAGCATTGGTATCATAACTTGCTTCAAAGGTCGGCAGTAAGTTTTCTCCCTCATCCATGACGCCATTGGCATTGCGGTCATACCAGGCATCAATTAAATTAATCACTTCATCCAGATGTTTTTCGCCATAATAGATGCGATCTGTCATCGTCATCAAGACCGCATCAGCATCAATCTCACCGGTGTTTCTCACAAAAATTTGAGATTCAACCGTTTGCCCTGGCACCCAGTACTGAGAAGACGACCAGGTATTGGATGTGGTATCACTCCAATACTGAATTAATGTATCAGCAACCTGATCTGAATTAGTGTCAGTGTCACTAATCTGGATCTGGAAAATACCCGCATAAAACTTATTTTCATCAGCAATTACCAGATCCGAGAAGATGGCATACCCATAGCCAATAGCAAAGATGCTAAGTAATAAGATTAATACTGAGAGCGAAAGTTTCTTCATTTTCTCCCCTCCTTTCAACTACAGCTTAGCTGGACATAGTTAAACTAAATGTAGGAAGAGCAGAGAGAAATGTGAAAGCTGGCTAAAACTCTTTCAGCAGCTCAGGTTTAACATTAAGATCTTGAAATTGCTGCCGACGATACAACATGCCGATAATGGCATAAACAGCAATGTCGGTCCAAGTATCTTCAATTGATTCATTAGCTGGTTGATCCTGTGACATCAGTAAGTTTTTCAAACGTTGAGTTTTTTCCAAAATTCGCATGGAAATCCCCAATTCTTCAATCGAGAGAATGTTTTCTTTACCGTAATCTTTATGTTTTTTTAAAAAAACTTGCAGCAACTCATCGGTAATCTGAGCAAAAGCCTCATCAAGGGTTTTGGGTGATGAAGCAGAAACTGACTGAGATGATGATTGAGGCTGAGACATATGATTCCTTTAAGTTATTAACTTTGGCAATATTGCTAATGATACACTAACTGCTAAATGTGGGGACAGTATATTTTACTAGTTTTTCTGATTATTATGGCGGGATTGATGGTGCGGCTGATGGTGCGGCTGTTGTTTCGCCTATATATTTCACTTCAAGGAGCTTTTTTTGCAGAAACGAGTGACACGCGCATTAAACAATTTATGAGCCTAGTACCGCTCAAAAAAGGGATGATAGCAGCAGATCTTGGTTCTGGAGATGGTAGAATTTTAATCAAATTAGCCCAGAAAGCAAATCTGACGGCGGTGGGTTATGAGATTGATCCTAAATTAGTTAAACTTTCCCGAGCCAAAATAGCAGAGGCAGGCTTAAGCTCAAGAATTACGATTAAGCAACAAAGTTTTTGGCGCGCTGAGTTAGGAAACTTTGATCTAGTAACTGTTTACGGCGTGCAAGAGATGATGCCGCGACTTGAGAAAAAACTTTTGAAAGAACTTAAAAAGGGAGCAAGCATAGTGTCTGTTTACTTCAAATTTCCCAGTTGGATGGAAAAAAAGAGACTGGGAGATATTAGACTTTATCAAAAGTAACCCAGCTGCATAATTGCCTGATTGGGAGATTATGGGTATAATTCAGTACTCAATCTAGTTTTGACATGCTAAAGATTTTGGCCCCATCGTCTAGTGGCCTAGGACATCGCCCTCTCACGGCGAAAACGCGGGTTCGATTCCCGCTGGGGTCACATACACGCATATACACGAACATACATTGATATACGTTTACATAGCTTCCTTCATAATTTCGTCAATTTTTTTGAATAAATTTTTTATTAGTGACTAAACAGGCGTTGAGGAGGATGGAGACAGGAGTTTATTTCAATAAAGCTTTTAATGAATACAGATGAGTATTATTTATGTATAATACCAGCTTCTTTATGTCACACGAATATACATCAGAGTATGCTAGAAAATATATAGAATCGACTCTAGCATCTCCATACACAATCTACAAAAATAAAGTCATTGCAGATTTATGCACTGGCTTTCAATCTGTTTGGGATTTGGGTGGCAATGTTTCTGGACTAATTAGACAACCAGGTTCTTTGAGATTTCAATTAGAAAAAAAAGGCGTTGATTACAGATCTATTGATTTAGTCCCAGCCTACTTTAGCACTGTATTTGCTAAAAGTCTTGGAGTTGATGGATCTTCAATTTTCCCTAGCTTATTGGGAGTAGTTGGTGATATCCAGGAACTTCCTTTAGCATCTGATTCATTAGAAGTAGTTATTTCTGCAGATGTTATTGAGCACATTCCTAATCCAAGTCAAGCAATATTAGAAATAAAAAGAGTGCTAAAACCAGGGGGAAAGGCAATCATTGTTGTTCCATCTTTATATAAACTAGATGCTATTCACGCTGATCATGTTGAGGAAAAAAGATATTCGTCTCACGAAAATAAGCTGACCTTTGCAGAATGGCAAAAACTAATTGAAGGTAGTGGCCTAAGTATTGATATTGAACAATCAAGACCACTAGGTATCCTCTCTGGCTTATTATATGTAGCTTGGCTAGATGAGAGATTTGTTCCTCAAAAAGCTTCACAACGAGAAAAAGAGACATTCTCAAAAGAAGCAATTCTCTTCAAAAAAGTGAAAAATGTAGTATCCGCTCTAGATGCCGAATTTGACGAACTCCTGAGAGCAGATCAAGATCTCCCGCAAACACTGATTGATTTACTCAAATCTGGTGATATTTATGGACTATTAGACAAAATAAAAGAAATTGTCACTGCCAGAATGGGAGAAACAGATCTAACAAACCTTGAAACTTTACTTGAAATTATAGCTGAAAATCATCTAAATCAGGAATCTCTTGTAAAAATACAAAATCTAGCAAACAATCAAGGAAATCTTTTTCTTGGAAACTCTGCTCTATTTGTAGCTACAAATGAATAAAATCACTTTTGTCTTTTTAAATTTGGTAGCATCACATAACCTTAGTTCAATACCCTATGGGGATGTAATAAAGCCGAGAGCCTTTACATCTGCGTAAAAAAGGTCAAATAGTTTGACCAGATCCGAGATGATTTGGTTCGGTTTCCAAAGGTGTGGGGTCACCATTTTCGCATTTTTCATCAACAAGTGACTGGATTAGCTCGAAGGATGGGGATAAATTTGCTGGTTCGGATTTTTTGTCTTCTGATACAAGCAAGGTGTTGAGAAACGCTGTTGAATATCGAGAAACACTTTTTGAAGTAGCGCTTGCTGTTTTGGAAAATCTAATTTCTCCCACCTTCTCCAGCTAAAACATCCACAGTGAAATTCGCACTGTCCTCTTTGGGTCTAAAATAGCCGCCGCCATCTTCATTTAAGTCTATCACATGGATATCTACTAACTGGGCCTGGTCAGTGCTTTTTTTATCATCCTGAGCAATAATATATGGCTAATGCTTAAATTTAATTATAACCTATTCCAACATTCTCTCGTTTCCAAAAAACAATTGATCGTTGTATTACTAGCGGGGGACCTAATAATTTTTGTTTTTCATCTCCTCTTTAATCAGTATCAGTTTTTTCACTTTGATTTTGAGCAGAATTTACCCACTTATTATCAGTCATTTAAACTAATCTTTTTTGGCATATTCTTCTTGGCCATAAGTCTAAAATCTTTTCATAATAATATTACTAAATTTTTTATGCTTCCTTTGGCTATGTTTTTATTTCTGCTTGGTCTGGATGAGTTGCTGCAAATTCACGAAAATATTTATCGCATCTTTACGTTCGTCGACTGGTTTCATCCCAGTAAAATCGTGGCAGCATCCATGAAAATGGGCTATCGATCTTCGTTGTGGATCCTATATTACTTACCGCTACTCTTACTATTCGTATTCTGGAGCGGATACTGGATGAACTATTTTCAATCTCGTTTAAATAACAATTTTAGTTTATTTATGCTTAGTTTTATTTCATTTTTCACAATTATTATCACTGAAATCTTGAGTTCTACAGGAACGTATAGCGACGCTGTATATTTTTTGCTCGTGACTATAGAGGAAACAGCTGAAATGCTATTAGCTACATTTCTGATTCTAGTTGGCGTGCAGCTGCTCAAGTTCACCCAAGACTCACTTCATGAGACTAATAATTAGCCTAAACTATTTTAAGGTAGACTAATTCTGCTAGCAAAGATAAACCAAATAATTAAGCCAATCAGATGAAAAATGGAAAAATTGGTCAAAAGTGACTTAATACCTTTTTTAGAGGGAAGATTTGGGGTTGAATTTGGGGGTGTGTGCATTTGTAAATATTCTAGTAATAAAAAGCGGTGGTGTTAAAGAGCTGGAGGGAAAGCCATATCTGCACTATTTTGTTACAGTTATTGACATTTAATGGGCTTATAATATTTAATTATTAGATAATTCTTATAAAATTTAAAACTAATCTGTTTTGATTAATAATCTTTGAGGAGCATTCGCATGTCAAATATCACAGCTAAAGAAATCCATCACCAAGAAACAGATAAACCTATTAAAAATTCCGAGAAAAGATCACGGCGTTAATACTCCAGAATAAACGCGGTGATTTATGGCGCCTTAATTGCTGTAACTGCAGCTGCCGAATTTAATAATGCAATTCCTGCTCGTGCAGAGGATGCAACTCCAACTTCTACACCCACTCCTGGTGAGTCTGATCCAAGCTTAGTGGTTACTGAAGCTGCCAGAAATGCTGCAGAGACAGAGGTAGCTTATGAGAAGCTTCCGGAAACTACACCTTATAGGTGGGTTTCAGATGAAGTTAAAAATGAGCCCGGTCATGAAAGATTTTCTGGAGAACTTTATCAACTGCCAGATGGTAAACCACTTAAACCTGGGGATGTAATAAGAATTTCTGTATATGTTCCTAGTGATAGTCTTTTTGGTTTTGGAACTTTACAGAATGATGAGAATATATCTGCTTGGATTTCAGAGCAGAATATGCTCCCAGGCGAGACTCCGTCACCGCTCTTAGCCGGAGCAACTCATGGCAGGTACCAGGAACTGCTCGTAGTTGTTGGTCCTGACGGAAAAATTACCTTTAATGTACAAACAGAAGCTGATGAAAGTCCTGGCTCATGTTTTGTGATTGTAAATGTATTAGGAATCGTTGATCTGAATACACCCGTTCCTCCTGTAGAGTCCACAGCTACGGCTGTGTTTGCTACAGCTACTCTTGCCCAAAATCCAGAACAAGACGAGCTCACTCAACCACCCAGCGATCAAGATGAACCAAGAAATCCCAACCCAACCCCAACTCCTCAGCCCGCAGATACTCCGGAGGCACCCCCTGAACCAGGTGCTGAAAGTGACATTGAGCTTGATGAAATTCCTTACCGAGGTGAAATGGATGAAGCAGGACTTACAACTCTTCGTGAAAATATAACATCTGAGGAGTGGATTAGTATCACTGATGACAATTTAATTATTCTATGGTTGGGAACGATCGGTGCAGCAATTGCCCTGGCTTATTGGTCTTGGAAAGACGATGAGACCGGTAATGAAGACAGCCAGTCTGATAACTAAGGTCTTTGATCAACCTGAGGCGAAAATTAAATCAGTCTGCCATGTCTAAACCTGAATATTCTCCTTCCAGTCTAGATTGTCAAAAATGGGGATTAATTTTTAATTATCTCACTCAATCTCTTGGCATAAAAGTTGGCTTAACGATCTTGATAACTTGGCTGGCATTTGTCAACGAAGATCAATATTGGGAGACTGAAAATCTTAGCCTAGTTATTCCAGTTGCAGCCGAACTCACCGATGATTTTGATAAAAATGGCAGTCTCCCAGCCACAAATACAGTCACTACCACTTCCCCAGACTTGCCCATAGAAAAAATATTATCAAGCCATGAGGGAGTTATTGATAGTGATCAAGTTCATGAGCGTGGTTCATTTAATTCCATGTTCTATGGTATTGATCTAGCAAAACCACTAAATTTTGTTATTCCTCCAAGCATTAACCCTCATGCTGATCAAGATATTGCAATTAATATTGATACTCCGTTTTCTTTAAAAGTAAACAGCTGGATTAAATTTAGAGATGAAATAATTAGGTTTAATGAGTACTTGCGTAACAATGAGTACGCCATCACTGCTTCTGGACTTTATGGCGATCATTACTACCTAATTCACTCAGGTATAGTGGCTGATCCAAATATAGAATCTGGTTACCGCATCTATCCTGGAGAGTATCTAAGACATATGGGAGATGAAATTGTCGGTACACAACTTAAACTTGGGCAGATAGATTCAAATCAAGCGCTAAATACAGAACTTATCCTAACTGCGGTAGATGTAATCGATTTAAACAGCGAAGCATTTTGGGAAAGCTTTCAGCAAATAGATAGTGGACCACTTTTTATCAACCCAGAGCTGCTTGGAATTAACATAAAGTATTTTGGCGAAAATTATATCAAGATAGTAACTTGTGATTTAAATGGTGATATTACAATCATTATCTATGGGGTCAATCAAACCAAAGCAGATCAGTCCAGTTAACTGTTTTTTTAGTTTCTTTTTGATATACTAATTACATTACTCACATTCTAAAGGAGTGTCATGCTAGCCTATCTCACTAGTCCTGAAGCAAAAAAGTACATAAGTCGCCTGGAGGAAGTTTTTTCCTCTCTGCCAAAGCTACCGCAAAATTTTATTGATTTTCTCGTTCGGGTCTTACCTTGGTTGGTAGCGCTGGGCGGAATTTTAAGTGCCTTGAGCGTGATTTCTTCCTTAAGATTAGCGCTTGGCATGACACCTAACCAAGAGCTGTGGAATGAAATAGTAAAAATTAGCCCAATTTATTACTATATTGGCGCTGCTGTTCAAGCAGGTGCGGCATTCCTTGCTTATCTAGCTTTTAATCCACTCAAGGAGCAAAAGCTGGAAGGTTGGATCTATGTTTTTTGGACTAGCATACTTAGCCTTGTATCTACTGCTGCGGCTATTATTTTCGCCAGCGGTTCCATTGTTTGGTCAATTTTCTGGGTCTTAGTAGGCTGGTACCTGCTATTTCAGATTAAACCAGCTTATAATGGCGGAGCTGTTAAAGCTGATGCTGCGACAAAACCAGCTGCAAAAAAGACCAAAAAGTCAGCCAAGTAAGCTAGCTACGAGGTAACCTCTAGATTATCGACCACTTCTTCTAAGTCATCGAGTTCTTCATCGATATCTGAGACTCGTTCTTGAAGGGCGGTGTTGATGTCAGTGACGGCTTCCTCCAGATCAGTCACTCGCTCCTGCAAAGCGACATTGATATCGGTAATCGCTCCTTCTAAAGAGTTGATTCTTTCAACTACAGCATCAAACATTTCTTCCACGTCATCTTTATAATCAGCCAACCCTTGTGTTAAATTTGCCAAGCGCTCATCAATTTCATTTTGCTTAGCGATAATAAGATTAATAATCTTGACCAGCTCTTCATTATCAATCTTGCGCTGATCACTTAAAACGATATCAAATTCTTCAATCGGAAAGACCATGTTAATATCTTACGATGGCACACTCACAAAGTTGCTATGAATAAGGTAAGAGTTGGGTAATGAGAAAATGAGCTACAAATGTTATCGCAGTGGGACAGCAATCACTACAGTCGCCTGTTTTTGCAGCAGATCTAAAGTATAGAGAATAATCTCTTCGCGCTCGACTGACATGACAGCGCCGAGCTGTTCAGCACTGATGTATCTGGTTTCCACAACAGTGTAGCGATACCAACCGCCATTACTGGCTAATACATAGACCTCATGACCAAGTTTAGCCTGACTTAAATTTTGCAAGCTAAAATCACGATTCACACCTTGAATCACGACTGGCAGACCTCGGCCAATGCCAGTAGCTCCAGCAACTTGTCTAGCAGGCATATCTAAATTAAAGCCACTCAGCCAACTATTCTTATTTTTTTCCACCACCGTATCAATGCCAATTTCAGGGATTCTAACTCTGGTTACTTCAAGTCGGCGATCAACAAATATGGTTTCGGTCTCTGGTGAAGCGAATGTTTGAACGGGATATTGATGAATGGTTAAACCCATTCCCACCCCTAAACCTAGACCCATCACCAACACTAAATAAAATTTATTTCCAAAAATAACTTCAAGAGGTTTAGTGGCACTGATAAATAAGCGATAAAATGTGTTAAGCATGATTTACTACATCACATTATATCAGATACTAGCTTTACTGCGACTGATACAATAAAGTCAATGAAAAAGTATGTAACTATTGCCACTTTGCTTTCAGCACTAGTGACTCTGCCAATTGGTTGGTTGTTAGGCGCTAGATTCGGCTGGCCACTGCTTGAACAAAGTCAGCTGCTGTCACCGCTGCTGGATCCGGTCGAACCGGCGATTAAAGAGTATCCATTAGCTAAATTTAGTATTGGCGCTTTAGCCCAGTACCCCTACTCCTCGAGTAATATTGAAATTGAAGAAATCTTGGTTGAAGAGGATGACTACACTAGCTATTTATTTTCTTATCAAACGATGGGGAAAAAAATGACTGGTCAGGTTAACGTTCCGAGCCAGCCAGCTCCAGCGAGTGGTTTTCCTACAATCTTGATGTTGCGCGGCTGGGCTCCCCAAGCCAGCTATCGCACCGGAGTTGGCACCAGCCCAGCCGCCGCCGTGTTAGCACGAGCAGGTTTCGTCACCATCGCTCCTGATTTTTTCGGCTACGGCAGCAGTGATCCTGAATTTGACGATGCTTGGCTAGCTAGATTTCAAAAACCAATTCAGGTGATTGAACTGCTTAAATCAGTTGAGGCTCAACCCCAGCTCGCTTTGCCCGCCACAACTTCTACTACAGTCTCCAGTGCCACAGTCTCAGACACCTCCACACTTTCATCAATTAAACTTAACACAAACAGCCTCGGCTTTTGGGCACACAGTAATGGCGGCCAAATTGCCCTAACTGTCTTAGAAGTACTGCAGCGGCCTATTCCCACTACCCTGTGGGCACCTGTCACTGCTCCTTTTCCCTACTCGATTCTCTACTTTTCTGATGAGGAACCTGACGAGGGTAAATCGATGAGAAAAAATCTTTCTCTTTTCGAGACAGATTATGATGTCTTTGATTTTAGCTTAACTCAGCATCTCAACTTACTAATGGGACCGATTCAGCTTCATCAAGGTACAGCTGATGAGGCCGTGCCGGTGGTGTGGAGTAATGAGTTTGTCGATAAGATTAAAGCGGAAAATATTAGACGCAAGAGTTTGCAAGAGGCAGCTACAGCAGATCAGCTTAATTCGACCCAAGCCGCTGAGAATGAAGAGCTCAATCCTTTACTTCCTGAAATTGACTTGACCTATCACGTCTATCCAGGTTCAGACCACAATCTCCGACCAGCCTGGGATACGGTCGTGCAAAGAGACCTGCAATTCTTCCAAGAACAGTTTGAGTTAGATTAACCGATAATTAAAATTTACTCTTCAATGTCAGCTTCCACTAACGGCAGTTGATCAGGATCTGATAGCTCCTGACCATGAAAACTTTCTACTTCCTCAACTCGGCGATCCATCTGCCTAAATCTAGTACTAGTTAAATCATCATAAGCACGCTTCAGCGTATCTATTGATCGGCCATATTTTTCAAATTGATCTTTAAATTTCACCCACTCTTGAGTGAAAGCATTGACTTGCACCACTACTTCTCGCAGTTTATCTTCTAGCATGAAGTTGCGGTAGCTTTCCCGAACTGTACCAGCCACTATCAGGAAAGTGAACGGCGACACAATCATGACTCTTCTTTCCAGCGCCTCATCTACTATTTCCGGCATATGCTGGTTTATAAATGAAAAGACCATCTCATTTGGTACAAACATGATGGCATAATCAAGTGTATTTTTATCTGGCCGAATATACTCAGCCACTTTAGTAACTTTGATTTTCAGATCTTTTCTAAACTGTTTAACATGAATCTCTTTACCTGCCTTGGTGTCTGCTTCTGTCATCTTTTGAATTTCTGCATAAGGAAACTTAACGTCAACCGGCACCTGGCGTTTATTTGGCAGAAGCAAGGTAATATCTGGTTTGAGATTAGTGTTGCCAATAAAACTCTGCCGCAGATAGTGAGTGCCCTCAACTAAGCCATGTGAGCTTAACAAGTCTTCAATGATCCGCTCACCCCAGGCACCCCGCGTTTGATTGTTCGAGAGCACTTTCGCCAATTGAGTCGTCGAAGTCTCCAGCTCCTTAGTCAACTTCCGATGCTCCTCCAATTGACTAGTCAACTCCCCAAAGGACTTATTTCTATTTAGCTCTATTTTATGAATCTCTTCTTGGCGCTGCTTCATATCGTCTTGCAGCTGTTTAACCAGATTTTCAATGGTACGCTGTTTGTTTTCTAAATCTACCTTGATTGCTTCTTTCTCACTATCTAAAACTTGCTTGCTTTGCTCAACTATTTTATTAGTGCTTAAACTAAAAACTTTATGCACCATATTCTCAACTTGCTCATCATTTCCGCCCGCAGTCAGTTTCCGCTGTAGAAAAATAAATAAGCTGACAAACCCCAGCACAATCACGCCCAAAATTAAAATAAGATCAATTGACATAACTAGAGTATACTGTAGATAGCAAATTGATTCATCTCTCGTTGTATGCAAAAGGCAAGATCCAGGCTAAAAAAATCACCAGCAGTTAGGAGTGAGTCAAATTCTCCTGAATTTCTCTCAAGAAAAGCTGTTAAACCACCCAAAATCAGGCGATCTCCAGCCGTCCCTAGTCCAACTATTCAGCGTTACCTCCGTCATCTGCCAATTTTATTTTTTTCGCTATTTTTTTACGGATCACTGTTTTTTTTAACCAAAAATTACTATCCCGACGCCATCAGGCATTTTATTTTGCCAAATACTTACCTGCCATTTCAGTTACTGCTGTTCCTAGCCAACTGGAGTTTATTTAGTTTCATTTTCTTACACACAAGACGAGGTTTTTTGATTAGTCTAATTTTACAGATGCTGATCTTTTTGAAATTACAACAAATCAGCGTCACACCAGTCTTAGTGCTGAGCATAGTTGGCGGAATAACAATCTTAGAAGTTCTGCTCTCACTCTCGAAACGTCTGGTGCACTCGAAATAATTTTTGTTATAATTGGAGATATCTTGATATCTTTTGTTCCCCTATTTCATGCAAACATCTTCTAAATCACTTACCGAAAATCAACAGCAAGATCTTGTGAAACGGTTTTTGATTTTATTGAGTGATATTCGCCGCCCTGAGGAGGCTGCCGCTTTTTTTTATACTTTTTTAACTAATACCGAACAACAGGTTTTTGTCAAAAGACTAGCTATTGTCTGGATGCTCAGTGAAGGCAAATCGTATGAAGAAATTCGCCAAGCTCTCCATGTCTCCAGCGCCACAATTTCTTCGGTCGCTCAGCAAAAAGATGATCAAGGCATGCAGTTGTTAATTAAAAAGATGAGGATTGATGACTGGGCTGATAAATGGGCTGAGAAAATTAGTCAGGTATTACCATTTACTAAGAAAGTTGGCGAAAGTGGCAGCTAAGAATGAGATTAGTTTCGGTTTAACCTATGTTCCTGAGAGGTTTTCAGGTGAAAATAAAGCTTTAGGCAGTCTTGTAGCTGCCTTAATTGTGATTAATAAACAGCTTGTAGATATAGTAGACCAAGTCTACCTAGATAGATTTCCCCAGCAGGATCAAACTTCTCAAAAGCTTTTTTCAGATTTACAGGCAAGAGAAACGATCATATTCAATCTGGGACAACTTTCACCCGAAGAAATAGCAAGAGTACTAGATGTCATTGAAAAACAATTGACTTTTTATAATTTTGCCGTTGAAATATTAACTCTCGGTGCAAATAGAGATCTAGATTGGCCAGAGCCAGTTGAACTTGAATCAACTCAATTCGTGCAGGTAAATGTTGGCTTTGCTGATTAGAACATCAAGCTTTAACCCACCTCTTCAATGAAAGCATAGCTATAAGCCTTGACCAAGATAAGCAAGGCGATAGCAGCTGGAATATACCAGTCAGCCACTAGTCTTAACATCGTACCAGCTTGATACTGGCTGGGGTTAATCAACAACACAGCCAGCGCAATTACAACTAGGGTCACAATGATGGATAACAGATGCTTGAGCAAGCCTGGCTCACGTTTTAAGACATTCTCAATGAGGAGTAACAACAGAAGCTGAATTGCTAAAAGTACCCAAGGCAACCGCTGCTGCAGCCAATTATTCAGCTCTTGAGTAGTTCCTAATACCTCACCATTGTCTTCTCCATCAGCTGCAGCCATAACCGCTTCATCTGTCGAGACACCCTGCACTTCTCCAGCGGGAGCAAAGTCAGTCGCAGGCGCTCCCGGCTCAACACCAGCTGCTCCTGCAATTTGCCCTGTATTGACTTCATTGGAGTTGTCACTCTGATTATGAGCCGCATCCATGGCTCGAACGACAAAGTAATAGCTGCCAGCACCTAAACCTTGCACTTCATACTCAGTCACTTGACCAACATTAGCTCCGTAAATATGCTCACCAGAGGTGGTGCCATAAAATATCAGGTAGTTAGCGGCGTCCTCAATCTCAGTCCAGCCAAGGAACGCAGAGCCTTCACCTGTGGAAATTAAAGTCACTGTTGGCGCAGCTGGAGCTGATCGATCAACAATTAGCTCCTTACTGGCAGATTTGGAATTGCCGACTGCATCAAAAGCAGTTACCTTGACCTGCCAAGTGCCCTCAGTCAATTGGTCAATCTCAGTTGAGAAAGTTGTTGAGTTGACGGTCTTACTGTGACGAGTATCACTGTCATTGAGCCTCCACTCAATCTGATACTTATCAACATTGACATTGTCATGAGCCTTACCCCAACTCACCTCAGCAGTAGTGCCACTGGTAGGATTGGGATTAACTTTAATACTTTGCGGACCTTCATCAAGGCCTGTCTCATCCCAACGAACACTCTTAATACCCTCTTCAGTAGCAGAGAAGTTGTTGGCTTTGTCAAAAGCACTGTAGTAGAGCACATGACTGCCCTCACTTGGGACTTGAGTAGAGACTGTTTTTTCAGCCACAGATTCCCAACTGCCGTCGTCCCATTTGTATTGGAGCGAATCAAAGTTTTCATCGGTGACTGTTAAAGTAATAGTAGGCCGAGTTACATACCAGCTGTTTTTGCCATCAGGAGCAGCGGGATTTATGGTCAACTCCACTTCAGGAATGGTTTTATCAACAATAATTGTCAGTTGATGAGTCGACTCAACATTGCCCGCCACATCCTCAGCATGAGAACGAATGACGTAGGTAACGCCATCCTTGACATGTTCTGCGGGCAAACTGTACTGCCAGTCAACATTTTTAGCTGGAGCATCAGTCGGATTAAGAGGAAATTTTACCTCATCACCTGAACCTGCTATCCAAGCAGAGCCATCCCAGTAGTAATTATCACTGCCCGCAGTTCTTTGAATTGAAAGTTGAACATTCGCTACACCCTCATTGTCGGTAGCGGTACCAGTCAGCTCACCGTTCCAAAGATTATTAAAGGCTGTGATTTCAGATCCTTCAGATTCTGAAACAATCTCAGATGAGCCTTCAGGAAGATTGATCAAGCTGGAGGGGTGGGCGTTGTCGATGATAACTTTGACAGTTTTTACTGAAACTGCACTCTTCTTATTATTAGCTTTGTCTCTAGCTTCTAATCTGATAGTGTACTCACCGTCTGGATCATTGTTGGTTAGCCAAGTGTAATTAATTTCTGCATCTGGACCATTATGATAAATAGTGCCTGGACCAGCCACTACTTTTCCTTGATCATTCAAAATTACTAAATAGTAGCGCCATAAATTGGAATCACTAACATCAGCAGTAATAAATACCTCACCTGCTACAAAACCACCTTCCGCTGGAGAAGTAATACTTACTTCAGGAGCTAAAGTATCAATAATAACCTCCTTCTCAAGGATATTTGATTTATTGCCGGCGTTGTCGATGGCTTGAACTCGAATCAAATACTCTCCATCTGCCAACTCTGCAGGTGAGAATGAGAAAGCTCCTTCATTATAGTTAGCTGGAGTCCAATCTCTGAGGATGATGCCTGATTGATCTTTAATTTGGTAATTAACTTGGTCAATGCCAGCCAAATAAATATCGTTAGCTTTTCCTGTCAGGTTGGGGGTGGAATCATTGGTAATCAGATCTTGATCATTATCCCAAGAGATGACCGGTGCATCATTATCAATAGTTAATTCATAACTTTCACTCCAGGAGCTCCAGTTGCCAGCAGCATCTCTCGCTCTGACTCGCCACCAGAAGTGAATGCTGGCTTGCCTATCAACTCCCTTTTCCACACCTTTTTGAAATCTTTCATGTATTATTCGAGAACAAATTTCACCTTCATCTCCAGGGTCAACTGCACAACTTTGATACTGATATTCAACTGCATCATCTTCCTCAGTCCATTCCTGAATTATTAAGGGAGTTTTATTATGACTTAGCACTTTTTGGTCTCCTGGGCTGATTAGCTCAGGTGCATCTGGCGCTTGGGTATCAACAGTGACATTCCAAATCTCACTCCATGCACTTTTATTACCGACTTCGTCAACAGATCTAACCTGCCAATACCAAGTACCATCTGGTGTTCCATTGGCATTTTGTTTGGGGGAAGTTAAACCAGACTTAGTATATTGAACATGGGTTAACACTCCATCTACCTCAGCTGGATTTTTGGTTGAATGATAATCATAGGTTATCCCTGTTTCACCATTACTAACATCATTCCATTCTAAGTTAAATATGTTTGTGTTTAGTAATTCTTCATGATGAGTGCCGCCAGTTGGGACATTAGGAGCTTTGTTGTCAATTAGGTACTTTTTTGGTTTGGATGATCTATTGTTATTCGCTAAATCTCTAAACCTAAATTTAAGATTGTAGGTACCCAAATATCCTTCTCTAACAAAATCTCTAGTATTAACAACTGCCTGATAACTATTGTTTGCTGTATTCACACACTTATAACTCCCTGACTCTTGCACAGTATATGGAGATTCGAAATCATTATTATCAACAAACTTTACATAACAGTATCCCTCATCAAAGCCAGTGCCTGCTTCAATTACATCAAATGTAACAATAACCTCACCAGCAATTTTTCCGCTTACTTCAGGATTCACCTTGATGTTGGTAATCACAGGAGGTGTACGATCGATAGTGAAATAGTGATCGCCACCATTGGCTTTGTTTTCTGATAAATCCCATCCTCTTATACCTAAAACATATTCTCCATCTCCTAAGTTACTTATGTCAAACCAATGTGAAACTTCTTCACTAAGTTCATCATAATTACCATCCGCAGCAGGTATAGTGGTCCAGTTGTAAAATACTTTAGATTTATCTTTATTCCAAAGTGCGAATTTCACTGATTCAATTCTTGATTGATTATCAGTAATTTGACCATCGATGTTAAATCCATTACTTTTAGAATTTATAATATCTTTACTAATTCGAAAATTATTCATTTGGGGACTAGTTTTATCAAGAGAAAATTTGGTCCAGTCAAAAAGATAGTCACTTTCAGGACTGGCACTCATTCTAACCTCAACATAATCAGTTACAGTGAAAGTTTTCTCTGTGACTCCGGTTGAGTTTAATGAAACTGTTTTGGGTGCTCCTCCATCAATTCTGGCTTGATACTTAATTGAGCCAAATGTTTGTTTATCAAAACTTAGGGTAATTTCTCCATTTGGTGATGATTTAATGAAGTTTACGTGGGGCCATTTATTGGCACGATTGACATCATTTGTGCTATATTTTTTTACATCAAATCTAGTCCAATCAAATCTTTCATCCGACTCTGCTCCGTAAACCATCCGGATTTCAATATATTCATTTGCATGGATGGTCTTACTAACATTACTATTGTTTACGCACACGCTTGGGTATTCACCATCATCAATGAATATATTCTCATTTACTTGTTTAACTTTCTGACTGGTATCTCCGTCAATCCTATATTCAAAACAACTAGCAAAAGATCTTGTACTTACAAATTCAAAAGTTATTCTGCCCGGTAACTTTGCCTGCTTAACATTTACATGTGCCCAACCCTTATCTCTATTGACATCATTTGTGCTTGGTGTGGCATTAACACTCATTAGTGAAAAGGCTGATTCAAACGTACTCATCATCCTTCCCAGCACCGAAGGACTATCAATCTCGGCTATCTCATTACTTAAAATCTCAGCTTCAGCATCACCTTCCACCCACCCCAACTCATCCTCACTCAACCCCATCTCATCGCTATCATGCTTTTCCACTAACCCAACTTCTTCCTCAATCAACTCAAATTTCAGAGCGGTAATTTTGTCTCCATCTCGCACCTTCAACACCCCTCGGCTTGCTTCATCCGCTGTGCAAATTCCATCAGAACATGTTCCAAAATAAATTGAGTGATCCTCAGCGGTCAACTTACCCTCAGCAGCCTCAACTTGGCCATCGATCTCATCATAATAGTAAATTCCAAACGGAAGTTCGGTCTCATCACCAACCTCAACTCTTAACTCATTCTCAGCTACCAAATACTGCAACTCAAATTGAGTCTTAACTTCAAAATCAGCTTCCTGAGCGAATACAGGCTGTGTAAGAAAAACTGGCGCAAGGGGAGACAGAATTAATTGCAGAGAAAGCAACATGGCAGCGACCTTATTAAAGGTTTTTAGCATTGTGCGCCATTTAGACATATGACCTTTCTCTTAAATTTTCTTGCACGTATATTAACACACTAAATCATACTGTGCAATGAAAATGCCGCCTGTTGGTGATTTGCCTGAGGTTATATATAATAGGTCTTTGTGACGAAGATACCACATAATATGTCGCCTCATAATTTTTATCTCACCACCACCCTACCCTACGTCAACGCTGCGCCCCATATCGGTTTTGCTTTAGAAATTGTGGCGGCTGACGTGATTGCCCGCTACCAGCGTTCTTTAGGTAAAGAGGTCATCTTTAACACTGGCACTGATGAGCATGGTCAGAAAATTTATGAAAAAGCTCTTGAGGCTGATCTAGCTCCTCAAGATTACGTTGATGAGTATGCGGCTCACTTTAGTCAATTAAAGGATCAGTTAAATCTTAGTTATTCTCACTTTATCCGCACTACTGACGCTCACCATGTCACCGCTGCTCAGCATTTTTGGCAGCTCTGTGATGAAAAAGGCTATATTTATCTTGATAGTTATCAAGTTAAGTACTGTGTTGGCTGTGAGTTGGCTAAAACTGAATCTGAGCTTGTCGACGGCAAATGTCCGCTCCACCCTCTTCAGGAGCTAGAACTCAGAGAAGAAGAAAATTACTTTTTCAAATTTTCCGCTTTTCAAGAACAGTTGTTAGCTTTGTATGAGTCTCAGCCTCACTTTGTAAAACCTGAAGGAAAATTTAAGGAGATTAAAAGTTTTGTCGCTCAAGGTTTGCAGGATTTTAGTATTTCTCGACTTAAAGAAAAGATGCCGTGGGGCATCACTGTACCTGGCGATGAAAATCACGTGATGTATGTGTGGTTTGACGCATTAGTTAATTACATCTCGACTTTGGGCTGGCCAGATAACGAGCAGCAATTTCAGCAGTTTTGGCCGGGAGTGCAATTAGCCGGTAAGGATAATTTACGGCAGCAGTCAGCCATGTGGCAAGCGATGCTTATGGCCGCTGGTCTACCAAATTCGCAGCAAATTTTAATTAACGGTTTTATTGGGGTGGATGGTCAAAAGATGAGTAAATCATTAAACAATGTCATCTCTCCTCAAGAAATGGTCGATAGGTATGGTCAAGATGCGACTCGTTACTTACTAATTAATTTAGGCGCATTTGGCGATGATATGGATGTAACTTGGGAAAAACTTGATACTACTTATACAGCAGATTTAGCTAATGGCATTGGTAATCTTTGTTCAAGAGTGGCTAAAATGGCGGAACAAGATGGGTTTTCAGTTGAAGCAAGTGGTCAAACTGGGAGTGTTGAATATCACCAACTGATGACAAATTATGATTTAACTCCAGCACTTCAATTAACTAAAGAGCTGGTAACTGCTACCGATCAATACCTAAGTGAAACAACCCCTTGGCAGAAAGAGCCGGCAGAGCGTGAGCAAATTTTACGACAGGCTATTACCCAGATTTTGCAAATTGCCGAGCAACTGACACCAGTCATGCCTAACACAGCTGCTGAGATTAAAGCTCATTTCAGTGGAACAGTGAGCAGTTTTCAGCCACTTTTTCCTAGACTACCGGCATAACTAACCATGAAAATTTTTGACTCTCACTGTCACTATAACTTGAATCCTTTATACACCAACTGGCAGGATCACTGGCAGAAAGCACAAGAACATGGGGTAATCGGCGCCAATGTGGTAGGCACAAATATCGAAACAAGCCGACGCGCTGTGGAAATTGCTCAGCAAGATGAAAGATTGTCAGCGGCAATTGGCGTCCACCCCAATGAATATGTCACAGTTTCCCCTGCAGATCTGCCGACAATCATCACTCAACACACGACTGCTTTAGCGATGATGATTGGCCAAGACAAAACTGATCAAATTGCGGCCATTGGTGAAACCGGCTTAGATTACTTCCGCCTGACTGCTGAAAATTATCAAACTGCTCGCAGTAATCAACAGGCAGCTTTTCGCGCTCACATCGAGTTAGCCAATGAGTTTGAGAAAGAGCTGATTGTTCATGTCCGAGATAAAGGCGGTAAAAAAGCCAAAAATAATCAAGCTTATTGGGATACTCTAGAGATAATTGAGAAGTTTTATCAGCACAAAAAACGATTTATTCTTCACTGCATTTCCGGACCTGCTGAATATCTGCAACGTGCGCTGGAAATGGGAGCTTTTATTGGCGTCGCGGCCAACGTTACTTACACCAATGCAGATGAGTTGAGAGAGCTGGTCAAACTAGTGCCTCAGGATCGACTACTGCTTGAGACAGATGCACCTTATTTGCCGCCACAGGAATTTCGCGGGCAGGTGTGTGAGCCGTGGATGATTGAGAAGATAGCGGCCTTTTTTTCTAATTTACACCAAAACTATTTCAACTAACGATCGAGATTAAAATTTATAGTAAACAAATAGTCATTTTCCTGGTTTTGTACACTAACTAGCTTAAGTTCTGTCACCAACCCTCCTAAAAAATTAGCAACCCAAATTGCAGAACTCTGATTAAACTCATTTCCGTTAAATGGCAATAATTGTGTTGTTCCAAAATCATTTTTATGATCCAAGTACCACTTAATAATTTCCCGTAACAGTTTGGTAACTTCCTCTTTATTAGCTGGACTTTCTAGCTTTGAAGTTGCCGCTGAGACCAAGCTATCTGGATCATTTTCCATCATTTGAATCAAGCTCACCAGTTGTTCTGGTGACTGGTGTCTTGGATGTGCAAGTACTTCATTTCCTCTTTGGGTAGGATCATAACCCTCAGGCTGTTCTGGTAAATCAATATAACCTTCATTCATAATCAAAATTCCTTATAACTATTTATTAAGATATTTAACAAATTCTAGATCTAAATTCACTTTACCGCCTTTCTCAATTCTTTTAAATGTAGGATAATACCTCACACTCATGATTAAGCAATACTTTCGCCGCCATCCGATCCGTACCCAGCGGGCACTAGAAATCCTGCCTGGCTTCGTCTCTTGGTCACTCATCTTATTTCCATTCTGGGGCTCTTTACTTTTCCCGGTCGCCGTGGCTTACTACGTCATTGCATTCGCCGTTTATTGGCTGTTTCGCTCTTTATCGATGGCAACCCTGTCTATCTTGGCTCACTTTAAAATCAAAGCCACTAAAGAATTTGATTGGGTAAATGACTTAAAACAAAGCTTTCCACAGCGTTGGGACCAAATCCACCACATTATTATTATCCCAACCTATCGAGAGCCTGAATACATTTTGGCTAGAACCATCGAAGCCCTGGGTCAGCAGACTTATCCACTTAAAAACATTCATCTAATGCTGTCATTTGAAGATAGAGAAGGTGAACCTGCTCGAGAAAAAGCTGCCAATCTCCAAAAACAGTTTAAAAATACCTTTGGTGATCTCTGGGTGACTTATCATCCGGATATTGAAGGAGAGGTAAAGGGCAAATCTTCCAACACTTCTTGGGGGGCAAAAGAAGCTAAACGGCTGCTGGTCGATCAAGCAGGTATTCAGATTGAGAATATTACTATTACCAGCGAAGACGCTGATGCGCAATTCCACCCTCAATATTTCGCCAATCTGACTTTTGAGTTTCTTAAAGTTCATAAGCCTTTTAACAAAATTTGGCAGGGAAATATTGTCTTTTATAACAATATTTGGACTGTGCCGGCTCCAGTTAGAGTATTAGCCTCGATGTTCTCCGTCATTCAGATGTATGTCTTGATGCGTCAAGATCGGCTAATTAATTTTTCAACCTACTCAACTTCCTTAAAACACGTCGATGAAATAGGTTACTGGGATACTGATGTCATTCCGGAAGACTATCGGCTATTTTTCAAATCTTACTTTGCTAAAAAAGGCGACTTCGAGGTCCAGCCTATTTTTCTGCCCATCTATTCTGATGCCGCTGAGTCTGATGGCACATGGAATACCTTTAAAAATCAGTATGAACAGTTGAAACGCTGGGCTTGGGGAACTAGTGATGACGCCTACATCATCCGCCAGTATGTCTTAACTGAGGGTGTACCTTTTTGGGATAAAACCATGCGGGTACTGAAAGTCATTGAGGATCATTTCCTCTGGCCAGTCAACTGGTTCGCCATTACCATTTCGGCGATGCTGCCGCCGCTGCTTAATGAAGAGTTTAACCGAACCATGATTGGAAAAACTTTGCCTCAGGTCACTTCCTTCTTACTGACACTCTCACTGGTATCGATGATTGTCATTTTTGTGATTGATGCGCTTAATCGACCACCGCGACCAAATAAAAATAACATTCTCTCCTACATTTTTCAGCCTTTAGAATTTTTGCTGTTACCCATTGTCGGCTTTTTCTTCTCGGCTCTACCAGGAATTGATGCTCATACCCGTTTAATGCTGGGTAAGTATATTGAGTACAAGGTGACAGAAAAGGTCTAGTTATCTTTTCGTATTTACTGCATAATAGACACAATTATGCACAAACTCGCCCAACGCCTCGATAAATGGCTTCACTCACACCTGTTCTTACTCTTAGCCCTACTCGTCTTACTGTTGCTCCGTATTCCTAATTTTTTTGAACCTTATTGGTATGGTGATGAAGGCATCTATTTGACAGTTGGCAATGGGATTAAAGCTGGCGAAAGACTTTATGCCGATATTATTGATCATAAAACTCCTCTAATTTACTACTTAGCAGCTGTGCCAACTCAATTGAGCTTTAGATTTTTAAATCTCAGCTGGATGATTGCCACCACCATTGCTTTTTATGGCTTGGGATTAAAGTTGTTTAAAGAAAAACGCCATCTTCATCTGTCACTCATATCTTTTGTCTTGTTAACTACACTCCCCTGGCTGGAAGGCAATATTCCGAATGGCGAGCTGTTTGTGATGGGCTTTGTCTTAATGGCGGGCTGGATTTTAAGTAAAACCGCATTGTTTGATTTTTTCTTGAATAAAAAAAAGGATTTGAAAAAGATTTCTGAGCCAGGCAAGTTAGTCGCAGCAGGTATTTTATTGGGTTTGGCCATCTTAACTAAAATTCCCGCGGTGCTTGATTTAGCTGCCTTTCTTACCATTGGCTGGTTTGCACTGACTAATCACATTTCAGATCAGAAAAAACACCTGCTGATCTCCATTCCCAAACAACTCTTAATTTTAGGATTGGGTGTCTTGCTGCCGATTGTAATCTCAATCATCTACTTCATTGCCATTGGAGCCGGACAAGATTACTTGGATTTTGGCCTGTTGTACAACTTCCGCTATGCATCTACTTGGGGCTTACCCTTCCAAAGTGTCATCCTTGAACAACTGTTTACACTTCAGGGAAAGATGCTGATTGCTGGAGTCATGGTACTAATTTTAACAATTCGCAAAAAATGGTTTACCCCAGTGACTCAATTTGTCGTCAGCTGGTTTTTACTGGCATTAATTGGCTCACTGCTCTCTAATCGTCCCTATCCCCATTACTTCCAGCAGCTTGTGCCGCCGCTGACTTTAATGCTTGGTTTAATTTGGCAGTATCTAGAAGATTTTTCCAAATATATGCAAGCTTTTATCATGAGCACAGCGGCTTTGGCGCTCTTTATAGCTGCCATGCTGCTCCTAGAGTTCCGGCCCTATCCCACTTTAGAGTACTATCAAAAGTTTACCCAGCTCATCACTAATCAGATTTCAGCTGATGCTTATCGTGACTCATTTAATTACCTCATGCCTGATAACTATGAGGCAGCTAAAATTATTAAAAAGTCTGGCGTCAAAGAAATCTTTATTTGGGGTACTAATCCGATGCTTTACGCCCTGAGCGACACTAACCCCACTGGCCGCTTTACTGTTTCATTTCACATTAAGGACTTTAATGCTTATGATGAAACCTATCAGGATTTAGTGGCTCGGGAACCGCAATTTATCGTCGTGATGAAGAATGAAACAGAGGAGCTGCCAGGTCTTAATCACTATTTAACTGAAAACTATGTGGTTAATGCTAATTTTGACTACTTTGATCTGTGGATGAGATTAGATACTAAACAACATGTCAATTAAGATTTCAGGGTAAGTTATGTCTATTCTTAATCAATTGCAGCGCAACTTTAAAAAGACTCAGACTCCTGGTTTTTTAAAACCCACGCTGCTGATCTCCTTTTTGTCGACTTTTTTGATGTCGCTGATCGTCTTAGTCAGCTATTTTCGGCTGCAGCCAGAGGTACCCCTATTCTACTCACTGGCTCGGCCTGAATTACATTTAGCTGCTAAAGAGTGGCTCTTCATTTTACCCTTCATTTCACTCGTCATTAGTCTTGTTCACTCTACTATTATCAGGCTCAGCTTCAACAGTGATTTAGTGCTGTTGAAATTATTTGCCTGGTCTACAGTGGGCCTGCAGCTGATCTTAGCTTTAAGCTTGCTCAGAATCGTGCTTATTATCTCTTAATTATGCTGCCTTTTATTATCGCCGGCCTCATCTCACTTCTAGCAGGACCAGTTATTATCAATTGGTATCATCATCGCGGCTGGATTGATGATCCCGATCAAACTAGGCATGTCAAAAAAACTCACAATCGGCCAGTGCCACGAGGCGGCGGTTTGGTAGTTTGGTTGGGCATTGTCATTACCTCGTTACTATTGCTGCATCTTGATAAATATTTAATCGGAATTTTATTAGGTGGGACGTTGTTGGCTGTAGTTGGTTTTTTCGATGATCTTTACAATCTTCATCCGGTCTTAAGACTAGGTTTAAATTTTTTAGCGGCCTTAATCGTCGTCGGAGTAGGCATTGGTATTCCCTATGTAACTAATCCTTTTGGGGCAGGGGTGATTCATCTCAATCAGCCTCAGCTGGCGCTCGAATTATTTGGTAAAACCAGAACCATTTGGGTCTTAGCCGACTTGTTTGCAGTGTTGTTTATTGTGTGGAACATGAATATTGTGAACTGGGCGAAGGGAGTTGATGGCCAATTGCCTGGATTTGTCAGCATGGCCGCGGTCATGATTGGAGTGTTATCTTACCAATTTATTGATGATCCTACTCAATTTAACACCGCTTACTTAAGCTTTATTGTGGCTGGCTCATACATTGGTCTTTTATTCTGGAACTGGTACCCGCAGCGAATAATGCCTGGATATGGCGCTGGTTCGTTGGGAGGCTATTTTCTGGGAGTGCTGGCGATTTTATCAGGAGCAAAAGTTGCCACCACTTTAATGGTACTCGCCATTCCCACTGCCGATGCCATTTTTACGATTACCCGGCGCTTAATTGCTGGCAAATCTCCTTTTTGGGGAGATCGAGGTCATCTCCACCACAAGCTGTTGGATGTGCTGGGTTGGGGCAAGCGGCGAATTGCAATTTTTTATTGGCTGTCTAGCCTTACGCTTGGCTTACTCTCGCTTTACCTTGATACTTGGGGTAAGATAATTACATTGGGAGTAGTTACAAGTTTAGTCTTTGCGTTTTTAATTTGGGCGAAGCTGACTCAAACTCATCATGCAACTCACTGATAACATCATCTACTACATCATCAAGTCGGCTCGTCCGCGACAATGGATGAAGAATATTGCGCTCTATGCAGCGTTAGTATTTTCTGGTTTTTTCTTTTTTGATCCCATTGATGGCCCGCCCTATTGGGTAACTGTCACTTTTGCAGTTTTAGTGTTTTCAATTTTAACCTCAAGCATCTACCTAATAAATGATGTGATCGACTATGAAGCTGATCGGCATCATCCGTTTAAAAATAAGCGGCCAATTGCCTCAGGCAAGCTCCCTATTCCCATTGCTATCTTTGCCGCAATCACTGGATTAAGCATGGTCTTTTTAGCGACATTTTTATTACCGCCTTTTTTTAGATTAACCGTCGGAGCATATTTGGCTCTGCAAATTTTATATGCGGTCAAACTCAAACACTTGGCAATCTTAGACGTAGTTTCAATTGCCACGGGCTTTTTATTGCGAATTTATGCTGGAGCAGTGGTCGTTAATCTCCACACCAGCGTCTGGTTTTTATTAACAGTCATTTCTGCCTCACTATTTTTGGCAGTCGGTAAACGTCAAAGTGAGCGCACCTTACTGTCTGGCTTTGAAGACAAAATTGGCCCAACTCGAGTTGCTTTAAAAAGATATAGCCAGCGGCTACTTGACCAATACACTGGAATGTTCGCCAATGCCACTTGGCTCACATATGCCTTGTTTGCTTTCCAAGATGCTTCAGCCCGACCCGATGAGCGGCTGGCGACATTTTATGGCTTTCTGCCCCGCACTTTACAGTCACAAAAACTGTTAATGCTGACTGTGCCTTTTGTCATTATCGGCGTCATGAGATATCTGCAGCTCGTTTACGAAGACAATCAAGGAGAATCACCAGAAAAAGTCTTGTTAAGAGATAAACCTTTGCTGCTGATCGTCTTTCTCTTTGGTATTTCGGTGATGACAGTAATTTACGTATTAGGCTGATGATATGAATAAAAAGCTAGTTCCTTTGCTTTTAGTTGGACTGCTTTTTTTCGCATTTTTAACCCGAGTTTTTCGCCTGCATGATCCTCAGCGTTATATTTTTGATGAAGTTTATCATGTGGTAACGGTAAAATTGATCGCTCAAAATGATCCTCGTGCCTATGAGTGGTGGCATCCAGCTCCCGAGAAAGACACCGCCATCGACTGGTTGCATCCACCATTAGCCAAGTTAACACAGGCAGCTTTTGTCAATTTGCTGGGAGTGTCTAGTTTTTCTTGGAGATTTAGCTCGGCCGTTTTTGGCGTCGGGGTAATTGGGCTGACTTTTATCCTGGCAAAAAATGTCTTTCAGGATGAAATGATTGGATTGCTGGCTGCTTTCTTGGCGGCTTTAGATGGATTACTGCTAGTGCAATCACGCATTGCCATGAACGACATTCATGTGACATTTTTTATTTTATTAGCGTTGATTTTTTATCACCGGTTTAGTCTGAATCGTCACCAAAAAAAGTGGCTGTTGTTAACTGGACTAGGAGCTGGCCTGGCCATGGCTTCTAAATGGTCGGGTATCTTTGTGCTGGGAATTGTGGGGTTGATGGAGCTGAAGGATTGGTTATCACGACTAAAAGAGATAATGCATAAGCCATTGAGTGATATTTTAAAGGAGCTGCCAATTTATGCCTTTTCCTTAATCATTTTGCCGGGCATGATTTACTTATTAGCTTACGGCCAAATGTTCCTGCAGGGTAAAGGCTTGACTCATTTTATTGGTCTGCATCAGCAAATTTGGGCTTACCAAACTGGTTTGACTGCCACTCATGGCTATCAGTCGCGACCAGGGCAATGGTTTTTAAATATGCGGCCGGTTTGGTTTCATGTCGTTTATGGTGAAAATACCATTGCCAATATCTATGCTTTTGGCAATCCGCTACTGAACTGGCTGGGAGCTGCTGCTGTCATCATCTCCGTCTTAACCTTAAGTTTGAAAAAATATTTAGCTCATGTGATCTCTAAAAAATCCTTAAAACAACTTCTCAAGGAGTTGCGGCCGCTAGCTTTTCTGGTCATTGCCTATCTCACCGTCTGGCTGCCCTGGCAGCTTTCCCCCAGAATTATGTTTTACTATCACTACACCCCGGCCATCCCATTGCTGTGCATTATTTTAAGTTACTGGCTGATGAAGCTTTGGCGCAGACAAGTTAAATCAGACGTAAATTGGTATCAAGTCGGCGTGCTAAGCGCGATTGGGTTAATCTTGATGACTTTCTTGATTTGGTATCCACACTGGACAGCCCTGCCAGTTCCAAAATCATTTGCTGACCAAGTTTATTTCGCTCTGCCGCAATGGAAATAGTTATTCGCCGTTGAAGTAGTTATTGAAGAAACTTGAGCTCACGAATTTCTGCCATCACCTCGCGAATTAAGTTTTTCAGTGCCTCTACATCTTCCTCCAGCAACTCGAATCGGCGCGTCACCAACTTCCCACTCGTATTTGGCTCTAAGAACTCAAAGACTCCCTCAGCAACAGTGGGAATAAAAGTCTGATCAAGTTCCGTCAGTAGCTTATAAAACAACAACTGCCTCTTATATGGACCTTTAATATTATCTGGCAGCTGCTGCTCTCGTTCAGACAGCTCAACTGATTTCACTTGCCCTTCAATAAAATTGACCGACTTGGGTTTACCAGTTTTGTAGTCAATCACTCTCACAATTTTTTTCGTTTGATCCAGCCAATCAACTCGGTCAATGCGGCCAGTCAGCTGAATATCGCCCAAGATGGTCTTACTCCAGCCATAGCCGAAAAATCTTTCAATAAAGACTGGCTTAACTGTTTGTGAACTTAATTCAGCCAGATATTGTCTTAATAAATCGTGTCCATGCTGTAGGCGGCGCTGAAAATCATCAGAGGTAAGAAGTTCCCTGGTTAGAGCGTGCTCAAACTCATCCAAGATCATCTTCTCAGGCGGCAGCTCACCATGCTGCTGCAGATGTTTACCCATTTTTTCTAAAGCGGCGTGCATGGCTGAACCAAATGCCATCGGCTCTGGCTTTGCCCGTGGCACTTTCAGTAATACATTTTGCACAAATTCTTCAGGATCCCTCAAGTATGCATTTAGTGCAGTAACTGAAAGTTTGAAATCCTTGACGATGCCAGCAAAGAATTCCTCCTCAGTTGGTCTTAAAACTGCGGCTGACTGTCTTGGCATGACTAATTTGGCTAAATAATCATCAGCATTTGACTCAATTTCCGGTGCTACCAGCTGCAGCAATTCAACCTTGAGTTCACTACCTTCCTCCCGCAACTCTTCAATGAACATGCTGCCTACCACCTCTTTGGATTTATTGTCAGAAATGATAGTTGCCGGGTAGGTAATGACCGCACTTTCTTTGGCCCGAGTCAGAGCAACATAAAATAACCGCCGCTCATCTTCATTTTGTTCTTTTTTAGATAAATCAGTATTTTCTAATAAAGCTTCCGGCAATGGCAGCAGATCTCGAGTTCGCACATTACCCCACTTGCCATCAAGACAGTGTAAAACAAAAACATGCTGCCACTCTCGCCCTTTAGCCTTGTGCACAGTTGAGAGGTGAACTGCATCCTCTTTGACATTTAAGTCTTCCACATTAATTTTTATGCCATGATCTCGCATGGTCTGAATCGCTAGCAAAAACCCGGCTAGATTTAAAGTGTGATCTGAACCTGCCAAGGCTTTCACTTCTCTAAATAAAGAGTTTAAATTAATTAATAAATCTGTTTTTAACTCTTGGCCTAAAATCCAGTCCAGAAAACCGCTTTCTTTCACGACTGTTTCGAACCATTCCGGAAAGATCACTGTCGCATCAAGAGCTCCCCACTGCCTGAGCTTAGTTAAAAATTGAGTTAACTGCTCAAATTCCAAGGGAGTAACCTCTGGACCAATATCCAATTTGGCAAACTCAATCTGCCCCTGCTCAATTAAATCAATCATTGCCTGACGGCTTTTACCTGCTGCCCGACCCAACTTCATCACTAAAACCCGATCCAGATCAAGCCACTCATAGCGCATGACTTCAAATAAGGTTTCATCCTCTTGGCCAGATCTGACATCAGCTATGACTTGCATTAGCGACAACAGCTGTCTAATAGCTTCATTTTCGAGCAGGTTATTACCGCCATCAATTTCGTAGCGGATATCCCATCGATCCAGCGTTTCTCGAATTTCCACCGCATCTCGATTATTGCGGTATAAAACTGCGATCTCATCTAACGGCACTTGTTGTTTCTGATGAAGCTGCAATATTTTTTCAGCCACATAAACGGTTTCCAGGGTTTGTGAAGGCGCTTCATAAATGCCAATTAGCGATCCGCCATTATCATGCTGGCTTTGCAGCGGTTCTGTAAAGGAAAAACCGGCTAAATTTTGATCGGCATCTGTCAAATTGTTATTTCTAATTATTTTGGCGGCAGCATTATAAATTAACTGCGGGCACCGATAACCTTTTTCTAGGGTGATGACTTGAGCAGTTGGATAGCGGTGCGCAAATCCTAAAACGTTCTCTATGGAAGCACCTTGAAAACGATAGATGGACTGATTAGGATCACCCACGACAAATATATTTGCCTGTTCGCCCCAATATGAAGCCAATAGATCCACCACCTTATTTTGAGCTGAGTTGGTATCCTGATACTCATCAACTAAAAAATACAGTAAATTTTCCTGAAACTCTCTCAGTAGCAGCTCCTCTTGCTGAAAAGCCGCCACTACTAGAGCGATCATGTCATCATAGTCATAGCGAAAACTGGCCCGCAACCGACGCTGATAAGCTAGATAAATTTCCAATAGCTCGCGGTGTTTGGCTAAGTTGCGCTGTTTTTTTTGCAGCTCAATCTTTTTCAAATCTTTTTCTTGAGCAGCTAATTCCTCAGCTTCCTGCTCGATGATCTTGGCAAAATCTTCTGGCAAAAATCCCTCTCTTTTCAAATCCGAGACAGACTGCATCGCTTCAGTTAAGTAAAGTAGTGGCCGATTCAGCGGTTTTAGAATTTCAAGTGATAACTCGCTGATAATGCTCTGATAAAGATCATATCTTTCTAAATCTGTTAACGGCTCACTGCCGCGATCAATGGGAAAATACTCAGGATGTGATTGAATAATGGCTGAACAAAATGAATGAAAAGTCGTTATCTGGACATAATAGCCAGTCTTGCCAATCATACTCACCAGCCGCTCCCGCATTTCCTTGGCAGCTGACTCAGTATAAGTTAAAGCCAAGATACTGGCTGGATTAGTGTCAGTTTTTAGTAAAATGCTGGCAATGCGGGCAGCTAAGACTTGAGTTTTACCGGTGCCAGGGCCGGCTACCACCATCACTGGACCATCAATAGTATCGACAGCCAGCTTTTGCCGCTCATTTAAGCGTTGATAAATCTGTTGAAACTGTTGAGTGGTATCAATCATGAGTAATTTAATTGTAGCAGGTTAAGCTAGAGAGCTGATCTTAATCCCTTTCGGCTAATTTTTCTTCAGCCTGAAGAGTGCCGATGCGATTTCGCAATTGAGCTTGCTTGCGTTCTAGATAGCCTTTTAGTTTGGGATCAGTCGCTAAATTTTTGGCAGCAGTAACTTTGCGCTGAGTGTAGGCAAGCTGATTAATTTTTGTTTTTAAACTCATCTGAATTTCTTAATAGCTGATGAACCTCAATTAAATGAATTATCACGCCTAAGATGAGCAACAGCTCTCCTAATTCCTCCCACAGTTGGTATTTCCATGGACCGTGATTATATCTCAGCCACACATAGAGCAACATAAATGAGAAATACAAAAAAAGATGGGCTTGCGGAATTAATATCTTTATAAAATTTTTCCATTCTTGGCTAAATCGACCAAATAGATCGCTTCCCCACCAGGAAAGTATCCACATTGAACAGCCATAACTACAGATGGTGGCATAGCCAATATAAACAAATGGCCAAAATGTTTCTGAGTTATGTAAATTAATCTCATTTTGTCGATTAACAGCAGCTATCTGTTCTGGTGTTGAAATTCTCAAGATGCGCTGGCCCCATGATATTTCTTCTCCTGCTACGACTAAAAAACAAAAACCAATTAACAAACAGCCTAAGCCAAAAATGTCTCTCAACACCTTATTCTTAAATAAATGACGACTCTTAATTAACATAAACGACAAGATGCTCGCCAAAAGACTTAATATGGCAGTAAGATTTTCAATTGGCCCATCCTCTGCTACCAGCCACTGGTATTCTAGCGGTTTGATCAAAAACATTGCCCCAGCTCCTAAAATAATCAGCCCTGCCACTAACATAATTAATTTTCGCCAATGATGAGTGGCGAAATCTCTAGTGATATTAAAACCGCCATATAGGATGGCGGTGAGAGTTAGGTTAGGCAATGCCACGTAGTCGTATTTATAGTTTTGAAAAAAATAGTTAGGATAAAGTCCGCCTTGTTCTTCTAAATATGCTGATGCAACTGTGATTAATAAGGATAATGGAGCAACCACAAATAAATTTGCTTTGACAAACTTATCATCTAAAGATTGTTTTTTTATAAAAACAATAAAGATGTTTAGAAATAATAACAACAGAATAAAAACTACGGGAGGGAAGAAAAAATGCTTCTGAACAAAACCGGCGTAAAAGACTACATCAAGTAACACGAAGCCTATTGACACCAGGTAAGTGCTTCTCAGGAGTAGCTTGTTAACAGCCGAAGAGGCTGTTCCTTCTTCCACTACAAACTTTCTATTATTAATTAAAATATTGTGTCGGGCTGACTGGACTCGAACCAGCGACCTCACGCACCCCCTGCGCGCACTCTAGCCATCTGAGCTACAGCCCGAGATATTTGAGCATATCCTGTTATTGTTTTAATACAAACTTACTACATTTCGTGTCAGTTTGTTTAGTTATACTCTTATCTACTTATGAATTATACAGTATTATGAATGATGAAAAGGAATATAAAACCCAAAACATATGACCAGCAGAAAGGACACTATGGCCAAAAAGAAATCTACCACCACTCCAGCCGCGGACAAATCAGCAGCCAAGGATGGCTCTGCCACAGGTAAAAATCAAGCGGTTGAGATCGCCATGAAGCAGATTGAAAAGCAGTTCGGAGAAGGTTCAGTCATGAGAATGGGAGCATCAATGGCCAAAAATAGTAAATGGCCGTCTATCTCAACCGGCTCACTCTCACTCAATTTGGCCTTAGGCATTGGCGGTTTTCCTCAGGGCAGAATTGTCGAAGTTTATGGACCAGAAGCTTCAGGTAAAACCACCCTGTGTCTCCATGCTATAGCTGCGGTGCAAAAAGCTGGTGGTGCAGCCGCTTTTATTGATGTTGAGCATGCTTTAGATCCAATTCGAGCAGAAAAAATTGGTGTCAATGTGGATGAGATGCTCATCTCTCAGCCTGACTATGGTGAGCAAGCCTTAGAAATCGCTGAAACCTTAATTAGATCTGGCGGAGTAGAAATTGTCATTATTGACTCTGTCGCAGCTCTGGTGCCCAAATCTGAGATTGAGGGTGAAATGGGAGAACACTCCATCGGCACACAAGCGAGATTAATGTCACAAGCCATGCGGAAACTGGCTTCAGCTATCAGTAAAACAAATACTTTGGTCATCTTTACCAACCAAATCAGAATGAAGATAGGTATCATGTTTGGCAGCCCTGAGACCACCTCGGGAGGCAATGCCCTCAAGTTCTATGCCTCGCAAAGACTTGATATTCGCAAGATCGGCAATATCCAAGAGGGCGAGAATGTTGTGGGCAGTCGGCATCGAGTTAAGGTCAAGAAAAACAAACTTGCTCCACCATTTAAGGTAGCGGAATTTGATATGGATGAAAATGGTATCTCCTGGGAAGGTGATGTCATAGATGTAGGGGTAGAACATGGTGTGATGGAACGAGCCGGCAGCTTCTACAAATATAATGGTGAAGTCATTGCCCAAGGCAGAGAGGCTACCAAAGAAGTTCTCAAAACTAAGCCTGAGCTACTTGAGGAGATAGAAAAAAAGGTTTGGGAAAAAGTTGATCCTAAATAAGGGCCATACATCAATCTTATTTAAGTTTTCCAGATCATATTCGTTGATTGACTGATGACCTATTAGCAAGTACAATACGCTTACTAAGCACACCATTAAGTACAGTGCGACATAAATCAAAAAATTGGCTGTAAGAATTATGACTATTCATCTAATATCCTCTCTTTCAGGCAGTTTTCCACTGACGGAATAGCTGTTTTTTGTCGTCCCATCTTTTTTGTGTGCTCCCAGAACTTTTAGCTATGTAACTAGAGTAGAACGTAAGGAGCAGACATGTCATTTTTTAATAATTTATCGTCGCTATTTGGTAAAGAGGCTGGTCAAACAAAAACAAAACCATCCTCTACCAAAAAAGCCCAGTCACCAGCCAAACCGCAGTCAAAATCTCAAGCAGATCGGGGCCGCCGTCAAGTTCAATCCCCTCCCCCAGAACCTTTAAGACAACCCAGTCAGCCCAAGCTGTCTGAACAAGAGATTGATCGGCAAACTGCCGTGCTTGAAGCTAAGGCCAAGGCCAGAGAAATCATTGTTGAAGCCAAAGATGAGGCTTTAGCTATTAAGAGCAGTGCTGAAAATCAAGCTCGCCAACTCAATAAACGCCTAGAGCAGCAACAACAGTCATTGGACATGAAGTTGTCAAAAATTGAAGAGCGGCTGGAAAAAATTGAAGAAAAAGAAGAACGATTAGAAAGCAAGCGTGAGGAGCTGGAAAAAACTAAAAGCGAATTAGCTACCAAACGCAAAGAGATCGTGACTAAGCTGGAAAAAGTAGCTGGCATGACTAGTGATGAAGCCAGACAGCAGTTGTTTGATGAGCTAGAAAAAAGAGTCAGTCAGCAAATGGCTCAGTTAATTCGCCAAAAAGAAGAAGAAGCCAATCAGATTGCTGATGAAAAAGCTCAGGATATTATCATTGAGGCCATGCGCCATGGTGCAACTGATTACGTCGCAGAGTACACCATCTCCACAGTCGATATTCCTTCTGAAGATGTGAAAGGTAAAATTATCGGAAAATCAGGCCGCAACATTCATGCTTTTGAGCGGATTACCGGTGTAGATGTTGATCTAGACGCTGATCCAACCTCAGTTAGATTATCCTGTTTTGACCCAGTTCGACGAGAGATCGCTCGAATTGCTTTACAAAGATTAATTAAAGATGGCCGCATTCAGCCAACCAGAATTGAAGAAGTTGTAAACAAAGTAAAAGGTGAGATTGACAAGATTACTTTTGAAGCAGGTAAAAATCTTTGCCATGAGGTGGGAGTTTACAATCTTCCCAACGAGTTGATGAAACAGCTGGGAAGATTTAAGTATCGCTTCTCTTATGGCCAGAATTTAATTGCTCATACGTTAGAAGAGACCAAGATTGGTATTAAGCTGGCACATGAACTCGGTGCTGATGTCAATGTGGTCAAGCTTGGTTGTCTGCTGCATGACATTGGTAAAGTCTCTCCAGAGGCAGAAGGCAGTCACGTCGAATTAGGGGTCAAGATTGCCAAAAAATATGGCATGCCGCAAGCGGTAGTTGATTGTATTGCTCAGCACCATGAAGATGAGCCATTTTCTGGACCTGAGCAGATGATTGTCTATATTGCTGACGCCATCTCTGGTGCCAGACCTGGCGCTAGATATGAAAACTATGAAGAGTATGTCAAACGATTGGAACAGCTTGAAGAGATTGCGAACGCTCATGCTGAAGTTAAAGAATCCTATGCCATTCAGGCAGGACGCGAAATTAGAGTGCTGCTGCAACCTGAAAAATCTAAAGATGATGACGTGGAAGTTTTGGCCACTAAAATTCGTGATCAAGTTAAAGACAATGTCACCTATCCAGGCACAGTGACCGTAACAGTTATTAGAGAGACACGCTCTCAAGCCGTAGCCAAGTAAGAGGAATTATATGAAAACAACTTTACTCGTACTGCAAATAATCTTATCAATTGCGATTACTGCTTCAATTTTGTTGCAAGCTCAAGGCACTGGTTTGGGCAGCACCTGGGGCGGTGGCGGTGAAACTTATCACACGCGCCGTGGGTTAGAGAAGGTGTTGTTCTACTTCACCATTGCGGCAATTACCTTGTTTGCCTTCGTCTCGCTGGCTGTAGTCATGATGTAGTCATCATCTATCAGCTAAAATAAAAACGTCTATAATGTCCGTATGCGAAAATTGTATTGGTACCTGTCAGCCTACATCAAGAAGCATGGTTTGATTATGGGTGCTTCAGTTTTGGGGGCGCTGATTCTCTTTTCATTCTCTATCTCCACCATTGCACAGCGGCTGGAGTTTAAACCTCGCCGTTATGTGGGTGTCGTGGGCGAATATTCGCTGCAAAACTTACCGCTCACTATTCAAAATCAGCTCAGCGGCGGTTTGACTAAAGTTGAACCTGATAATACTGTTTCACCCTATTTAGCTGAGCGCTGGAGTATTGAAGATGGCGGCAAAACTTATCGGTTTGTCTTGCGTGATGATATAGCATGGCAAGACGGCCAGACTTTAGAGCCAGCTGATTTAAACTATCAATTTAATGATGTGGAAGTAATTACCACCCCTAATGATATCGTCTTTAAGCTTCCTAATGAGTATGTTCCCTTTCCAACGGTTGTGTCTAAACCAGTTTTTAGAACAGTTACCCAAAAACATTTAATCTTCTTTAAGCGGCCGATGCTGATCGGCTTAGGCAATTATGCAATTGAAGACTACAAAGAATCTGGACAAAAATTAAAGGAAATCACTATTGATAGCCCCCAAGAAAAATTAATTTATCGATTTTATCTGACTGAAGATGAGGCGGTGATGGCTTTTAAGAGGGGTGAGATTGATGTGCTCAACAATTTATCTACTACATATGGTTTAGATCAATGGGAAACAGTCAGGGTTGATGCAACTCTTAATTACGATCGTTATTTAGCTGTTTTCTTTAATAATGCCAGTCCTTTGTTTAATAAGAATGTTCGCCAGGCTTTATCCTATGCTTTAGAAAAAGATCAGAGCTCAGCCCGAGCTTACTCACCCATCAATCCTAATTCCTGGGCATACTTAGAAGGAGGCAAGTCTTATGATTATGATCTCGAAAGAGCTAAGGAAAGACTTTTGGCTGAAATTCCACCTGAACCGTTACACTTTGAGCTTACTACCACCAATAATTTTGCTGCTGAGGCCGAATCAATTGCCCAACAGTGGGAAAAGTTTGGTCAGCAGGCCTATGAAGCCTGTTTAATTAGTGATGACGTCGCTGATCAAGAACAGTGCATTAACACCACGATTGAAGTTAGTGTGAGAATTACAAACTTCCCTGACACCAGCAACTTCCAGGTCTTACTTTTAGGTCAGGAAATTCCGCAAGATCCTGATCAATATCACCTCTGGCATTCTGAGCAGAGTACTAACTTTATTAACTATAAAAACACTAGAATTGACGCACTTTTGGAAAAGGGCCGCACCACCGCCGAAAAAACTGAACGGCTGGCCATATACCAGGAATTCCAGCAATTCTTCCTCGAAGATGCTCCAGTGATATTTTTAAGGCACTTGGAGAGCTATCAGCTGACTCGATTATGAGAAAAGCAGTTTTAATTATCTTTGGCGGACGCTCAAGTGAGCATGAGGTATCGGTCCGATCTGCTCGAGCCATTGCCGACCATTTAGACCCCACCAAATTCAAGTCTCAATTCTTGGGAATTTCGTTGGATGGAAGTTGGCGATATGGTAAGAATATTGGTGAATTAGTTGATGAGCATGGTCGAGTGATTAACTCTGCCGATCAGCTGGTCCTCCCCATCAAGGCTGAATCCAGTCAAGAGTTGCGGTTGTTAACAGAGTCTGGCGAAACCTTATCAATCTCTTTTGATATCATTTTTCCCGTGCTGCATGGACCCAACGGTGAGGATGGCAGTCTCCAGGGTATGCTGAAACTGCTCAATATTCCCTTTGTTGGCGCCGGAATTTTAAGTTCAGCTTTAGCTATGGATAAAGCCGTCCAAAAACAGTTGTGTGAGTTTCACCAACTGCCTCAGACAAAATATTTGTCATTTTCTCGCTGGGAGTGGTCAAATCAATCAGCTCAGCTCTTAGATCAGCTGTTGACACTCAAGGCTCCTTATTTCATCAAGCCAGCCAACCTAGGATCTAGCGTGGGGATTAATCGGGCTGAAACACTATCTGAGGTGTCCCAAGCTATTGAAGAGGCTCTCCAGTTTGATCATAAGATCATTATTGAAGAAGGTGTGACTGAGATGAAAGAAGTAGAAGTGTCAGTTTTGGGCAATGAGCAGCCTCAAGCTTCAGTACCTGGAGAGCTGGTACCTCATACCGCTTTTTACGATTATGAAACTAAGTATGTGACGGATGATATCTCCACTGCCATTCCCGCTGATCTTCCAACTGCGATATCTCAGCAAATTCAAGCAATAGCAATTCAGGCCTATCGAGTACTGGACTGTCGAGGCATGGCTCGAGTTGATTTCTTTTATCAGCCAGCAACTCAGCAGATATTTTTAAATGAGGTTAATACCATACCTGGCTTTACCAGTATCAGCATGTATCCAAAACTCTGGGAAGCCAGTGGTTTATCTTTTACTGATTTAGTAACTCAGTTAATTGAACTAGGGCAATCATCCTGGCAGGAAGACCAGCTGTTAAAATTTAACTATCAATCATGAAAATACTTTTTCAAGACACCCTCCTCACCTGGCTTAGAATCGCCGCCCAACTTCAGCTTAAAAAAAACCGGCCATACTTAATCGGCATTACCGGCAGTGCCGGTAAAACCTCCACAGTCAACGCGGTGGCTCAAGTTTTAAAAACAAAGTATCGAGTTAAACAGACTTATAAGGGCAATAGCGAGACCGGTCTGCCGATGGAGATTTTAAATATTCCGATTCGAAATTACACTGGGCTGGATTGGCTGGTAGTGATGCTGCGGTCTTTATGGCAGCTGTTATTTTACTGGCCAGATCATCAGGTTTTTGTAGCTGAGATGGGGATCGATAGCGATCAGTACCCCAAAAATATGAGCTACTTACTGCGGATTTTTCAACCACAAGCTGGAGTGGTATTAAATATTGGTCATGTACATGGAGCTAATTTTGCAGGAAAAAATAGTGCTCAAGCCATTGCGCAAGAAAAAGTTAAACTGCTCAATTCCCTACCTGCTAACGGCTTAGCGATTTACTCACTCGATCATCCTGAGATTAAATCCAATTTAGCAACTAATGCTCAAGTCAAAACATTTTCTCTTCACCAGCGTGCCGATGCTCAGCTGCTGCAGCACGAGGTTTCTCTGACTGGCACAAAGTTTACCTTCTTATACAACAGCCAGCATCATCATCTGCAGCTAGATCAGCAACTGCATCTTAAAGAGGCCTTTGGCAGCGTGGCAACTGCTTTGTTAATTGGTCAAAAATTTGGCATTGAGATAGAAGCAGGATTAACCGCACTGGCGGCTGGTTTTAAACTGCCTCCGAGCCGGATGAGCTTAATACCAGGTATTAATGATACCTTCATTATCGACTCCTCATACAACTCTTCCTTAGAGCCAGCGTTAGGAGCTTTGCAGTTATTAGAAAATCTGCCACATCGAGGCCGAAAGATTGCCGTGTTGGGAGATATGAGAGAGATTGGCGCACATGAAAAAGCCGATCATCAGGAGCTGGTGACAGCGGCCACTAAAATTGCCGATGAACTAGTTTTAGTCGGACCATTGATGAAAAAACATGGCTTGCCCAAATTAAAACAATTAAAGTTTTCTCCCAAAAAGACTCACTGGTTTCTCAATGCCCATCAAGCCAAAGAGTTTTTACAAACGATGGTGGCAAAACATGATCTAATTTTAGTTAAAGGTTCTCAAAATACAATATTTTTAGAAATTGTCGTCAAAGGTTTAATGAGAGAACCTAAGCAAGCGACAAAGTTAATTTGCCGCCAGACTCCATATTGGAAAAAACAACATCAAAAACTTTTAGCCTAAGCTGGTTTGAATCACACCCTGACCATTAAGCAAGGTTTTGATATACTGCTTAACATGAAATTAACTCACTTCTTAATCATTGGGGCAGCTGCAGTGCTGCTGAGCGGTTGTGTTAATACCGCTGCTGATGACATTAACTTAACCAAAAATACTTTAAATGATACTTCTAACCAAGATCAACGATCACTCTCACAAATTGCCGATAACACAAATAATCTGCCAAGTGATATTTCTTTAGAGGAAGGTAATAATCAAATTACAGAAGGAACTGCAAATTATATGAAAACACTCTCCGATTTTACTCCCATTGAAGCTGAACAGGTGACGTTAACTACCACCAAAGGCGACATTACTTTTTCTCTGTACCGAGACGAAGCTCCTCTCACTACGCTGAACTTTCTGAATTTAGCTCAAGATGGTTTCTATGACAATATTGTTTTTCACCGAGTAATTCCGGATTTCATGGCACAAGTCGGCGATCCCTTAACTAAAGACCCTGCTCAGCAAGCTCGTTGGGGTACAGGTGACCCTGGTTATAAGATTGCGGATGAGTTTCACCCTAACTTAAAACACGATCAGGCAGGAGTGGTTTCCATGGCAAATTCTGGACCAAATACGGGCGGCAGTCAGTTCTTTATTACTTATGAACCAACACCTTGGTTGGACGGCAAACATGCTATTTTTGGGCAAGTGACAGCCGGTATGGACGTATTAGCCAAGATTGAAGTCGGTGACAAAATTATTTCCGTCAGCTATCAATAAAAAAATTATCCTGACTATCGCCAGCAGTCTCGGTCTCTTAGTGATCTTGAGCTCGATTTACGCTGGCTTTCATACCTACCGAGCTGTACGTGCAGTACAAGCTCAGGATTTAACTGCAGCCGTGCGACATGCTCAGGCTGCTCAGCCCATCTCACATCTGACAGCTACACTTACTTTTCATCAGGTTCCCATGGTTGAATTTTGGCAAGCTGGCTTGACAGCTATCATTGACGCTGAGCAACTGCTTCAAACCACCAGTGCCTATACAGAGCAAATGCTTGGAAACAGCGATCAGCATGACGACCAAGTTCTTAAATTTAAAGCTGAACTTAATCATTTAGCGAAACAAACAGAAAAGTTGTCTAGCTCATCAGAGCGTTCCTGGCTGATTAAGAAGTTTGTCTCTCCCTCCCAACTTCAACAGATCAAGGATGTCCAACAGCTGTTGACCACTCTGCCCCAACTACTTAGCGGTCAACATACATATTTGATCATCTTTCAAAATAGTGAGGAGTTAAGAGCTACTGGCGGCTTTATGGGTTCTTATGCCCTGCTTAAGCTCGATGAAGGCCAGCTTTCTGAACTCAAAATTCAGGATATTTATGTACCTGCTGGTCAAGTTGAGGGTTTGGTAACTGCTCCGCCAGGAGTAAAGGAATATTTGAGTGAAGATGACCAGCTGCATCTGCCTGATGCGAATTGGGCAGCAGACTTTCCCAGCTCTGCTCAGCAAGTGATGAGCTACTTAGCTTTTGGTCAGGAAACAGCCTTAGATGGCTTAATCGCGATTAATTTAGAGGTAGTTGAAGCTATGTTGACCATTCTCGGACCAATCAAGATTAGCGACTATCAAGCTACCGTCACCGCCCAAAATTTTTCAGACATTGCCCGTGCAGAGCGAGCAGAGTTCTTCCCAGGAAGTCAGCAAAAACGACACTTTCTGTCGAGATTTTTTAACCAGCTTACCTATGCCATTAGCCAGAGCAATGAAACACAAAAACAAACTTTAATTACTGCCTTCTTAACAGAGTTAAAGATGAAAAATGTGCTAGTCTTCTCTCAAGAGCCCCAGCTTCAAACTCTTTTTGAAAAAACCAATATTGCTGGCAACTTAAACTTAGCTGTCCCCACTGATCGTTATCTATATTTGGTGGAATCTAATGTGGGCATTAATAAAGCCAACCGTGAAGTTGACCGAGCGGTGACGCTCGAACTTAATCCTGAAACTACCCTGATTGAGGTGAGTTTTACTAATCGCCACCTCCCTCCAGAGCCAGCAAACCTGACTGAGCCAGCTGCTGCTGATCACCTAACATACGTTAACTACCAGCGCCTCATCCTGCGCCCAGATGATGAAGTAACTGAGCTTAAGGTTAATAATCAGCTCCTCTCCAGCTGGGATGAGGAAATATTAACCACCGCCGCAGGAGAAAAGTTTAAACAAATCGGCTTTTTAGTCACGGTTCCAGAAAAAAGCTCTAGTAATTTCTCAGTAAAGCTAGCTCACCCCCTCAAACCTGGCACGTCAGCTGCTGATTCAACCAAGGCGCCTGCTACTGACTCAACTTCACCTACCCTACCATCCCCTACTCTCTATCTGCAAAAACAGCCTGGCTTAAAACCTACACTCTACACAATTAACCGTCATGGTGAACAGAAATCAGTCATGTTGGAAAAAGATCTCTTCATTTAATCTACCCCTGTTACAATAAGATCATGACCCAACTCTTAAAATCACAGGCTGAATCAAGTTTGACTAAAGCTCAGCAGCTGCTAGCTGCTTCAGATAAAACACAGCTGCAATCTGAATTTAATCAGCTCGAAGAACAAACCTATCAAGCTGATTTTTGGCAAAAACCTGAAGCTCAAACAGTGATGCAGCAGCTCTCTGGCCTGAAAAGTCAGCTAGAGCAGATTTACTTAGTGGAAAAGTTAGCAAAAGACGTTGCAGCCAACCTAGAACTTAGTGATGAGATGAGTGAGATTGACCCAACTTTAGAAAAAGAGTTAACTGTTACGCTCAAACAGCTGGACAGTGCTAATAACTCCTTGGAGCTGAATCAGTTTCTTTCCGGCAAGTATGACCAAAAAGGTGCCATTCTCTCCATTCACGCTGGACAAGGCGGAACTGAGGCTATGGATTGGAGTGAGATGCTGAAACGCATGTATCAGCGCTACTTCGAACGTAAAAACTGGTCTCACGATTTAGTCTCAGAATCTAGAGGTGAAGAAGCGGGAATAAAAAGTGTTGAGTTTGAAGTGCCGGTGCCCTATGCGTATGGGTACTTAAAAAGAGAAGCGGGCACTCATCGCTTGGTCAGACAGAGTCCTTTTAACGCCGACAATCTTCGCCAAACTTCTTTTGCCTTAGTCGAGGTACTACCACTACTTGATGCAGCAAGCGATGAAGTGGAAGTTAAGGAAGCAGATCTGGAATGGCATTTTTCTCGTGCAGGCGGAGCAGGTGGTCAAAATGTCAATAAAGTTAATACTGCTGTTGAGTTGACTCATTCTCCAACTGGCATCGTCGTCAAATGCCGTGAAGAAAGAACTCAAGTCCAAAATAAAGAAAGAGCTTTGAAGAAACTTAAGGCGATGCTGGCCCAGCAGGAAACAGAAAAACATGAAGCCGAATTGGCCAAAGTTAAAGGCACTCATACTCAAGCCAGCTGGGGCACTCAGATTAGAAACTATGTTTTACACCCCTATCAATTAGTAAAAGATACTCGAACTGAGCATGAAACCAGCGACACTGAGGGTGTCTTAGATGGCGACCTCGAGCAATTTATTATGGAACAAGTCCGCAATCTGTAATAAGATAGAAGAATGCACAAACTTAACCTTGATACCACATCAGCTCCTATTGAAACTCCGGTAGAAAACAACTCTTTTGCCGCTAAAGAGACGCTTGACGCCTCCTATGCAAATGATAATAATGACATCTCGATGACAAAAAAGAAACGCGCCCTCACAATTTTAGGAGTAGTAGCAGTGATGGCTGGGATTGCCACCGGCTATGGCGGTTTTAGACTAAGAGCCAAATCATTAGGCCTGAGCAATCCTTTAACAGGAGGTGAACAAATCGACCGCGTGGCAGATGAAAACACAATTCAAAAAGGTGATATTTTCGGTGTCCAGGATCCAAAAACATTTAAAGATAGTGCTGAGGGTTACCTCGAGTCTGGCGGGATTGATGGCGAGGGATCGCACAAACTAGTTCGTCCAGGTGGTGACTCACAAACTGTTTACTTAACCTCATCCATCACTGATTTAGATAAATTTACTGGGATGGAAGTCAAAATTTGGGGAGAAACATTTAAGGGACAAAAAGCTGGCTGGCTGATGGATGTTGGCCGAGTTGAAATCATCAATCCTGATGGCAATCTCCCCACTGAAGAGTAGACTTGCAACTACTACTAGAAAAACGCTACACTAAGCCTGCTTATGATTTCATTTAAAGACGTTACCATCCAATTTTTTAACAACACTTTTGGCGTCAGAAATGTCACGCTTGAAATCGAACCAGGTGAATTTATTCTCATCACCGGTCCAACCGGCAGCGGTAAGACTACCTTAATGAGATTGTTAACCAAAGAGTATGAGCCAACTGCTGGTGAAATTTATTTTGAAGATGAACCCTTAGCAAAGATTAGAAAGTCTAAACTTCATCTGCATCGTCGCCGAATTGGAGTTGTTTTTCAAGACTATCGCTTACTGCCTGAATATAATGTTTGGGAAAATATTGCCTTACCTTTAGCCATCGTCGGCAAATCTGATGCGAAAATCGAGGAAAGAGTCACTGACTTATTAAAATTAGTTCACTTAGAAGAAAAGGCTGATCTTTTCCCCAATGAACTTTCAGGCGGTGAAGAACAGCGAGTCAGTATTGCTCGAGCCTTGGCAACCGCCCCTCAGGTGTTGTTAGCCGATGAACCAACTGGCAATCTTGATCCAGTTACGTCTAAAAATATTCTTAAGCTTCTACAAAAAATAAATGAGTTAGGTACCACTGTCTTAGTTTCAACCCATGACGTGGTGTTGATTGAGTTAGCCAAAAACTTGCGCCAGCTTCATTTAGATGATGGCGAAGTAAAATCTGACAGCAAAAGCAAAAAGAAAGCGGCAGACACTGTTAAAGAAGAGGTTGAAAAAGATCGCAAACATGATGCTGAGGAACAAACTGAAGAACTGGCAGAGTTAAAAAAGGAACCTAAAAAAAAGGTTAGGAGTATCTTTCCATTTGGTAAAAAAGCCAAGTCGAAACCAGAGGAAGAGGCAGCATCATGAAATCAATCTCATCTGCTTTAACTGCCATGCGTCGCTCGCCAGTTCAAAGTCTGACTGCCACTGCCATTATCGCAGTAACCCTTTTTGTTGGCTACAGCTTTTCCTTCTTAGCCATGGGTGCGCAGGAAATTTTGTCATATTTTGAATCAAGACCTCAAGTCATTGGTTTTTTTGAGCTCAAAACTTCCAATGAGACTATTCAAGAAGTTTCCCAACAGATGTCCCAAAAACCGTATGTGGAAGATGTGACTGCTATTTCTCAAGAAGAGGCTCTAGTTGCATATCAAGATGAAAATCGCGAAGACCCTCTACTACTGGAATTAGTTACGGCTGATATTTTACCTGCCAGCATTGAGGTTTCAGCCGGAGATGTCAACTCCTTAGTCCAAGTTAAGCAAGACTTGGAGGGTATTAATGCCATTGAGGAAGTTGTCTTTCAACAAGATGTTATCGACTCTCTCACCAACTGGACTACTTCCGTCCGTTATATTGGCTTAGCCAGCATTATCGTTTTGAGCGGAACTTCATTCTTAATCATTTCTGCTTTAATTAGCATGAAAGTGGTCAATCGCAAACGCGCCATTCAAATCATGAGATTTCTTGGTGCCAGCGGTTGGTTTGTCAAAGCACCATTTTTCTTTGAAGGAGCTTTTTACGGTCTGCTAGGATCGATTATTGGTTGGGCGACTACTTATGGCTTGCTGCTTTATCTTACACCTTGGCTGAAGGATTTCTTGGGTGCCATTACCCTCCTGCCAATCTCTCCCAACATCCTAGCCCTCCAGTTCGGAGTTGGAACAGTGATTGCCATCCTCTTGGGTGGATTAGCGGGAGTGTCAGCGGTACAAAAAATAATGAAGTAAATTGACCATGATCCTTTATCAAAAGCTGTTTAAGCGCGTTCTTCCCATCCTCTTTCTGGCTGCAACCATGCTAATCCAACCTAGCGCAGCTCAAGCAGTTGAGTGTAAAAATGATCCCTGTGATAAAGCTGAGAATAAGTATCAATGTCTACAGGAAGCAGTTCAAGCTTGTCAAAACTCTTTAGGTAAAACTCGTCAAGAAAAACAATCTTTGGAGAGTGCCATTTCTATTCTCAACAGCAACATTACTTTACAAGAAATTCAAATTAATCAAACACTGTTTCAGATAGAAAATTTACAGAAGGACATTGATGAGCTTGATAATCGTATCGGCGGACTCGATATCTCTCTTGACCAACTTAGCGGTATTTTGGTAGAGCGAGTCGGAACACAATATAAAAGAACCCGGGTTAATCCGCTGCTGCTGCTATTTAATGGTAACTCACTGAATGACTTTGTAAGCGACTATAAATACATTAAATTAGCCAAAGCCCAAACTCTGGAAGCAATGCAAAAAGCTGAGCAGCAGCGCATGCATTATGATGAACAGAAGACAACCAAAGAGGTTAAGCAACAGGAATTGGTGGAAATAGAAGCTCAGTTAGAAGTGCAGCGAGCAGCTTTGAATGAGCAAAAAAAAGAAAAAGACCAACTGCTAGCCATCACTAAACATGATGAATCTCGTTATCAGGAACTGTTAGCTGCCGCCAAGGCTGATCTTGAATCTATTCAAAGAGCTTTATCCTCAATTGGTGCTAAAGTTGGTAAAGTAAAAAAAGGTGAGGTGATTGCTTCGGTCGGGAATAGCGGTTGTTCAACCGGCCCTCATCTTCACTTTGAGGTTTTTAAGGATGCTAAGGTTGAAAAAGGCCGAGTAATTGGTACTAGGGTTAATCCCCATGATTATCTGAATAGCGGCAAACTTTCTCATCCACTGCCGGGGAGTATCATCACAGCTGATTATCAGCAATCCTATATTTTAGGTGTTCATACCGGAGTTGATTTTGCTTATGTTGGCGGTAGTTTTGGTAAACCCATCTTGGCAGCTGAAGATGGTGTGGCCTATTTAACACAAGACTCTCAGCCTTGTCGCGGTTTTGAGAAAAATGGCATTGGCAAAGGCATGGTTATTGATCATGAGGATGGCTTAGTAACACTTTATTGGCATTTGCCGTAAACACTGCTGATCAATTCCCCGACTCTGAAGTTTTATTTAAGGCGCTGCCACCACCAGTAGGGCTGCCAAAGAATCCATAATAATTTTTGAACAAGCGTCCCGTTTTTCCAGAGAAAACGCTGCGCATTCCGCCAACTAATTTGTTTAATTTTTTCCTGGCCAAAGATATCTTGATTGGTAGTCTCATGCCGATGATAAACTTGAGCATTTGGTTCAAACAAAACTGACCACCCCCTTTGCTTAGCTCGATAAGAAAGATCGATGTCTTCCCAATAAGCAGGATAGTAAGCTGAGTCAAAACCTCCCAGTTCCAGCCACTTTTCCCGATCAAACATAGCACTACCCCCCACTGCCCAAGCAGTCTCACCTGCCTCTAAATCATCGCTTCGTGAGTGAAAAAATAAACCGCGCTCAAACCACAATTTATTCTTCCCACTATGTTTTCGCTCGGCTTCATCTTCAATTTCCAAACAACCTACCGCAAAGACTTCAGGGTGAGAAAAGTGTGGTAAAAGATGCTTAAGCAGATCTGGTTTTGGAGAGACATCGTTATTAAGCAGCAATACCAATCCATACTGAGCCGCCGCCACACCTCGATTAACTGTGGCTCCAAATCGCAGATTGTGATCATTCACCAGCAGCTTAATTGGAACTTTAGTTGATGGGATAAACACTTCTTTTAACCACTGAACTGAATTATCTTGACTGCTATCGTCAACAATGATTATTTCATCATTTTGGCGTAAAGCTTTAATAACCGCTGGCAGGTGCTTTGAGAGCAGTTGACTGCCGTTATAGTTAGGAATAACAACTGAAACCTGAGGCATCTTATTTTTCCACCATCTCCCATAATAATTTTTCAAATCTTGCTTCACCAAACTGGCGAGCTCGTTGCCGGAATTGATCGCGGTCATGAGCATTGACAATCTCGGCTAAAGTCTTAGCCATACACTCTTTTTTGGTTTGCCACTGGAACTCACTCAACTCCTCACCCAAAACCTCTTTTTGACCACCTTTACCGACTACCAGCGGTATGCAACCGGCCGCCATTGCTTCCACAGTGCTGATTCCAAAGTGTTCTACTTTTTCTGGTTGTCTAGTTTCATTGACGCCATAGCCAGTGCCATGCCAATAAATACTGGCTCGACCATACCATTTAATTAATTCCTCCCGACTTATATTATGATAAAACTCTACCGGCAGATCTCGCTTTTTCCGCTTGATGTGGGAGAGGTAGTTGGGATCTTCAATCGAACCAATTAACACAAGTTTCCAGCCCTTCATTTTATGCGGATAAGTCTTTTTCAGCTCGCGAAAAATATCAATTAGGACATCTTGTCTTTTACTGTGCAGCTGGCGGAAGAACCGACCCACGCTTAAGATTATTTTTTCTTTAGGCTGATCCTGAGTTTGACTAATAATCTGCTGCACCTCAACCATCGGCTGATGAACCAGATCAATCTTCACCGGCCAGCTGGTCTCAACTACTTGACGGGTAAATTCAGAGTTAGTGTTTTTAATCTGCCAATTTCGCAGTTTAATTTTTTCAATCAAACTCGATTTATTGATTCGCAGCGGAAACTGAATGTGAAGAATATTGCGCTTAGCCAAAGAAAAAAACAGACTACCGTCAGTTAAATAATACAAAACATCAAACTGTCTGGTCCAAAATAATTTCTGTAAAATATGGGCTTTTGTGCCCAGAGGTGAGGGCATAAAAGCGATGTTGTCTAAATTACGATTGAGAAACTGCTGATACTTATCAATGACATGCTGATCACCGGCATATTCACTTGGTACTGCAATTTCAACTCGGTGCCGCTTGGATAAGACTTGAGCCACATCAAACATGTACTTCTCCCCTCCACCAACGTGCTTAGGAATATAGGGAGAGTAAAGACAAATTTTCATGATTTTTGCTGCCACAACTTAGCTATTTCCTGCTCAATTTTTTGATAGGTTTCTGGCAAGCTTGGCTGCTGTTGCAGTTCCCACAACTGAATGTAAACCAGCATTCGATTCATTCCTTGTACTAAAGCTTCAATCCAGCCTGCAAGGCCATCTCGATAACCCTGTTTGAAAATTCCTCGCCTAATAAACTCCAGTCCTCCTTTTCTCAAGAGAGTGAGAAGCTTAACTGGCTGAGCTCCGCTTTTATAAAGCAACTCCGCTTCGATTGGCGTCCAGGAAATGGTTTTTTTCAGCCCATCAACTGTGTTGCGGTGGGTGAGGTGGATCAGCGGAGAGTTAAGAGTGATTAACTCGCCTAAAAACTTAGGACTCTCATGAATCTTGCCATACCATTTTTGAAAATCAGCTTTTTTAAAGACTCGAGTAACATAGTCATCCTGCCAACCGCCGTGCCGAAATACTCGTCCATAGTGCACATTTTGCCTCTTTAGTCTGAGAGCAGATGCAGTTGAGGTTTCTAAGTTAACCATCACTTCCCTAGCTAAAACAGGAGTAACGCGCTCATCAGCATCCAGATAAAAAAGCCAGTCTGTCTTAATTCTTTTTAAGGCTTCATTTCTAATTTTTGCCATCGAAGGATGTGAAAACCCGACCACTCTCACACCAGTGGCTTCAGCTACTGCCGCTGTCTCATCAGTAGAGCCTGAATCAATCACTAAAATGTCATCACACCATCTCAAGGTTTCTATGCTGTTCACAATTGTCTCAGCTTCGTTCTTAGCCACAATGACTCCAGTGATACTAGGTGTAGTTTGATTAGATTCTGTCATATGGCTCCTTACCTAAATTGCCCAGCAAGACATGCCAAGCGGCCTTTTTCTCAACGGCGGTTCCGGAAATCAATTTCTTCAAAACAAATCTAGCTACTGTCAGTCTAACCCGATCACTGCCATGCTTCAATCCAAAAAAGATTCTGTTTCGAGTCTGATAATACTGATGTAGCACTGATCCAGCTCCACCACTCGAACCAGCGTTTTTGTGCCAAATGACGGCATTGGGCTCGAACAAAAGCTGATAGCCTTTCTTTTTGGCTCTAATACTCAAATCTGTATCTTCAAAATAAAGAAAGAGCCGCTCATCAAATAAACCAATTGTCTCCAATACTTCTCGAGAAATGAGTACACATGCTCCAGTACAAAAATCACTCGTTAGCTGCTTATCAAACTGACCGCGATCTATCTCATCCACCCCCCGATGAAAGGCAATTAGATTTGGCCAATCAATACTGCCGCCGGCATACCAAAGCACATTCCCCAACTCACTTTTCGGATAGGCCTCTGAGTGATACTCAAAACCTTTAGAAAAGTAGATCTTAGGACAAACCATTCCGCCAATCACCTGGCCATCCAACCGGTCATAGAGATGCTGCAAAAAGTTGGCATCAACTGTCGTATCATTATTCAGTAAGCAAATGTATTCTGAGTTATACCGCTCAACCGCATAAGTAATGCCTAAATTATTACCGCCGGTAAAACCCAGATTAGACTCACTCCGTATTACTTGCACATGGTCACTTTGCAATGACCGAGGCAGTTTTAACGGCACTTGTGAGCCATTGTCGACAACTAAAATATGATAGCGAAAATTTTTAGCAGTTAAATTTTGCAGTGAGCGTAAACAATCTTTTGTCAGCTCGTCAGCATTATAGTTGACGAGAATAATTGAGATATGATCCATGGCCAATATTATATCGCATTAACGCATCAGCTTCCGACGCACTCGCCAGTAAAGCTGGGTTAGACCGCTAGTATGCCCCACCTGCCAATTTGCCAACCAATAATTTAATTCTTTAATTGACTGCCTAAGGCTCTGTTGTAGTTTGGACTGATTAGTGGCGACTTCAGGAAAACCTTGTTCCTCCCATACTTTCATCATCATCACTGCTTCTGACATACCCTGCAGCAAAGACAGACTTGTGCCATGAACTCCCTCGTCAATACCATGCTGAGCAAATAATCTGCGTAGAAATTCATTATTAAATCTTTTTAGAACTTCATCAGCTGTGATCTGTTGTTGAGCTGTAGTTGCCAATCGTTGTTCTGCCTGAATACTGGTGTAGCGGTTTAGTCTGGAAATAAACTGATCAACTGACTGATAGTTATGGTGAATGATGGCCAGGTCTTCTTGAGCTGGCAACTCTTTAACCTCGCCTTTAGTAATCGGAATGGAGTGAATCTCATCTGACCACTCGACATAATTTTTTCTAAAAAGTCTTAAGACATGATCAGGCCACCAGCCGGTTTTTTTAATCCACTTGCCAAAAATAATATTCTTGCGCGGTAAATAGAAACAATCAGGCAAACTGTCCTGATTTTTTTCCTGCACAATATTGGTTATCACTTGCCGTAATTTGGGACCAATTTCTTCATCAGCATCAACCACTAAAATCCACTCGTGTGAGGCTTGGCTAATGGCAAAATTCCGAGCAGGCTCAACAAAACCAACATCAGTAAAATCAAGAATTTGGTCTGTATACTCGCGGGCAATTTCGAGAGTCTCATCATGACTCTGCATATCAACAATAATAATCTCATCTGCAAACTCCACTGACTGTAGGGTCCGCTCGAGTGTAGCAGCGACGTTTTTGGTATTGATGACTACCGATAATGGCATAGTTTAACTCCTGAGACCGTTCAACTCTGCCCAGCCTTTTCTCCATCCTATCACGCTAAAACTGATTATGTATAGTAAGCTGGTGAGCACCATTCCTGTTACCAGCCAGTATAAATTACGACTCCAATAACTCATTCCTAAGACACCAGCGCCTGCCATCACTAAGGCCGCAGCTAGTTGGCGCCATAAGTTATCCCAGACAGCGACGGGAACAATTCTCTTCACCATAATAATTGGCAGGAAAGAAGTTTGGGCAATAACAAACGCCATGACCGCTACTCCATTAAAGCCAAAGATGAAGATACCGATGGGAGTCAAGATCCAGGTTAGCAGCAGCCACATCACCATCAGTTTTAGAGTTTGATCAATTTTGCCTAGGGCATTAAGCGTATTTACCATTGGTGTTGACAGTGCTGACCAGCCAATTGCCACCGTAAATAAGATAAAGCTCAAGATCGCCGGCTGCCATTTTTCATAACTGGGGACAACTCTCGTTAAAGGTCCAATGAAAATGCTCATGCCCACTAAAATCGGCAAGATCGCTAACGTGATAAAGAAAATTGATTTCTCAATGGCTCGCTTGAGTGCTGCCTGATTATGTTGCAATCTGGAGAAAGTCGGGAAGGTCACGGCTAGCACGTTCTGAACCGTGAGATTGTATGGATACTGCGACCAATTTTTAGCCCACTGAATATAACCAAAATCTCGCAGTGGTAGAAATATGCCCAGTACTAAGTAGAATAACTGGTCTTTAACCCGGGCTAGAAAATCTGACAGTTGAAACTTGGCGCCAAACCCAATTAGTGAAGCTAAAGCTTCCCGATTAAAACCCAGCCCTATGCGCCAAGGTTTAATCAGCCACATCACCACCACGCCGATAATTGATCTGGCAGCGATAGCATAGGTATATGACATGGCTCCATGACGTTGCCAAGCAAAATAAATTAAGATGCCATAAAAAGCAATCTGTTCAAAAATCTGCGGAATCACGAGCTTGGAAAAATCCAGCTCCCGTTCCAACATAATGGAGGGAATCGTTTTCAGCGTGGCTAAAGGAAAAGATAGGGCTAAACTGATTAAGATCCAGACACCAACTTGACCTGTCTTCTGCTGAACTAAGCCAGTCGCAATAATGACTCCCACCACCGCCACAATCAACCAAGACAAAATTGCCTGGACCGTGAAAGCTGTTCGATATTCTTTTAAGGAGGGTGTGGTTTTTTTCTGAACTAGAGCAGCTGCTAGGCCAATGTCAGAAAAAAAGATCAGCAGGCCAATAATTTGCGTCACAATACCATAGACACCAAAGTCTTCTGGAGAGAAAAAAGCACTCAGTAGCAAGGTGGCCACCAACCCAATCCCTTGCAGGACCGCTGTCCGGCCGACATAAGAGATAGCGCCAATCACTGACCGCTGTTTAATCTGCTTCAGTTCCAGCTCACCCAAAGCTTCATCCAGATCAGGGGTAGTATCTTGAGATGTTAAGTTGGTTTGAGTTGGTCGCATCATAAATAACTCATTTATTTTTAATCTTATCTAGAGCGGGCGGCCGAAAAAAGCTCAGGTAAATCAACAGTAACCAACTGCTCAAACTGATAAGGTCAGCGATTAATCTGATGGGAGTGCTGGTTAATCGAGCTCCCACCAAGTGTTCTCCGGCTGGAACTGAGATCGCTAAGTTACCCATCTCGGTGGAAAATTTTGACACTGTCTGACCATCTAACTCAATCCGCCAGCCTGGATAATCAGCTATCGCTAACTGCAGAGTTTGATCTTGAGCAAAATTAGTTTTAACCAACATTTGATCTGATTTTTTCACCAGTAGTTCAACAGACTCAGCACAATCAGGCTCACACCAAGCCTGAACAGTAGGCGCAGTCAGTTCAGTGCTCATCTGGCTCGGAATATAATCAGGCAAAATGCTGCTCATCTCCCGTTCAATTCGATCAGCGTCAGTGTAGTAATAGTCATCATTGTTGGCTAAATACTCAGCTGGTTTGAAAAAGGTGCTGTTTTGCAGCATGATTAAAAACAAACCTATTGTCACCAGATAGCGCAATCGTTTGTTTTTAATCAGCGTCACACTAAAGCCAATTAATAAGCTGAGAAATAATACCCCCACCCCCATAAAACGCCAGGGGAACTGAGCATAGGCTAATGCAGGCAAAGCATCCCATAGCACCTTTGATCTAAATAAAGTCATAAACAAGCCAGCAACAAAAAGCAGACCAAAGATCAGGCCAGCAATAAGTTTGTTATCGGTGAGGATTTTTCCCAACTTTTTCAGACCGTGCTTTCTCATTAACTGAATCAGCCTAACAGTCAGCAAAAACAACGCACTGCCCAACCCTAACCACTGACCCCAACCCAAAAAGAAGGAAATGCCATCTTCAGGCCCCCACACTGAGCCGGTATAACCCCAATTAACCTGGAGAAACTGCCGCAAATATAAGAAATGCTGAGAATAATGGAAATAGCCGCCAAAAATTTGACTAACTTGGGTAAAATCTTTTTCTACTAAAGCTGGGATGAGATAAAAAGCTGCCAAGCCACCAGCAACTAAAAAAGCGGTTATTAAATGATGAAATACTTGCAGCTGACTATAGTCACTTCGCTGCACAATCCACTTGCGGTAACCCACATACAACGCACCAAAAAGTAACACAAATGGGACAAACAGCATGGTCATAATATTATGACTCAGCATTAGGACAACTAGTGATAAAGTCAACATTAGCCAGCCGTCTTTTTCTCGATGTGCAACCTTAACTACTCCAAGCAGAATCCATGGCATAGCCATCATACCCCAAGCCTCACTCAGCGCTCCTCGCACAAATAAATTTACCGCTCGATACGGCGCTAAAGTTAAAGCTGTCGCTGTTAGTATAGCGCCGGTGTTACCAAAGAGTTTTTTACCTAAGGCAAAAGCCCCTAAAGCAGTGCCTAAACTAGCCAAGATAAAGAGCAACTTAATGATGGCTACCACCTCAATGCCCAACCAGTAGCCTAAAGCACCAACATAATATGGCAGCGGCGCATAAAATTCAAACAACGGCATCCCATAGCCATAACCAAAATGTTCACTCCAGCGTACTGGAAACTGTCCATCCTCGAGAGCTCGAGACATCTCCGCTATTCGTGCGGCATGAACATAATCGTGTATTCGGAAAAAAGCTGGTCGAAATAATGACCAAGAAGCCGCAACGGTCAAAATGAAAATGACTAGAGTAGCACTAACTTTCTTCATGAGTTATGCTATTGTAACTCACGGGTGAAAGAATTAACCATAGACAGTTGGTTTATGAGATAATAGCAAAAGTATGGAAACAGTCGTTGTCAAACCCTCCAAACCAGCACCTACCGCACCCGTTCCCTTGACCCCCTCGCAAATTTTAATTAAAGCTACTGGATTAGCTATGGTATTTTTAGCGGTTTTGCTGATCATAACCGGTATAGTTCTGGGTGTAGTATTCCTGCAAAAATTCAATCAGTTTATTGATTCAGCTGAGATTAGCCGACCAGAGCTCATGCAGTCCATCCAAGCCGGCTGGAAGACTCAGCCGCTGGCGGATAATAACCATAAAAATATTCTCATTTTAGGAGTTGATACCCTAGCTACTAGAGGTAATGCACCGCCCTTAACCGATAGTATGATCCTGAGTTCAATCAATCTGCAAACTGGTCAAATTTCAACCTTGCCATTACCGCGCGACCTGTGGAGTGATGCTTATCAAACTAAGATCAATGCGCTTTATTATTATGGTCTGGAAAAGTATCCAGGGCAGCCTGAAAAATTTCCTCAAGAAGTTGTAGCAGAATTAACAGGCTTGCCCATTCATCACGTCTTGGTCCTATCCATGGATCAAGTCGCTGAGCTAATTGATCTAGTTGATGGCATTCAAGTCGCAGTGCCAGTTGCTTTTATAGATGAAAAATTTCCCCGCACTGATGTTGATGTAACTCTAGTGACCGATCCTGAGTTGCTTTATGAAACTCTCGAGTTTCAGGCGGGTGAGTCAATTATGGATGGCGCCACAGCCTTAAAATACATGCGCAGTCGTCAGGGAAATAATGATCAAAATAGTGATCAAGCCCGCTCTCATCGCCAGCAATTGGTGATTCAAGCTCTAATGGCAAAATTAAGTCAGCGGCAACTTTTAACTAATCCTCAGCTCATGGGACAGCTTTATCGATATTATCTTGATAACTTTGGTCAGTATTTAAGTGTAGAAGAGTTAGTCGCGATAGCTAAATGGTTGTGGCCAGTCCGTAGTCAGATCGCTTTATCCCAGGCTGAACTAGCTATAGATGAGCAAAGCATGCTCAATCCAATTACTATACCCCCAACTGGTTTTAATTTAGCTGAAGCGGATGCTAAACCTCAGGCTGTCATCTTCCATCCACCCCTTCATCTTTATCAAAATCAGTGGGTTTACGTTTTTACCAGCCAGACAGATTTTCACCAGGAAGTAGTTAATAAGTTATACTAGTTCGAAACGTTTATGAAACTTACTCAAGACCCCCAACATCTGCCCATCAACTGCCGTACATTAGTTAGATTGTTAGTAGTAGTAATCGTGGTGTTGTCATTTTTAGCCGGTTACTATCACGCAGCCTTAGTCACCGAACAAGCCCGATCTGCTTATTTAGAAACCCAACTGCAGTCGCTATAAGATCGCGGTCAAACTAAAATTAATCATTACTAAAATAGGAGCCAGATGTCAGCAAACCAGTTTAACAAAATCCTAGTCACCGGCGGCGCAGGCTTTATTGGAGCCAACTTTATTCAGTACTGGTTAAAAAAATACCCAGATGCTCAAGTTGTTAATCTTGATGCCCTAACTTATGCGGGAAATTTAGCAAATCTAAGCTCGGTAGCAAACCATCCTCAGTATCACTTTGTGGAAGGCAACATTTTAGATCGAGAGTTAGTTGATCAGTTGGTAAGTGAAGGCGTAGAGGCAATCGTCCACTTTGCCGCTGAAACTCATGTCGACCGCTCAATTCTCACACCGGCAGCTTTCCTAGAAACAAATATCTTAGGAACTCAAGTTTTATTAGAGGCTGCCCGCAAACACCGCATCAAGCGCTTCCACCACATATCTACCGATGAGGTATTCGGCTCGCTTCCTCTAGATTCAGCCGTTCAATTTTCTGAAACAACCCCCTATGATCCCCGCAGTCCTTATTCAGCTAGTAAAGCAGGTTCAGATCACTTAGTTAGAGCGTATGGTGAAACCTATGAGCTGCCCTATACCATCACCAACTGTTCCAACAATTATGGCGAGTTTCAGCATCCTGAAAAATTCATATCTTTAGCAATTACTAACTTAATTGAAGGTAAACCTGTGCCTGTCTACGGTGATGGGTTGAATGTTCGTGACTGGCTCTACGTTCAAGACCACTGCCGGGCAATTGAGCTGGTGCTGCAACGAGGACAGCTCCAGCAGACTTATGTGGTCGGCGGCATGAAACAAGATGTCTCAAATCTAGATGTGATAAAAGCGATTATCGAGCTAATGGGTGAGGATGAAAGTAAAATTAAGCTGGTAAAAGACCGGCTCGGACATGACCGCCGCTATAGCGTTGATTGGTCTAAGATTAATCAAGAGCTGGGTTGGGAACCAACCGTGACGTTGGCTGAGGGTTTGCAAAAAACCATCACCTGGTATCAGGAAAATCAGGCTTGGTGGCAGCCGCTGAAACAGCAGTCCCAAGAATTTTTTCAAACCAACTATCAAACAGATGACTTTTAACAATAACAATATTAAGTATCGCTAGAAAGTTTTTATGGCTATCACCAACTTTGATCCAGCAACAGCAGAGGAAATTTCTCCAGGAGTATGTCGGACTGCCATTGACGGACTGTTTTATTTACCTCGAGAAGCATTTAATGATGAAAGAGGTTTTTATGCGGAAATAGCTCGTCTGCCAGAAATTGATGCTGTCACCGGCGACAGTTTTCAGCTTAAACAAATAAATTTAAGCCGTTCCAACACTCATGTCATGAGAGGTATTCATGCCGAGAATTGGAATAAGCTGCTGACAGTGATTGAAGGCACTGCTTTTTGTGCTTGGGTTGATTTGCGCCCAGAGTCAGCAACTTTTGGTGATGTGACCACCATGAAAGTCGGCAATGGTAATGACTCCCATTTTGGCAGTATGTATGTCGCTGCCGGCATCGGCAACTCATTTTGCGTGCTTAATGGACCCCTTTATTACCTATACGCTGTGGATCAGCTTTATCAGGGGCGTGATCAATCTGGCGATGTCGCCATTGCTTTGTTTGATGAAGACTTAGCCATCAACTGGCCAATTGGTGCAGATCAAGCTATCAT
>CAZYRN010000001.1:143822-159547 GCA_964650185.1 uncultured Pseudomonadales bacterium
TGTTTGATGAAGACTTAGCCATCAACTGGCCAATTGGTGCAGATCAAGCTATCATCTCAGAGCGTGACCAGCAGGCGGTCACTTTAAGAAGCAAGTTCCCGGAGAAATTTTCATGAATCAAACGTCCGTGTTAATTACTGGTGCCAATGGTTTAGTTGGTAGTAAATTTAAACAGCTTTATGAGACTAAGTATCAATTTGACTCACTGGAAATTTCCCACCCCACCCAGCCAATTGACATTACAAATTTAGCTCAGGTTCAACAGGCTTTTGCAGCTTCAGCAGCTGAGGTAGTGGTTCATTTAGCAGCTTATACCGATGTGACTAAAGCCTGGGAACAGCGGCATGATAAAACTGGTCTAGCTTATCAAGTGAACGTAGTGGGAACACAAAATATTATTCAGGCTGCTTCCGAGTTCAAAAAACACCTGATTCATATTTCTACTGCTTATGTGTTTGACGGGAAAAAAGATGGTTTATATGTGGAGACAGATCCAATCAATCCCATTGAGTGGTATGGTCAGACTAAGGCTTGGGCAGAGGAAGCTGTGCAAGCCTCTTCAATTAGTTGGACAATTCTTAGAATTGATCAGCCTTTTCGGTCAGATCCATTTCCTAAATTAGATCTAGTGCACCGCATTGCAACTGGATTAAAAAATAACAATCTTTATCCAATGTTTACCGACCATTTTTTTGGCCCCACTTTTTTGAATGATTTCTCTAGAGTTTTAGATTGGTCTATCAGTCAAAAACCTGAAGGTGTTTTTCATGCGACCAGTGGTGAAAAATGGTCTGATTATGATCTGGCTCAACTAATTAAAGAGATTCATCAACTACCTGGGGAGGTGAAACCAGGTCAATTAAGCACTTATCTAGAAACTCTGAATCGGCCTTATCAGGCTAACACTGCTCTCAATGCAACTAAACTAACTTCTCAAATTAATTTTCCACTTCACTCAATTAAAGCAGCGGTAGAGTTAGTTGAAATTTAGAAAAACTTAAAGATCCAATAGGTAGTAAAGTCTAAATGAGGTTGAGGGCAATGCTTGATTAAGCTGAGCCAGAGGCGGCCTAATGCTAACTGACTGCAACAAAGACTCAAAGAACGACTGATTGCTATACTCAATCACTTCTGCCCCATCGACACTAGCCAACCGCTCCGCACTTTGAATGGCGGTATCCAAATTACCCAACTGATCAATTAACCCATTTGCCTGCGCTTGGCGACCGCTATAAATTCTGCCGTCAGCTAATCTTCTCACTTCTTCTTCTGGCAGATTGCGACCAGTCGTCACAGCCTGCACAAACTGGTCATAGCTATCGGTCACAATAGAATCTAAAATCTCTGCCTCTGCTTGAGTCATTTCTCGATCCACAGCTCCAATATCTTTAAACTCACCTGACTTAAATGTTCTCATCTCCACCCCTAATTTCTCATAAAGTCCGGATAGTTGCGGGAACTGAGCAATGACCCCAATTGAACCAGTGATGGTGGCAGGATTAGCAATAATCTCTGAGCTAGGAGCAGCGATATAGTAACCCCCAGAAGCAGCCATGTCCCCCATACTGACCACCACCGGCTTGACTGAGTTGAGTTGTTTCACCACCTGATACAACTCATCTGAAGCAACGACGGCACCACCCGGACTGTTAATCCTCAACACCACTGCTTTAACTGCCCCATCATCTTCCAAAACAGTCAGCAGCTCTTTGACGCGATCAACCGCAATCATGGTGGAACTAAAACCTAACGGGTCAGTAGTTTGACCACTTTCTAGAATCGGCCCTGATAAATTGACCACCGCCACCACTTCGTTGCCACCTGGCCTAATTACTTTTTTAGAAATAGTGGGCAAATTGGTCGCATTCTCGCTCAGTGAACTGCCTAAGAATGCCAAAATAATTAACAGCAACACCAATGAGCCAATGGCGTTAGCTAAAAATAGCCAGACTTTTTTAAAAAATTGCCAAAATTTAGTTAAATAGCTTGTCATATTGGAAGTGGAAGTACTAGTTAAGGTATCACTCATCTTTAGTCATTGTAGCATTTTTTACCTTAGTTCTGACCCCTTGATTATCCACTTTCATTTCGTACTGAGTGTGATCATCCTGCCAAGATTTAATCTGCTGATGATGCCCACCTAACAATACTTCTGGAACTCGCCAACCTCGATACTCTTCCGGCCGAGTATAAACTGGTGCCGCTAATTTTCCAGGTTCTTCATGAGACTCTCCGCTTAAACTAGCTTCATTTCCCAGCACACCTGGCAATAACCTTATCACCGCATCCAGCACCACTAAAGCTGCAGGTTCTCCTCCGGTTAAAACATAATCGCCTACTCGCACTTCTTCATCGATTAAATGTTGAGCCACTCGTTCATCCACGCCTTCATAATGACCGCAAATAATAGTAATTGACGACAATTTCGCTAATTCTAGGGCTTTAGCTTGATTAAACATCGCTCCTTTAGCCGCCGTCAGCAGTATTCTGCCTGGTTCAGTCAAAGACCGCAACGCTAAATCAATCGGCTCCACTTTCATCACCATGCCTGCCCCACCACCATAAGGACGATCGTCAGTCACCCGATGCTTGTCTTGAGCAAAGTCTCTAATGTTGATGACATTAATTTCAACTAGTCCACTAGTCAGAGCCTTCCCAATGATCGAACTCATTAAAGGCGTCTCAAAATACTCTGGGAAAATCGTCAATAGATTAATAGTCATGTTTCACGACATTATACCGTAGTGTTATACTTACTTTCATGAATATTACCGTTATTGGCACTGGTTTTGTGGGCGTGGTGTCAGCTGCTGTTTATGCCTCATTTGGTCATCAAGTAATTGGCCTTGATATTGATCCAGCTAAAATCAAGTCACTTCAAAACGGGCAGGTACCATTTTTCGAGCCAAATTTGAAATCTTTGCTGGTCGAGCAACAAGCAACTGGCAATCTAACCTTTACCCATCTTTATCCGAAGGCAATTCAAGAGGCAGAGATCATTATCATCGCGGTGGGCACTCCTTCTGCACCAGATGGCCAAGCAGATCTCAAGTTTGTCAAAGCAGCCGCTGAATCATTAGCACCCCACCTACAGCCTGATGCTATCGTCGCTATCAAATCAACTGTCCCCCCAGGCACACTAGATATTATTGCTGAAATAATTGCTGCTAATACAGATGTTAATTTTTTTACTGCTTCCCTGCCCGAGTTTTTAAGAGAGGGCAGTGCTGTCCATGACACGCTTCATCCCGATCGAGTCGTAATCGGCGCTACCGAAGATAAGGTTTTTGCTCGTCTTGAGGAACTACACAAACCCTTTAACGCTCCTATTGTCAAAACCTCACCCTCATCTGCTCAAATGTCTAAGTACGCTGCTAATGCATATTTAGCCACCCGAATCACTTTTATTAATCAAATTGCTGATTTATGTGAAAAAAATGGTGCAGACGTACAAGAGGTAATAAATGCCATTGGTTACGACCAGCGCATCGGCCAGCACTATTGGTATCCTGGTTTTGGCTATGGCGGCTCCTGCTTCCCTAAAGATGTGAGCGAGTTAGCGGCTTACTCCCGAGCAGTTGGCGAAGAAAACAATTTGTTTAACAAAATTCACGAACTAAACTCCAAGCGGGCTACCGAAATGATGACAGCTTTTGGCGAAGATGTGGGTGGCTGGGCAGGTAAAAGGGTAGCTGTATTGGGTTTATCTTTTAAACCTAACACTGATGATATGCGAGAAGCACCCAGCTTGACCATTATTCCTTACTTGAGCGACCAAGGAGCAGAGATAATTGGCTTTGATCCAAAAGCTAAGTGGCCACTGCAGACAAAAAACTTTACCCAGGTGGAAGATTTAGATGAAGCGATAGAGGATGCTGATGTTATTATGGCGGTGATTGAGTGGCCAGAAGTTATTTCCTATGATTACTCTGAGGCTAAATCTGATAAAAAGCAATTCTTTATTGATAGCAGAAATCAATTTTCTCCATCCACTGTCAAAGAGTGGGGTTTTACTTATCTAGGAGTTGGCAGAAAGAAAGAGCACTAACATGACAGCCACAACACCGACTGTACTTATTACCGGCGGCACTGGTTTCGCTGGGTCCCATTTAGTTGAACATTTACTCGAACTAGGTTTCACCAATATTCATGTGACTCAATATTCTGATAAACCTGGTCATCTAGCTAATTTACTGCCTGCTGATCACTTTCATCAATTAAACTTAACCGACCAGGCAGCCACTTTAGAGTTGCTTGAACGTTTAAAACCAGATCACATTTACCATTTGGCATCCTTGGCAGCTGTGGGCAGCAGTTTCGAAAATACCAAACAAGTTTTGGACAACAACATACAGCTGCAGCTTAATTTATTAGCAGCGGTGAAAGACGTTGTATCAGCTGCCAAAGTACTGATTGTAGGCAGCGCCATGGAATATGATTTTTTTCAGACAAGTGAAGGTGTGGCAACTGAAACCACTCCGCTAGGACCAGTTAGTCCGTATGCTGTTTCTAAAGTGATGCAGGATCTACTCGGCTACTCCTACTTTCGCTCTTATGGGTTAAACATCATCCGCGTTCGACCATTTAATCATTTGGGTGAAAGACAATCTCCGGATTTTGTCGTTTCTGCCTTTGCTAAACAAATTGCAGCTATTGAAAAACAACAACAGGAAAAACTCATGGTAGGAAATTTGGAGGCTGTCCGAGACTTTACTGATGTCAAAGATATTGTGAAAGCCTATGCTCTACTGATGGATCAAGGTCAAGTTGGTGAAGTTTATAATCTAGGCAGTGGTCGCGGCTACTCCATTCAAGAAGTTTTAGAACTATTAATTGAGCAGTCAACCGTGCCGATTGCCATAGAAAAAGACCCTGAGCGAATGAGGCCAGCCGATATTCCTGCCACCATCGCTGACATTTCCAAAATTAGCCAGCTAGGCTGGCAGCCTGCTATACCGTTAGCAGAAACATTAACCAGAGTATTAGCATACTGGAGAGAACAATTATGAAAAAAGCATTTATTACCGGCATTACAGGTCAAGACGGCTCATACTTAGCTGAGCTACTGCTGGAGAAAGGCTATGAAGTTTATGGCCTAACCAGAAGAACCAGCACTCAAAATTTTGCCCGGATTGAACACTTAATTCATCATCCCCAGCTCAAACTTGTTTCTGGTGATTTAGTTGATCAAAACTCACTCAGTTTTCCCTTAATGGAAATTCAGCCTGATGAGGTTTACAACTTAGCTGCTCAATCTTTTGTCAAAGCCAGTTGGGAGCAGCCAGTGCTAACCGGTGAGTTTACAGCGCTAGGTGTAACCAGAGTTTTAGAGGCAGTGAGATTAGCTTGTCCTAAAGCCAAGTTTTATCAAGCTAGCTCTTCAGAGATGTTTGGCAAAGTTCAACAGACTCCTCAAAATGAAAATACCCCCTTCTACCCCCGCTCTCCCTATGGTGTAGCGAAAGTTTACGGACATTGGATCACCATCAACTATCGTGAGTCATATGATATGTTTGCTGTTTCCGGCATCCTTTTTAATCATGAATCGCCCCGCCGCGGCCTTGAGTTTGTGACGCGAAAAATTGCTAATGCCGTCGCTCGCATTAAACTCGGTAAACAAGAGTACCTGGAACTAGGCAATTTAGATGCAAAACGCGACTGGGGTTATGCCAAGGATTACGTTGAAGCCATGTGGCTGATGCTGCAGCAGGATGAACCAGATGATTATGTGATTGCCACCGGTGAAACCCACTCGGTCAAAGAGTTCCTCCAAATTGCCTGTCAGGCAGCCGGCCTCAACGATTGGGAAAGTATTTACCGTCATAATCCAGCCTATGACCGTCCAGCAGAAGTTGATCTGCTGATTGGCGATGCCAGCAAAGCTAAACAGCAACTTAATTGGGAGCCTAGTGTCAGCTTCGAAGAGCTGGTACAGTTAATGGTAGCTTCTGAGCTAGAATTAGAAAGTCATTCTGAACGCTAGTCTGCCATGACAAGAAAAAAAGCTGTAGTTATCATTCCCACCTACAATGAGAAGGAAAATATCCGTCAAGTAGTACCGATTCTGATGGATGTTTTTAAGCAGGTGGCTGATTGGGAGCTGCACGTCTTAGTTGTTGACGATACTTCGCCGGATAAAACTTACCAAGAAGTGCAGCAGCTGCAGAAAAAATATGACAGACTGCACTTGCTGATTAATAAACAAAAAGCTGGTTTAGGTGGGGCTTATCTTAAAGGCATGACTGAAGCTTTTGAAAATTTAGGAGCTGATGTTATTTTTGAGTTTGACGCTGATTTATCCCATGATCCGCGCAAAATTCCTCAGTTTTTAGCTAAAATTGATCAAGGTTACGATTTTGTTTTAGGATCTCGCTATATTCCTGGCGGTGGCATTCCTGCTGACTGGGGTTTACACCGCAAATTTTTAAGTGTGGTGGGTAACCTAATTATTATGGTGGTGCTGACTGACTTCTCAATTAGAGATTGGACAACCGGTTATCGAGCTATCTCTAAAAAGGTTTATCAAGCTGTTCATCCCGAGATGAACTCAGAAAGATTTACCGGCTATACTTTTCAAATCGGCTTTTTACATAAAACTATTAGGAAAGGATTTAAGGTGACTGAGGTGCCATTTCAGTTTATTGACCGGACTAACGGTCAATCAAAACTAGGTCCTGAGTACATCAAAAACACGCTTATGTATATCTTCAAGGTTCGACTTCAAGAAATTTTAGAACATCGTATTTTTAAATTTTTAGTAGTAGGCGGAGTCGGCACTTTAATTCAGTTGGTCATGCTGCAGGTTTTTCGTGCCACCTTGCCTGAATTTAGTTTCTTCGTCATCACCAACTTTATCTTAGCTACCTTCTTAAGTATCGAGACTGCAATCGTTTCTAACTTTACACTCAATAACATCTGGACCTTCGCAGATAGAAAACTGAAAGTATCACAAATTCCCGCTAAATTTGTCCAATTCAACCTGACTTCAGCAGGTTCAATTTTAATTCAGCTGTTGGTAGCAACCTTGGGAGAAAAGTTATTTGGACTTTTTACCATTCTGACAATTCCAATAATTAATTTCCCATTTGATTCAGGCACTTTGTATGTCATGATCGGCATCATAATCGGTTTGTTCTGGAACTTTTTTGCCTACAATACTTTTATTTGGAAGCAGAAAAAAGGGAAGAAGTAACTAGAGATCTTAGATGAACTTGCTCAAATCACTGCGCCAGCTTAAGCCAGTTCAAGCCATCCTGATCTTCATCTTGGCAGCAGGTGCTTTGTTACGCGTCTACAATCTTCAGGATTCATTACAATTTTTAGGTGATCAGGGCCGAGATGCCTTAGTGGTATCAAGAATATTTACTGAGCAAGATTTGGTCTTCATTGGGCCAGTGACCAGTGTGGGAAACATGTATCTTGGTCCGTTTTACTACTACTTCATGCTGCCCTTCCTCTGGCTCAGCTACCCCAGTCCAATGGGACCAGTTTATGCCGTGGCAGTATTGGGTGTCGTTACTTTAGCACTGGTTTATTTTTTGGGAAAAAGACTTGTCGGTCAGCGAGCAGCTCTGATCGCGACTTTTTTCTTTGCCTTCTCGAGTGTCATCTTGACATACACCAGGTTCAGCTGGAATCCTAATCTTGCTCCATTAGTCTCAATTCTGATGATCTACTTCACCTATGCTGCCTGGCAAAAAAAGAGTCAGCACTGGATCTGGGTAGCTCTTTGTTTTGCCATCCTGCTACAGTTGCATTATTTAACTATGCTTGCCGCTGGTGGAGCCGGCATAATCTGGCTCATTTCATTCTGGGAAAAGTGGCAAAATGGCAGGAAAAAACAGGACAGGACAGAACTTCAAAAACAGCTGGGACAAACTTTCCTGGGTGGATTGGTCATCTTAGTGTCATTTACACCGCTGGTTTTATTTGATTTTAAGCATGACTGGCTCAACGCAAAAGCATTCGGTAATTTACTTTTTGGAGAGAGAAATTTTAAGATCGTCGCTCAAACTAGTCTCCCTCAAGAGTTAATTAAGACAGTCACCGAAATGCATGGCCGCGGTATGCATATTTTGTTTGAGACCATGATTGGTCAGGTGAGAAAGCTTAATAGCCTACTGCTATTTTTAGTCAGTGGAATTTTAGGGTGGAAACTAGTAGCAGGCTTGAAAAATCAAGACCAGCATCCATATCTACCTGGCGTAATTGTCTTAACCGCTTATCTGATCACCGGCATTATCGGCACTGCCTTGTATGAACACAGTATTTTTGATCATTATGTCGCCTATTTGTTCCCGGTGACTTGTCTGATGTTTGGCTTGACGATAGATTGGCTGATCCAGAAGCTGAAGCTGACTGGCTGGGGTTTGGGCTTAGTTTTTGCCGCTTATTTTTTACAGTATAACTTGGCAAGACTACCGCTGGCTGATGCTGGCTGGACCATTACCGATATGAAAGCAGTTGCTCAGACCATTTCTGACCGTGTAGCAGTCGATGAAAAATACAATTTAGTCCTCCTCTCTGCCACGGGTGATATTGATGGTCAAAACTATCGCTACTTCCTCTCTACGACTGACAAGCCGCCAGTCAAGACCGAACAAAGAGGCGAGGTTGAAACCCTCTTTATCATTAATGAGGATCGCCAGTTAGAACGAGTCGTTGATTCGCCCATCTATGAAATTGTCGTTTTTCCAGATAAAGAACCGGTGGAAGTTTATGAAATTCCTCAAGGTCCTGAAATCACAGTCTTAAAAAAGGATGAGGCAGATTAAAGAGAGTTAAGCTGGAGAAGTTTTATTTAATCACCTATACTTAGAGCTATGGCAAAACCTTATCTATCAGTGATAATTCCCTCCTACAACGAACTGAAAAATCTCCAAGATGGCCGCTTGGATGAAGTGATCTCATACTTAACAAATCAAGATTATGAGTGGGAAGTAATTTTAACTGATGACGGTTCTCGGGATGGGACAGTGGCAGAATTAGAGGCATTTGCAGCCAAACATCCTCGAGTAAAACTGCTTAAAAATATTCACGCTGGCAAAGGGCCGACTGTTAAAGCTGGGATGCTGGCTGCTGAAGGTCAGTGGCGCTTATTTACTGATTTTGATCAATCCACACCGATCAGTGAAATTGAGAAGCTGTTACCTCATGCCGAACAAGGCTATGATGTGGTGATTGGTTCAAGAGAAATGGTGGGATCAGTCAGAGATGATGAGCCGTGGTACCGGCATTTAATGGGCCGTGGTTTCAACATTTTGGTTCAGTTTTTAGCCATTCCCGGCATCTTGGATACTCAATGCGGTTTTAAGCTGTTCTCGGCCCCAGCCACGGAAGTGCTTTTCCCAGCTCTAAAAATTTATGGCAAGCAACGCCAGCGAGGAGATGCCTTCACTGGCGCTTTTGATGTCGAGCTACTCTTTTTAGCTAATAAATATGGTTACAAGATAAGAGAAATTCCCATCGTTTGGCATCACCGCGAGACCAATCGAGTTAGTCCAATTAAGGATTCGTTGCGAATGCTGAGTGATATCATCAAAATCCGCATCGCTGAAGTACGCGGTTTGTACCGGCTCAAATGACATCGTCCACTAAATTTTCACCAGCTCTACCGATCTGGATCTACAGCGGCCTGTTAATTGTTTATGCGGTATTTTCATACACGCTGACTGCGCCTAATCTCATTTTAACGAGCTGGCCTCCTTATTGGCAATTTCAAACTTGGATGTGGCAGCACTTCTTCAACAACCGCCAACTGTTAGGCTATTCCTATCTCGGGTTAATTACAGCGCTAGTTGCTTCTTATGGGCTGATCTTATGGTGGCTCAAACAACACCAATCACGACTGAAAAATGTTAAGTGGTACTTGCCTTTACTGGCAGCTTTACCATTACTGCTCGCCAATCCATCTCTTTCATATGACCTCTTTAACTATCTTTTTAACGCAAAAATGGTGGTGGTTTACCAAGCCAATCCTCATGTTCAAACAGCTCTGGATTTTGCCCAAGATGATTGGGTGCGCTTTATGCACAACACACACACTCCAGCCCCTTATTTTTATGGCTGGACTGCCTTATCAATTTTGCCCTATCTGTTAGGCATGGGCAAATTACTCACCACCTTAATTAGTTTTAAACTCTTCAGCTACCTGAGCTTAATTTTATTAGCTTGGGTTTTAAAAAATCGAGTCTGGAGCCAACATAATGACAATGACTCACTCTTTTGGTACTTTGGCTTGCTTTTCAATCCACTTTTATTAATTGAAGTATTGGGAAATGGTCATAATGACCTCTGGATGATGGTTCCAGCTGTTGCGGCCTTAATGATGGTAGTCAAGCGCCCTAGTTTTTTAAAAATATTTGGTTCTTTAATTTTACTGCTCATCTCAATCTCGATAAAACTAGCCACTCTGGTTTTAGCACCTATCTGGTTGCTGCTAATTCTGTCTAACTCAGCCTTATTTCAAAATCTGCTGCGCTCATTGCCACAACTCTTAACTAAGTTAGAAAGCTGGGCGGTAAAAAACTGGGCAGGACTCAGCTCAATTGGCTTGTTTCTGCCGTTATTAACAGCCCGCTCTAAACAGTTTTTACCCTGGTATCTGATCTGGAGTCTGGTTTGGCTGCCATTAATGAATCAAAAATGGCGGTTTTGGCAGGTTATCCTCAGTTTATTTTCAATAGCAGCTTTGTACCGCTATCTGCCATTTTTATTGGCAGGAAGCTATGAAGATCCTGTTACGCTTCAGCAATTATTAATTACTTGGATCCCGCCTGTCATTGCTGCCTTTGGGTTTTGGCTGTGGCAGTTCAAGCGGACTAGGCTACAATAGAAAAATTGAAAGATAATTGAATTTAAGATCATCATGAAAAAAATAGGTTTTTGGCTGGTAGTCGCTGGTTTGATCGCATTTTACCTCGCTACCCATCTCTACCAACTGACGAATTTGCCAGTATTTGCTGATGAGGCAATTTACATCAGATGGGCTCAACTTATCATAGATGACTGGCGCCAATATCTCTTTTTCCCCTTAAATGATGGCAAAACTCCTCTTATGATGTGGCTGATGGTGCCAGCGCTGAAATTAGGTAGTGATCCTCTCTGGGCTGGTAGAGTGGTGAGCGTCATCATTGGCTTAATGCAGATGCTGGTGATGGGTGGTTTAAGCTATGCTTTGACGAAGCGAAAGATGACCGCCTTTTTAGCCATGCTCTTTACGGCTATCTTGCCCTATTGGTTTTTCCATCATCGCATGGCTTTAACTGATGGCCTAATGACTCTGATGATGAGTTTAACAGTCTTAAGCGGCTGGATGGTGGTGTCGAAATCACGTAAATGGCCTTGGGCGATCTTGACCGGCCTGGCTTTTGGACTAGCATTATGGAGCAAACTCCCTGCTTTACTTTTAATTCCTGCCCTGCCATTACTGACTTTAATTGAGGAAAGTAGTTGGCAAAAGCGCTTTCATCAATTACTGTGGCTTGGCGGAAGTATTGGTTTAGGATTAGCCTTATTCTTTGCATTAAAGATTCATCCAGCTTTTTCTCAACTGTTTGGCCGCGGCAGTGATTTCCTCTACCCCTGGCAAGAGGTGATATTACAAGGTCAATGGCGCTCTACGATTATTAATTTCCCCAACTACTTCTACTACTTCTTCACCTATTTAACCTGGCCAATTTTATTCCTGAATCTGGTAGGACTTTTTAATCCTAAACCAAAACAGCGACGCATGAGTCATGTCCTATTCTGGTCTGCAATCCTATTTCTACTGCCAATTGGTCTCATGGGCAGAGTCGTTTATGCTAGATATCTGCTGCCAGTCAGTATTTTTTTTACGGCTGGAGCAGCTGTCACCGGCTTGACTTTAGTTGATTGGATTAGAAGACAAACCCAGCTAGGCTGGAAGTATCTGATTTCTGCTTTATTGTTTGTACTGCTTTTAGCAAATCTAATGGCTATCTCAGCCCAGTTTATTTTTTACTCGGTAACGGATGTGACCAAGATGCCGCTAGTTAGTTCTGATCAAGAGCAGTACTTGTATGAGTGGTCAGCTGGTTATGGAATTACTAAAGCGGTGGCATTTATTCAAGAACAGGCGCAACACCAGACAGTGGCAGTTGCTACAGAAGGATCATTTGGCACCATGCCCGATGGTGTTTTGATGTACTTACACCAAAAGGATGTGAGTAATATTTATGTCGAAGGGATTGGTTATCCGGTTGAAAATATCACTGAGCCATTTTGGCAGCGAGCTCAAGATTTTGACCGAGTCTATCTGATTGTGAACAACCACCGACTCAAGATGAATCTGGATGATAATTCATTGATGAGACAATACTGCCGTCCGGCCTATGCGCCTTGTCTGCAAATTTGGGATATTACAGACCAACTCCCTAATTTACCAATCAAAGACTCCTCAATTTAACTTAATCTTAACTTCATCTTTGTAGTTTAAACTGTCAGCATGGCAGTCCATCCAGCTCAGTTAGATAAGTTTTTCTATGGCAGTGCTTTTCATCATGCAGCGGCTAGTCCCTTGACGGGCTTATTAATTAATCTTGAGTTAGCTAATCAGCATGAAGCCACCGTTCAGTCTCCTTATCTCTCACAGGCTCTAATTAATGCCAGATATCTGCAACAGCTGTTTAAACTAAATCAAGAGATTCCAGATAAACAGTTTTCAGCCAAGACAACTTTGCTTAATGCTGTAACTTTAGTCAGGTCACAATATCCTCAGGTAGTGATTAATACTCACCTGATGATCGATAAACTGTTGCTGCTCACGGGCAGCTCATTGCTTTTTCAGGAAGCTGTCATCTGCACCATTCGCAACTCGATTGAGTCATATCCCGATCATACAAAAAATTGTTTGGTGATGCTGACGGCCAAAAAACTTGGCCAAAAACTTCAACTTAGCTTTGTTGATGGCGGCTGTGGGATGAACTTTATTCAAAAATCATTCATGTTTGCTGATGGTTTTAGCACTAAAAAAACAGGATCAGGTCAGGGTTTAAGTTGGGTAAAAAGAGTGGTCAAAAACCAGTTTCAGGGTCGGATTACTGTTCAGACTAAAAGACACACCGGCACCACCATTACCTGGGAGCTGCCGCTAGTAAAACCAGTCAAATGACCAGTAGATAGCTACCATACTAAAAAAACAGACTTATAATTTTAGCTAAACTAGCCGATAACCGACATTTCGCACTGTTTGCAGCGAAACATTGCCTCGATTCAGCGCCATTCTAATTCGCCTCATATAAACAGCAATCGTTTTATCTTGAGGTAAAACTGCCGCATCCTGCCAGATCTGATCCAACAGCATTTGGGGAGTGACGATAAAACCTTGATTTCTAATCAGACACTCGAGAATTGCTGCTTCTTTCTTGCGCAAACGCAACTGCTGGTCATTTAAGATCAATTCCCCAGTTCTGGGGTAAAGCGTCATCTCCTTATAACTGACTAACTCTCGACAGATCATTTTTTGTTTATTGATCAGTTTCTCAACTCTCAGCATCAACTCTTGATGAGAAAAAGGTTTGGCGAGATAGTCATCTGCTCCTGATTCCAGACCAGATATTTTATCCTGTGAGCTACTCGCTTGAGTTAAAACCAGCACTTTGGTTAAGTAGCGTGTCAGTTCTAAGTCTTCGACGAGTGTCAAGCCGTCACCATCGGGTAAACCTCGATCAATAATAGCTAACTCAAAGTTATGCTGCTTGATTAACTTTTCCGCCTGAACAATAGTTTCAGCCCAGACAACTTGATAGCCCTTTCTAGTTAAAGCCAGTTTCAATACCTGAACTAACTGCACATCATCATCTACCAATAAAACTCGATTCATGATTAAACCTTATCAGTTGAAGATGAAGTAAAGATGAAGGAATGAGGCTCGCCCGAGTTAACCACTTTTTGCTGAGAAAATATTTGGTATACTATGGCAGTCACTTCTGCCCTGTAGTGAAATGGCATCACAACACACTCTGAATGTGTTATTCTAGGTTCGAATCCTAGCAGGGCATCAGTTTTTACCTAACGACCTCAACCTTGGTGTCTTAATAAACGCCCTGGGAAATCTCACTTTTAGCAACCCAATGAGTGCTTTGTCAGAGTTTGCCTGGATACGCTGCGTCAAGGCACAAGACTTGAGAAAGACATCACTTAGCTCTACCTCTTGAGATGCCTGATTTAACAAATCTATTTTAATGTCCCCTTGCGCCTCATTGGCTAAAATCCGGCGAGCTACATCCAGATTATGAGCGCTGTTTTGCCGCTGGACAGTTAGACAAGCCCGAACAATCTGATACTTATCAAGTTTACCTTCATAGCCAAATTTCTCTTGAGCAAACTTTTTAGCTTGACGAAAGGTTACCATGCTATTCTCCAGCCAAAAGCCGAAAAATGGCAGCCAGCCATCTTTCTCTTCCTGATAATTGTGATAAACCTCGAGCTCTGCTTCAAGCCGATGACAATAGTCCGCCAACATCGCACTGATTTGAGCATGATATCGAGACTTGAGAGCTCGTTCCATTCTGACTCCCATAATATAGTTGCCATAGCCATTTGTGCGGTACATGGTAAAGGCCAAGCCAATTAAATAATCGACTGAATGTGGATCGCCGGCCTCTAAGAGAGACTTGGCTCTCATTTGAGTGGTGGTATTTTCAGTTAGATAAGACCGGCCGCTGGTTTGATAGTAGTGAATAAATTCTTGAGTGATTTTAGCGTCAACAATTCCGTTAAAGTAATAAGTCAGCATCTGGGCAGTCAGACGAGTAGTGAGACGGTTCAAAGGTAGTTTTGACATGAATTAAGTATAACATTGGCAGAAATGCTTTGAGAAAGACGGCCAACCAAACAAGGTTAATGTAAGCTTCATTACAGCAATTTTTTTAAATTTCTTATAACTTTAGTCAATTGAAGTATCACATCTGCTAACATCTTATAACTATTGACATAGTGACAATATGCTATATAATTGTCATTAGTGTATTAAACTACATCAGTAAAAATTAACTTTATTAATCAAATATTAAATAGCGGAGTTTAAATCATGAAAGCAACTGCCTTATCACTGTTAGTAACCTTAGCTTTATTATTTGGAGCTGTCACCCCCGCTTTAGCTGAAGAAAGTGTCAGTGATGACGACAATTCAGTTGAGCAAACTCAGGAATTAGAACAAGACATCGAAGTCCACTGCACCACTGGTGCTTACGGTCAGGAAAGTGTTTGTGATGTGGAAGCCAGTCAACGAGGTAAGCAATCACAAAAAATTGTCCTCCGTGATGGTCAGGTTTTAGGAAAACACGTGATGGTAGATACTGCTTTAGATACCAAAACTATCGCTCTGCTGGCTGGTCTAATGGTTTTAGGCGCCGGCAGCTTCTACGCCTATAAGAAAATTTAACTCTACTTATAACAAGTATGATGAAAGGCCCTGCCATGTGCCTGCCAGCAACTTTCACACATTCATAATTTTTAAATCTTAATATTGATCTTGCTAGAGCTGTGTTTCCTCCTCTCACCGGGACTACCGCTCTGTCAAGATCGTCCTTGCCCAACCCTTTTAACAGGGAGACGGCGAATCCGAGACTGACAGAAACTGGTTTCTGAATTGCTGCTGTGGAGCTTGCTCTGCATCCAGCGAAACAGAAGCTCTTTAACAGGCATACAGATAACTAGTCAAAACTCATGATGGGCATAAGCTCGTCGGGTTCACTAAGGGG
>CAZYRN010000002.1:0-16098 GCA_964650185.1 uncultured Pseudomonadales bacterium
TCAGTTGCTGGGTGGCTGAGTAAATTTTGCCTGACTTTTTCCACGCTGGGCAGTTCAGCGATATAGTCCTATCTCATTAATCTTACTCTCAGCTTTGTAATGCGGGCAGTTAACATTTCTGCCTCGCTCTTCAGTTGATCTCGGGTTTCATAGCGACCGTTAACTCGATTATGGTGTTCTTGATGAGCAGCGGCTAATAGTTTATCTACATTATGAAAGACAAGGGCGGCAGTGGCAGGTTCATACTGGCGACCGACCAATCTTTTTGGAGCTTTTTTGACAGTTAATCGTGGCGGCTTGCTGCAGGTATGAGAAATTTCTTCTTGCCTAGTAGCGAGGATTATCTCATAATAATTAATCTGTTTAGTGAGGGCAGTAATGATTTCATTAACATCAGCCAATTCTGTTTCAGCCACAGCTAAATTTTCCGCCAGGCGCTGGCGGCGCTTTTCAAATATACCCAACATGATTTAGCCTTGATAGCTACTACTTTTTCTTTTTTCGCTGTTGACGGCGCTTTTCTTTAAGCTCTGAAAGAGATTCAATTTTGCGCTGCACATTGGTTAACTGCATGGTTATGATTACCGCGAGAGCAGTAATGACGATGGCGTAAACTAACAGCGAAATGACCCCACTGCCCTGACCTAGGTAAGGATTAATGTAGGTTTCTACTGCTGATTTAATCACTTCATTCCATGCTAGCGCAACCACCAAACCGAAGCCGCTGGTAGAAAGTGCGATCATATTCTTGATCAGAGCGGTAGGAAGGTCTTTGGTGGATTGAGGGGGTTCTATATTTGCCATAATATCTCATTATACTGTTTTAAATTGATTTAGCCAATCAATCCCCGCTTAATTTTATCTCTGCAAATTTTGCAAAAATCGCGATACAATAGAGCTTCATATGTATCAGCCTCACTATCAAATTACTCACAACCTCTTAACTTATCTCAATCGGATTGAAGCTGCTAAAGCTTTAATTGAAAACTCACCGCTGGTACCAGCTTGGGAAGCCAAATTCCGTGATGATGCCCTGATGAGAACGGTTCATTTTGGGACCAAGATTGAAGGCAATGAGTTGACTGAAGATCAGGCGCAGCAGGTAGTTCGACTGGAATCTCCCAGTGACGCTGAATCAGTGGAAAAAGAGACTGGCATTATTGCCCGAGAGCGGGACATTCAGGAAGTCATTAACTATCGCAACGTCATCAAGTGGATTGATCAACAGGATGACCAGCTGAGTGCAAATCTTTTTTCTGAGCAAACTTTAAAAACCCTGCATCAATTAACCATGCAAAAACTGATTGATGAGCAGTTTATCGGCAGCTACCGGACTAAACAAGTGATTGTGAAGAGTGCGGCGGGCGGCAATGTAGTTTTTCGGCCGCCGGTGTCTGTTGAAGTGCCTTACTTAATTGATGATTTTTTCACCTGGTTTAATCATCCGCAGTCGAAACAAATTCATGCCATTTTCAAAGCTGCCATGACTCACTATCAGCTGGTTTATATCCATCCTTTTATCGAAGGTAATGGCCGGACAGCGCGGGCTTTAGCGACGTTGAGTTTGTATACCTCTGGTTATGACTTTAAACGCTTTTTTTCTTTGGAACAGTATTTTGATAAAGATGTCGAAGTTTACTATGATGCCCTGCTTTCAGTTCAACAGACTGAAAATCATGACATGACTTACTGGCTGGAATACTTTTGCTATGGCTTGGCTTTAGAAATTGAGCGAGTTAAAAGCCAGGTGCTTAAGTTATCCAAGGATCTCAAGTTAAAGAAAGAATTAGGTCAGCAGGTGGCTTTGTCAGAACGGCAGATTATCATTTTAGAACTATTGCAAAATCAAGGTGAAATTACTTCTAATGATGCTCAGCGGGTTTTGCCCAACGTATCAGTTGATACCATTTTACGGGATATGAAAGATTTAATGGATAAAGGTGTGGTGGCAAAGCATGGTGTGACCAAAGGTGTGACCTACTCATTAAAAGAGTAGCTAAAGAAATTAAAGCCATTAGAATGGAGTTATGAAGTTTGCTGAATTTGCCCAAGCCTTAAAACAGTTGGAAGAAACTCCCTCTCGATTAGAAATGACTGAGCTGTTAGCGCAGCTCTATCAAAAATTTGACCAGGAAGAAGTGGTAGTGGCAACCTATTTGATGCAAGGCAGGTTGGTGCCGGAGTACAAGTCGCTTGAGTTTCATCTCTCCACAAAAATGATCCAACGAACTTTAACTAGACTGCTGGAACAACATCAGCAGGCGACGATTGCCGCTTCAGCTGCTATCCAAACTAACTTATTTGGCGAAGAAGATAGTACTCAATTTGAAGCATTAGTCATTAAAAAGTTTAAAAGTTTGGGTGATTTGGGTTTAGTGGCTGAAGAAGTAATTGAAGAACTTAATTTAGCTCCAACGAATGGTCGCTCCATTTTGCAGGTGTTTGAGCTGTTGACGAAAATTGCCCAAGATGAAGGCAGTGGTTCTCAAGAGCGAAAAGTGCAAAGTCTGCTCGAGTTGTTGGAAGGAGTGGATGGATTGTCAGCTCGCTATGTGACACGAATTGTGATGGGCAAGTTAAGACTAGGTTTTTCAACTATGACCATCATCGACGCTTTGTCATGGGCCAAAACTGGTGACAAATCTGAGCGCGACTTACTGGAAGAGGCCTATCATAAACGAGCCGATGTAGGGCAATTGGCTCAGACTTATTTATTCACCACCTCTGATTCAGATCGGCAGGAAGCACTAGCCAGCTATCAAGTGGTTAACGGTGTGCCGGTAGTGCCAGCTTTAGCCCAGCGCTTAAATACTGCTCAAGAGGTTATTGAGAAAATGGGTGAAGTCTTGGTTGAGCCAAAATATGATGGTTTGCGAGTTCAGATTCATTTGCACCAAGGTCAGCCGCCAGTGGCCTATACGCGTAACTTGGAAGATATTTCTCACATGCTGCCTGAGCTGGATGAGGCGTTAGCCGCTTTTAAGTGTGAAAGTTGTATTTTGGATAGCGAAGCCATTGGCTATGATCCGCTTACTGATGAACTACTTCCTTTCCAGCGGACAGTGACCCGGAAACGCAAGCATGATGTGGCTGAGCAAGCTGCTGAAATTCCGCTCAGATTTTATGTCTTTGACATCATGGAGCTGGATGGTCAGCCGCTGATTGATCTGCCTTTAGTCGAGCGAAAACAAAAATTGGCGGCCGTGTTTGAAGAAACGGAGACTTTTTATCAGACACCTTACATTCGCACTCATCAGGCAGCTGAGGTGAAGGCCTACCATCATCAGCAACTAGAGCTGGGTTTAGAAGGGGCGTTGATGAAGCAAGTCAATGAAACTTATCGAGGCGGCCGCAAAGGCTGGCGCTGGGTGAAGATGAAGGAGGAAGAAGGCACTAAAGGCAAACTCAGCGATACAGTTGATGTCATCGTCATGGGTTATTATGCCGGTAAGGGGAAGCGGTCGCAGTTTGGAATTGGAGCGATTTTAGTGGGGGTGGTTGATGAACAAGAGCGGGATATTAAGACCATTACTAAAATTGGGACTGGTTTGAGTGACGATCAATTTCGCGAGATGAAACAGCGCTGTGATGAAGCAGCTGTTAAGCAAAAGCCTGCGCCGTATGTAGTCGATAAAGACTTATTCCCAGATGTGTGGGTGGCGCCGGCGATTGTCATTGAGGTGGCGGCTGATGAAATTACTAAATCTCCTAAACATAGCGCGGGCGTCGCTCTTAGATTTCCTCGGCTAATTAAATTCAGAGATGATAAACACTGGGAGCAGGCTACGACTGTGGCTGAACTTCAGCAAATTTAATCAAAGTCCGTCAGTGAATCAATAATTTTCTGAGCTTGCTTGAGTTGTTTTTTGGAAGCAGTCTGCAGAAAATCTTGGACTTTTTGTAAAAATGGCGGTTTGATCTCTTCATAATACTGACCGCCCTGCATGGTGTAGCCGTAATTCTTTTTTTCAAAGCTATTACCCTGCAAATACTGCAGTTGAGTAACAGCGATAGTTCGGGCCATTTTTAAGGAGCCTTCGCGATCAAGTCGGCGGAAAGAGAAGTAAAACTTAGGTTCTTTCAGAATGCGAAATGTAAAGCCCGCATCAATAATATCTTTAATGTAAAGTGAGTCTTCTAAAATTTGCTGGTTTTCGTCAAACCGAACTTGTTCAAAAACAACTTTTTTTACCCCAATTAAAGCTCCGAAGGCGGATGGTTTATTCAACACCTTGGAGTAAACTTCAATGCCAGCATTGATAATTCGGGCAATGGATTCATCTCTGGTGCGGCCGGTGTCAACTCCCATCCAGGTGCTAAAGACATCAAAGTCGTTAAATTTAGCGATGGCGTATTTCACTCCATCTAAAAAGTAGTTTGGCAGTAGATTATCGGCGTCCATAAAAATTATCCACTCACCTCGAGCTTTGGTTGCTCCCACATTGCGCTGATAACTGACGTTTCTTTTCTTGACGACGATGCTTTGAAGCTGTAATTTACCCTGAAACTGACTGGCAGCAGGGACTGTTTTATCATCAGAATTGCCATCAACATGAATCACTTCAAAGTTAGTAAAAGTTTGCTGTGTCAAGTTTTCCAGTAATCTCGGCAGGTATTTTTCTTCATTGAGGGTGGGGATGATGATGGAAAAGTAGGGTTGTTCACTCATAGCGTTAGTATACCAGCGTTGTTAGAATGTCGGTATGAAAGTAATTGTAGGGTTAGGAAATCCAGGTCCAGAGTATCAGCGGAGCCGTCATAACGTCGGCTTCATGGTTTTGGATGAGTTAGCTCAAGGCAAAAGCTGGAGTAAGAGCAAGAGTGGGCTGTTGGAAGAATGTTGGCTAAAAAGTGGGACTGAAGAACTTTTATTGATTAAGCCGCAGACATTTATGAATAAATCTGGTGAAGCAGTAAAGTATGTGATGAAAAAACATCCTGGATTAATCAGTCAAGATTTGTGGGTGATTCATGATGACCTTGATCTTGAATTGGGTAATTACAAAATTCAGCTCGGAGTGGGGCCAAAACAACACCACGGTCTGTTGTCCATTTATGATCAGCTAGATTCCGCGGATTTTTGGCATGTACGCATCGGAGTTGATGGCCGGCAGGGTTTGCGGCAAACTTCTCCAGACAGATATGTGTTAATGAATTTTTCCCCAGCAGAATCAGAAATTTTAACATCTATTATTCAGCAAGCTGTCGAACAGATTCATGCACGATTTAATTAAAAAACCATTGCAGGCGCCTCGGCTGCTCATGCAAAAATCTATTGATACCTCAAGAAATATCCTTTCACTGCAGATAGTGAGAGTCTTGCGGGATCTCGTCAACAAATTGGCGGTGTTTTTAATTCCCATTTATCTCTTTGAAGTAGGAGCCAATGACCCCTTCTGGCAGTTTTTACCAGGAACTGACCTGCAAAAAGGTTTGTTGTTAATTGCTTTATTTTATTTGGTGCAACGAGTCATTATCTTGATTTTCAGCATTCCCATCAGCAAGATGATTTTGGCTTTAGGTTATCAGCGGGTGCTCTCCATCGGCATTGTGGTGAATGCCATTTTTTTACTGTTGTTATATCAATCAGTGCATCCGGGCATCCTATTGATGGGTGCGGCGGCGGCTTATGGCCTCTCCATTGTGATTTTCTGGCCGAGTTACTACAGCCTGCTGACTCGTTTTGCTCAAAAACGGCACTTGGGAGGCAATATGGGTATGATTCAAGTTTTAGTCCAGTTGGCGAGCGTGTTAACGCCGGCTTTGGGTGGATTACTAGTGGTGACTTATGGGTATAAAGCCTTAATGATTTTTGGAATTGTGCTGTTGTTGGCTGTAATCGCAGTGATCTATCAGTTGAAATTGCCTCGAGAAAAAGATGAAGTTAGCTGGCAGGAATTTAGGGAGTGGCTACAGGATCGGACCTTTGTCAGATTAGCCACCGCTTATGCTGGCCGCTACTTTAACGATGCGGCAATTTTACTGTGGCCGCTATTTGTTTTTCTCTTGCTTGGCTCTATTGAAAAAGTAGGCTTTTTGTATTCTGTCTCCTTGTTTGCGGCACTGCTGATTAGCTTTAGCATTGGCGTTTATTTAGATAAAAATAAGACTCGAAAACCATTTTTTGCCTCTGGAGGCTTGCTGTCGCTAATTTGGATAGCAAGGATGCAAGTGTGGAATTTCTGGCAGGTGGCAATTTTAGACTCTCTTGACAGGCTAACAGCCAACTTTCACTGGCTGTATTTTGATGTAAAGTCGATGAAGCGAGGTAAGGGAAGTCAGGCGCTGTCCTTTTTTGTCTATCGAGAGATGATTTTTAGTCTAGCTGCGATCTTATTTTGGCTGATAATAGCTTTGATTTTTTGGCTGGTGCCAAATCCGTGGTCTGCTTTATTTGCACTAGCGGCAATTGGAGTCATTATGAGTTTATTGATCAAAGAACACCGTACTTAGCTGAGTTTTGAGTTGAGCTTTTAGCCAAGCTTTGAGACGCCCTTAGTAATTGTTGATTTAACCACTATAATTAAGCTAATGACCGATCAAGATCAAGCTAAGAAAAAAAAAGCAGGTTTTCAGCCGCTGGGTTCATTATTTGACAATTATCAGCTGGAAGATCGCGGGGGATATATTACTCGAGAATTTCAGGATTTTGGCTATCGGCTGGCGGCAGAGCTGGATGATTTAAAGCATAAAAGTCTTTATATTAAACTGGCTAAAACCACCAATCGTTCGATCTTAGAAGCGGCTCGGACTTTTGTCATGGACGCTGAACATGCGCGCAGTAAGGCTAAATTATTTATGTGGAAAGTAAAACAGTTAAAAGAAGCCGAGGTAGAAGTGAAAAAAGATCAATCAAAAAAAAGTGGGCAGAATCAGGAATGAGTATGCATTATCGCACCGCCTTATTTATTTTATTGTTGGCTCTTTTAGCTGGCTTGCTGGGTTATAACTACTACGCTAAGCCGTTTGCCCAACTCCAGCCCGTGGTGGAGCTGATGCAGCCAACTCCCACCCCTCCCGTCACTGAAGATCCGGCAGCAGCTATTTTGGCAAATTTATCTACCCAGGAAAAAGTGGCTCAGTTAATAGCTTTTCCCCTAAATTTAAGTACTGCTGAAAGCACTATTTCCGCTGATTTAGACTGGGTTCGGCTCCACCAGCCAGGTGTAGTGACGCTCTTTGGCAATCAGATTTCGACCTCATCTGCTCAGGCAGCGGTGGCAGAAATTAAGACTGAATCTGCACTGCACCAGCCATTGGTGGCAGTGGATCATGAAGGTGGCTCGGTGCAGCGGTTGTCAGGTGCTGGTTTTACTCAGCTGCCTAGTTGGCAGCAATTGTGTAATTTAGCGGAAAATGAGCGGGAAGAGTGGCTCAGCAGCTCAGCACAGGAGCTGCAGGCGGCGGGAATTGATATTGTCTTTGCGCCAGTTGTTGATGTGGCTTCCAGCAGTTCCAGCTTAGGTAATCGGATCTGCAGCTCCGATCCAGAAGTGATTATTGCCAGAGCTGGAGAGTTGATCGAGCAGTATGCTAATTACCAACTGTTGCCGGTGCTGAAACATTTTCCCGGTATCGGCAGTGCCAGAACTGATCTTCACTTCAATTTTGCCAGAGTAGAGTTAACAGAGGCAGATTTAATTGTTTATCAAAGATTGCTTAGTCAGTATGACTATCTAGGTGTGATGACCACTCACGTGGGCATAGTCAATCGTTTTGATGAGGTGCCCTGCTCCTTAAATCGCACTTGTCTGCAAGATTTAACAACTAATTTCAACTCGACTCTGATCTTTACAGATGCATTAGATATGGCGGCAGCTGGTCATCAAGCTGAGACTGCTGAGTTGAAATCTTTACCAGTGCGCGCTGAGGAAGCACTGCGCGCTGGCAATGATGTGCTGGTTTTTGGACCTTTAGTTTCCAGTCAGGAAATTGATGAAGTGATGGCCCAACTCATCCTTAATTATGAACAGGACGAAACATTTAAAGAAAGAGTTGATGAATCAGTTAAAAAGATTTTATCTTATCAATAGCATTAGCTTGGGGCCGATTAATTTTCATCTTTACGGTCTTATTCATGGTTTGGCAATTTTAGTAGGCATTTGGCTGAGCGAGCGAAAAGCCCTGCAACAGGGAGTGAAGAGTGAGGATTGGTGGCGGGTCGCGATGTTATTACTGGCTGGGGGCTTAATTGGAGCTAGGCTAAGTTATGTTGGTTTAAACTGGTCATATTACGCTCGGGATTGGCAACAGGTTTGGGCTATTTGGCAAGGCGGACTAAATATTGTCGGCGGTATGGTGGGAAGTGTGCTGAGTTTGTGGTTGGCTAATTGGTTAAGTTTTACCAAGCACCTTTTTAAGGTAAAACCGGTCAAAGTTTTAGACTTAGCTGTCTTTGGCCTGCCGTTCGCTCAGGCATTGGGTCGGTGGGGGAACTTCTTTAACCAAGAGTTGTATGGATTACCTAGCCAGCTCCCTTGGGCGATCTATATTGCACCCGAACAGCGTGCCGCAGGATATGAAAAATTTGCCACTTTTCACCCGCTGTTTCTTTATGAGTCACTCTTAATGCTTAGCTTTGGATTTTTTGTCTGGGGGTTTAGTTCCGGTAAAGATTCGGTAGTTAAGATTGGGAGCGGCTGGTGGTTTTTGACCTATATTATCTATTACTCAATAATTAGAATATTGTTGGAATTCATCAGAATAAATAAGACGCATCTGATCAGCACAAATTTAAGCATAACTCAGGGTTTTTTACTAATAGTTTTGCTAGTAGCGCTGTTTATGGTTATTATCAGAAAAATTACCAAAAGGTGAAAAAAAGATGAATCAAAAATCATTCTCCAAAATACCGAAAGCTAAAATAACTCCAACATTAGTGGTGATTTTTGTGCTGGTGCTGGTGGCATTGATTTATGTAGCAGCCAGCGGCTGGAAGCGGTTGCGTGGGGCAAGTGATGACCCTCGTTATTTGTCACCTTCATCAAATTCAGCCTCTCAATCCGCATCCCAGTCAATTTGCGGCACTGAGTTGGCAGCGCAGTTTGCTGCTCATCAGCTGACGCAGCTACAGTTTGGTGACACTGCCAATAATGCACCCATCAGCTCACCCATCACGGTTGAGGTAGTCAATACACCTGCCAGCATCACTCAGGGTTTAAGCGGTCGGGATGAAATTGGTGCGACTGGGATGCTGTTTATCTTTAACCATGCCCAAAAACCAAGTTTTTGGATGAGAGAGATGAAGTTTGATCTTGATTTAATCTGGATTTCTCACAATCAAGTCGTCGAAATCACGCCCGATGTGCCTGCGCCTCAGCCCAATACTCCATTGACTGCATTACCTTTGTATCAGCCTCAACAAGAAGTTGAACTGGTGCTAGAGGTGCCGGCAGGCAAAGCTGCCGAGATGGGTGTTCAGCCGGGCGATCAAGTTAAATTTCTAGACTTATCTCAAGAAATCGAGTGGGAAGAGTGCTAGCTGTACTACTTGGCGAATGATATGATGTAGACATGTTTGATTCTGCCCTGATGAGCCGCATCCGGACTTCTTTTACAGATCCAGCTGCTGTTTCATCCACACCAACCGACCAGCCAGATGAAGAAACACTCGTTGTGCCAGCGGGGGCGCCGGAGCCACTAGTTTCGCCCGAGCCAGCGTTGGCACCCGAGCCAGCACCGGAGCCAGAAACAATTGCTGCGCTCACATTTCCCGCTGAACCCTCAACTCAGGCACAGTTGGCAGTTTTAGAGCAAGTGCTTGATGAAGTTGAAACAGAGACTGCAGCCACCGCCCTAGAGACTGCCGCCGAACCAGCAACCCCAACACCAGCAACCCCAACACCAGCAACCTCAACACCAGCAGTCCCAGCCAGCACCCTCAACCCTCAGACAATCTCAACGACGAGTTTTAAAGAAGCAGTGGTCACCAGCAGTACTGAATCTCCTGCTATTGAAGCAGGCGGCGGGCTGCAGCAGGTTGAGTATGAGCCACAGCCGGAAATTCCAGTCGAGGTGGAGAATTATCTGCAGCAAGTAGAGCAGAACTCAGACCAGACACCTCAAGAAATCATTGTGGCAGATGGCCAGACAGACATCGCTTTTAATCATAAGACCGTTAAAAAACCGGTGGTCGTCTTGCCCATTACGGAAGAGATTGAAAAAACCGGTTTGAAAAAGTCCCCACACTGGAGCATTCGCTGGCTAGTAGAATGGAGCCATAAGCTGATGAAAATGTTTAGCGGTAGTGTAGTTTATCAAGACTTTCAGGGAGAGTCGTCATCATGAACACTGATCCAACCCAGCTGCTCAATCGTCTCATTTCCTGGGGAATTTCTTTTGTGCTGCTGTTATTACTGTTGGCAGTCGTGGGTGTATTTTTTTACATGTTCATCCAGTGGCTAAAAAACCGCCGCCGAGAAGATTACGCCTTACAGTTTGTGACTTTATTAGTTAGATTACCTCGAGAAAATGAGATTAAAATTGATGCGGCTGAACAGATGTTTGCTGGTCTTTATTCTTTGAAAAAATCTGGTTTTCTCCAGTTTATGAAACCTGAAGATTTGTTTTCATTTGAAATAGTGGCTTTAAAAGAAAAGATTGAATTTCACGTTAACTGCCCGCGCAATATTAGAGATTTAGTCGAGAAACAGATTCACGGTGCTTATCCTTCTGCTGAGATTAAAGAAATTGATGAAGTAAACATCTTTAATGAGACTGGCAAAGTCTCATTTGCATCATTGAAGCTGAGTAGTTCAGATTACATGCCAGTGAAAACTTACAAAGACCTGCCGACTGATGGCTTATCTTTAATTACTTCCGCTTTGTCTAAGATGGCCATGGGCGAGGGTGCCATTATTCAGTTCCTACTTCAACCGGCTCCTAAAAAATGGCAGAAAAAAGGCCGCTCTTACATTAGCAATGAAAAGAAAAGAGAAGCTGATCCAGATAAGGCGACTTATGGCCATGATCCCAAAGAGATGGAAGCGGTGGGCAGTAAAGTGGAGAAACCAGGATTTAGAGTGGCGATTCGGATGGTAGTTTCCGCTAAAAATGAAGTTACCGCTGATTCTCACTTGAGCAATATCAAAGGTGCTTTTGCTCAGTTTACTTCCGCCTACAACAGCTTTAAGGGGGTGCGGATTTACTTTAAACACTTATTTATGATTGATTTTCTCTATCGCTACATGCCTTTACTGAATCGCAGTACTTCAATTCTTAATACTGAGGAGCTGGCAACGCTATTTCACTTCCCCAATAAAACCGTTGAAACGCATCATATTACTTGGCTGAATGCTAAAAATGCCCCAGCCCCCAATGAGATTCCCACTTCTGGATTATTCATGGGAAAATCTTATTATCGCGGTGAAGAGCGGCCAGTGTACATGAACCTGAATGACCGCCGCCGGCACATGTACATTGTCGGTAAAACTGGTACAGGTAAATCTGAGTATTTGAAAGAGTTAATTTTGCAGGATATTTTTGCTGGACATGGTGTCTGTGCCATCGATCCGCACGGTGACTTTGTGGAAGATATTCTGGAACTGATGCCGCCTGAAAGAGCTGAGGATGTGATTTATTTCAATCCTTCTGATCTAGCGCGGCCGATGGGTATGAACATCATGGAGGCTGAAAATGAGGAGCAGATGCATTTCGTCACGAGCTCTGTCATTAACTTGATGTACAAACTTTATGACCCGCATCGGACAGGTATTATCGGCCCTCGGTTTGAGCACGCTATTAGAAATGCCATGCTAACGATTATGTATCAGGAAAAGGCGACTTTCATTGAGCTGGTTCGTGCTTTAACTGACAGTAAGTACGTGGAAGAGATTTTGCCATACGTGAAAGATCCAGTCGTGAAGCGTTACTGGACTGACCAGATTGCTCAGACTTCTGATTTTCATAAATCTGAGGTTTTGGACTACATTGTGTCTAAGTTTGGCCGCTTTGTGACCAATAAAACAATGCGAAACATCATTGGCCAGCCAGTTAGTGCTTTTGATTTTAGGAAGGCGATGGATGAGCAGAAAGTGATTTTGTGTAATTTAGCTAAAGGCATTTTAGGTGAAGAAGATGCTAAGTTCTTAGGTTTGATCTTAGTGCCAAAAGTTCTGACCGCAGCCATGAGCCGGCAGAATATGCCCATGGAAGATCGGAAAGACTTTTTCCTGTATGTGGACGAGTTCCAGAACTATGCCACTGAAGACTTTGCGGTCATTTTGTCTGAGGCGCGAAAATATCGTTTGAATTTGATTGTGGCGAATCAGTACATCTCCCAGATTGATGAAGAGGTTAAAAATGCTGTCTTTGGTAACGTTGGTACCATGATCAGCTTTAGAATTGGCGTTTCAGATGCCAACTTCCTGCAGCATGAGTTTTCTCCAACCTTTAATGAGCAAGATTTGACTAATATTGAGAAATATCACGTTTATATCAAAACCATCGTCAATAATGAGCCGGTAGAGCCATTTAGCATGTCTTTGATGAAAGATATGGATCAACAGAATGCAATGCGCAATCCTAAATTGGCGGAGATGATTAAAGAGCTGTCACGGCTGAAATATGGTAAAGATAAAGATGAGGTGGCAGCGGAAATTCAAATTAGAGCTAAACTCTAAATTTTCATTAATTAACTCTACTCATGAATGCTCTTACTCAGCAGTTGAGTACTGCTGTTCATAATCCTTTACCACTTGTTGGCAGTAAAGATAGCGAGTGTACTCGAAGGCTTGTTCGTGGAGAGGCGGCTTGGTGCTGCTGGAATTAGTCTCATTATCTGGAGCAGATGCAGGCTGGACGTAAGTGCCTAAGACATTGCCTACGTGCTGACCGACTTCTTGAGCTCGTTCAGACAAAGTACCGGCTTGGGTGGTGAGAGAATCAGAACTGCCTTTAACCTCACCGGATATGGGTAAGGTTGACTGTTGATTAAGACTTGGAGCAGAGATAATGCCTTGCTGTTGCAGCAAGTAATAACCACTGCCAAGGATTAAAACCAGCAAGATCAGTTTAGGAAAGAGATTTTTCATGTGTCTAACAGTATAGCTCTAGCCAAGATAGTTGAGAATAGTGAGAGAAACTTACTTGATAGAGATAAAGAACTTACTCATATCTCAGCGCTTCAATTGGGGAAAGACTGGCGGCACGTTTAGCTGGAGCTACTCCAAAAACTAATCCGACTGCGGTTGAGACGCCGAAGGCTAGGGCAACCGCTTGCCAAGTCACTTGAGCTGGAAAAGCACTTTGGATGGCTAGTGAGCCTGCAAAAGCGATGCCAATACCGATTAAACCGCCAATAATTGAAAGTAAAGCGGCTTCCATTAAAAACTGAGCCAAGATAACATTGGGAGTAGCACCCAAGGCTTTACGCAGACCAATCTCCTTGGTTCTTTCAGTCACAGACACCAGCATAATATTCATAATGCCAATCCCTCCGACCACCAGGGAAATAGCGGCAATGGCTCCCAAACCGGCAGTTAGGACGCCCAGGATGCTGTTAATTGTGTCTAGTAGCTGGGTTTGATCTATGACTGAGAACTCATCCTCTTCTAATTCTGCCAATAAACTATTTTCCACTCTGACTTGGGCTTCTTCTACCTGATCTTGTGAAACTACCTGCAGAATAAAGGAATCAATTAACTCCACATTAAAATCACTTTGCAGTGTTTCTAGGGGAAGATAAACGTAACTGTCAAAGCTAGGTCCGCCAAAACCGCCGCCTTTTTCTTCAATCACGCCCAAAACTTGGTATGATTTACCATCGAGCATCATCTTTTTACCTACTGGATCAACTTGGCCAAAGAGGTCGGCCGCAATCTCAGCTCCCAGCAATGCCACTCGGTCGCCTTTTTGTTCCTCAGACTCAGTAAACCAGCGGCCGGTTTCCGCCAGTGTATTTTGGACGGTTTCGTAATTGGGAGTGACCCCATAAAGTGTCACGCGCTCTGTGCTTTCCTGATATTTAGCTTCAGCTACACCCACGGCACTCACCACGCCATCGCGGATTAAATCACGATTTTCCCGTAAGATAGTTCTCAGGTAACTTCGCTTTAAAACTGGTCGGGTGCTTTCGACAAAAGCCTGTTCATTCGGGCCAAAACTGCCCTCACCAAAAGGATTTCCTGGTACAACATACAAGGTATTAGCTCCTAGACCGGCGAACTGATCTTCTACATATTTTTGTAGACCAGTGCCAATACTAGTGAGCAGCACCACTGAGCCGACACCAATAATCACCCCCAGCATAGTCAAAAATGACCGGACTTTGTTAGTCCAGAGAGCTTTAATGGCGATGGTAAAAGTGTTGCCTAAGTTCATATCTTTTTAGATTGAGATTTTTTCTGGTTATTTTTTTTCGAAATTTTTTCGTCACTGACAACTCGGCCATCTTTTAAAGTTACCAGCCGATCGGCAATTTGAGCTGTTTCGAGTTCATGGGTAACCATGATGATAGTTTTACCCTCCTGATGCAGATCAGTCAAAATTCTCTCAATATCAGCGCCGCTTTTAGAATCAAGGTTCCCAGTTGGTTCATCAGCAAAAATAATCGCAGGATCATTAACTAAAGCTCGCGCAATCGCCACCCGCTGCTGTTGTCCGCCTGAGAGCTGATTAGGAGCATTTTGCAGTCTGTCTCCCAGTCCAACTCTCTCCAGCATAGCTTGAGCACGCCGGTGCCGCTGAACCATGGTATAACCGGCATACATTAACGGTAGGGCCACATTATCTAGAGCTGAAGTTTTGGGAAGTAAATTGAACTGCTGAAAGATAAAGCCAATCTCCCGATTTCTCAAGTGAGCGCGTTCAATTTCATCATAAGTAGTCACTTCCTGACCTTTAAGATAAATCTCACCAGCAGATGGTTCAGCCAGCATACTGGCCACCTGCAGGAAAGTAGATTTTCCTGAACCAGAGGCACCCATCACGGCAATAAATTCGCCTTGATCAGCCGTGAAGTTCACTTCATCCAGTGCCTTAATGATATTTTCACCCAACCGGTAATGCTTGGTGACTTTTTTTAACTGCAAGAGTGACATTAGATTTCAGGAATGAGGACTAGATCAGCCTCGGTTAATCCCTCCACAACTTCTATATAATCTTCAGTTTCGAGACCAGTTTTGATCTCACGAGCTTCATACTCATTGTCGCCAACTTTGACATCTACATAAGTTTGGCCATCTCTTTCTCGAGTAGCAATGTAAGGGATAGACAGCACATTATCTTTCACAGCGGTGGTAATTTCGACATCACCATTCATACCAAGCCGATACTTGCCTAGCAAATTTTGACCTAAGATCGGAAATTTAACTAAAAAGACGGTGCCGGTAGCAGCTTCACTGCTGGTATAAGCCACATACTGAACACTTGTTTCAATGGGATCATCTGGATAGGCATCGAGGTAAATTTTTGCCGGCTGATTTAACTGCACTTCAGCCACATCCACCTCATCGACGCCGGCTTTAAAGACAATAGTGTCAGGATTAATCAGCTCGAAAGCATCAGTGGCCAGTAGGGTCACACCAGCGGTGTCGGCGGGAGAGTTGACCAAGACGCCAGCAAATGGAGCCGATAGGTAAGTTTCACGAATGGCAATATCTCTGATCTCCACATTTAACACCTGATTTTCTAAGTCCCACTGTTCTTGATCAATGGTTCTGCGGGTGGAGAGATCTTCAGCAGAGTAGTCAAACTCATCTTGGGTATTTTCCCAGTCCCAGCGCTCTTTCATGTATAAATTTAAGTCCTGCTCCAACCTTTTTTGCAGTTCTCGCGGATCAATTCTGGCAATGGTTTGCCATTTATTAACCCAATCACCTTCTTTAGCTCCCAAATAAACCAATTTCCCGCCCATGGCAAAACGCAGATTGGCCTTTTCATCAGCATCAACGACACCGGATACTTCTAAGACTTTAGCCAGGTTTCGATACTGCGGCTGTTCAAAAGTTAGCTCTGGCTGATCTTGTTGAGTAGCTCGACTTCGCCAAAAAACAATTCCAGCCAAAGCAAAGAGCAAGATTAAGACTAATTTCCAGCGCTTGGAAATAAAAGCAGTGGCTTTGGATCTAATTTGGCTAAAGCGAGAGTCAGGACGATTCT
>CAZYRN010000002.1:16198-75401 GCA_964650185.1 uncultured Pseudomonadales bacterium
TAATAGCTCATAAGATTGCTTGTTAATTGGTGTGCGCACTAGGACTTGAACCTAGAACCACCAAGGTATAAGCTTGGCGCTCTGCCAATTGAGCTATGCGCACTTGGCTAATTATAACAATATTAGATTATAGCAGGCTTTATTGAGGCGGATAGGGTGAGCGCTGGTTGGTGCAGGTATGGTTGTGGGTTGGACTAAGGTAATTAGAGCAGCAGCAGCAGGATGGCGCCGATACCTAGCACCCCGAAACCAGCTTTCAGCCAGTTGATGATATCTTCTGATCCAGACTCTGGTAATTCTTCTGGAAGCTCTGGCTGTTCGCCCACTGGGGCAGCACAGACGGTGCTGGACACATTGCTATCGAGACGGCATTTACCCTGGTAACAGATGTGACTTGAGTTGGCACAGTCAGCATTATCGGTACAAGCCTCATTACATTGGGCTAATGGTGTTGGTGAAGGTGATGTCTTGACGACTGGAGTCGGAGTCACCTTAGGTGTCGGGGTCGGGGTGGGCGTCACCTTAGGTGTTGGAGTCGGCGTAGGAGTCACTTTAGGTGTTGGTGTTGGTGATGGTGAGGGAGATGGTGAAGGTGAAGGAGATGGAGAAGGCTCCGGCTCAACTTCAATCGTGATTGTTTCAGAGCAAGAAGCAATGGTTTCACCATCTAGCTTAATAGTGGCGGTGTTGGTGGCCTTGGTGGTCTCATCAATAGTAGTCAATACTTTAACTGTATATGTAATGGGTGTGCTAGTTTGAGTTTTGTTGGCAATCTGCAGGTTGTCTATTTGGCAGGAGAGGGTGTTGGTGTCAGCATCATAGCCGTCACCCTGGCAACTCGTGCTGACAAATTCAAATACGTCTGTATCGATGACGTCAGTGATAGTAACGCTAATAGGTGTATCACCAGTATTGCTGACGGAGATTGCGTAAGAAATTTCATCTCCAGGCTCAACCTCGTTAACTTCCATGTCAGGAATTAAGTCAAAATTAACTGGACCACTTGTATCATCATTTTCAAAAGCAATTTTGGTACAAGTTGCGTCTCGTTCATAATCCACCACGGTAAAGCCCACCGTACAAACATTTTCATCCACTGCCTCTGGTCGAGATTCCGGAGCAGTGGGAGCGACCGTTTCTTGTTGTCGCTGCCGCAAAGCAATTAAAACGCCGCCCATAGCTACCACAAAGAATAAGGCTAAGCCTAAAACTGCGGCTAAAGAACGAGCCTCTAATCCAAAAATCTTTTTGGGCTGTTTAGTTGGCGGGGTTGGAGGTAGATCTGAACCACCATCATTACTATTCATACCGCCGGCAGCTGGTCCGCCCAGATTAGGTCCACTGGCAGCAGGTCCGCCAATCCCAGGTCCGCTAGAAGCAGTTACGCCTGGAGCTAACGGAGCTACGGGTTGGTTGGGAGTAAATCCGGTGGGCTGAGGTTGTCCTGGTTGAGGGGCTTTGGTGTAACTAGTGGGTTGGTAATCGGCGTTGACCATTATGAGTTATTTGTTAAGAGATTTGCGTTATGAGCAATTTCAGTAAATAAATACAGCCCCCCTTTTGAGGTCTGATCTAAGAATACATACAAACTTCTTACAACGTCAAGTAGCGAAGTAGCAGTAAAAAACGGTTAACTAGAGTAAAAGAGGAGTTAGACCCGGCAGTTCTGCTCCTGATAAAAAGACTAGCCCTGCTCCGCCAGCGGTAGAGACATAACTATATTGATCCTCTAAATGATATTTTTCTACTGCAGCCGCAGTATCACCTCCACCTAAAATGGTCGTGCCATCATTGTCGGCAATGGCTTGGGCAATTTTCTTTGTTCCCTGAGCAAAAGCTGGCTGTTCAAAAACACCCATCGGTCCATTCCAAAAAATTGATTTAGCTTGTTTGATAATTTCACTATATAAACGGATCGTTTTCGGTCCAATATCTAAATACATTAAGTTGCGGTCATCGGGCGTGTCTTGAGCGTCATGAGTTAAATCAATGATCTCAGTTTGGTCTGATGAGGCATCTTGGGCGGCCACCACATCAAGTGGGTAAAGAATTTTTGGCAAAGGAATATAGCCGTCTTTCAAGATTCGTTCTGTTTTGGTTTCTTCAATCAGCTCATCTGCAATTTGGATGTAATCTATGCCTTGTTTTTTGAGATCTGCCGGCGCATCCTGCAGATAAGATTTGTGAGTCTCCAGACCTTCAGCCTTGAGGAAGTTATTAGCCACCCCTCCGCCGACCAACACCGCATCAGCCGCTTCCAGCAGATTTTCCAGAGCTCCAATCTTGTCAGAAATTTTCGCGCCACCGACAATAATAATAAAAGGTGATTTAGGCTCATCCAGCAGCTGTTGTAAGGCAGCAACTTCTTGCTGCAGGCTAAAACCAGCATAGCTGGGCAGATATTTGGTCACGCCAACTGTTGAAGCATGAGCGCGGTGGCTGGCAGAAAACGCTTCATTAATAAAGAGATCCGCTCCAGCAGCCAGTTGTCGGGCAAATTTAGCCTTATTTTCTTTCTCGGCGGCATGAAAACGGGTGTTTTCCAGCAATAAAATTTCACCTGGTTTTAGTTCCACTTTTAATTTTTGAACTTGATCACCAATGCAGTCATCAGCAAAAGTGACCGGTAAGTCTAGTTTTTTCACTAAGAAATCCGCCACTGGCTTGAGACTATACTTGGATTCAGGCTGATTTTTGGGTCGGCCGAGATGCGAAATTAGCACAATTTTAGCCTGGTTTTTTTGCAAAAATTTAATAGTGTCCAGAGCTGCCTCAATCCGGCGTGAATCAGTCACTCGGCCATCTTGCAGCGGTGCATTAAAGTCAACTCTGACCAAGACAGTTTTTTGAGCAACGATTGAGGCGGTGGGAGACTTTAATTTCATGACTGCTTTCGTCTGGAAACTAGATAACACTATGGTATACTGTACCTCATTCCATTTGAAAGGGGAACACATGTACTATGAGCGAGTCCGCTTCTAACACAAATACTAATCAACCGGCAGCAACCACTGCCAAAACTTCTGCTAAACCAGCCAGCGCTGGTAAATCAGCCGCAGCTAAACCCACCACCATGGCCGACCTACTGAAACAAGTAGATCAAGCAATTGTGGTTCCTCAGCGCAATGAGCGCATTGAGGGTGAGATTGTCAAAAAGGAACGCAACGCGTTAATTATTGACATCGGGGCAAAAACTTTGGCAGCCGTCATGGAGCGGGAGTTTGATATTGCTCGTGAATATATTGAAGAACTAAATGTGGGCGAAAAGATTGAAGCCACCGTTCTTTCCCAAGACAACGTGAAAGGTTACATTCCATTATCACTGCGGCAAGCTGCGGTCGATGCTAAATGGGAAATTTTTGAAGAAGCTTTAGATAAAGATGAAGAAATTGAAGCTAAGGGTGTGGAAGTGAACAAGGGCGGGATGATCGTCGTTGTACATGACGTGCGCGGCTTTGTGCCTTCCAGCCAGTTTGGCAAAGAGCACATGGGTCGAATTGAAGAGCTGTTAGGTCAAACTTTTAAGGTGAAAGCCATTGAAGTTGATCGAGAAAAGAATCGTCTCATCTTCTCTGAGCGGCATGTTTCTGAAGCTGAAGAATTAGCTTTAAGAGATTCGGCTTTAGACGCTGTTGAAGAAGGCAAGAATTATGAAGGCGTCGTATCTGGCGTAATGCATTTTGGCTTATTTGTCACAGTGCAAGTGCCAGTTGGTGATGGCGTGGGTCATATTGAAGGCTTAGTTCATATTTCTGAAATCTCCTGGGAAAAAGTTGATCATCCCAAGAATTACCACCAAGTTGGCGACAAGATTAAAGTCAGAGTCTTGGGCATTGATGAGAAAACCAATAAACTGAATCTGTCAATTAAACAGCTCAGTGATGATCCTTGGACCGGCATTGACCAAGACTATCCAGTGGGCACCACTGTCACTGGTACTGTTTCCAGAGTGGAGTCATTTGGAGTCTTTGTGAATGTTGAAGAAGGAGTCGATGGTTTAATTCATGCCAGCAAGCTTGATCCAGAGGTCAGTTATGAGAAAGACGAAAAAGTAACTGTGACTGTAGAAAGCGTTGATCCTGATCGGCGCCGCATGAGCCTCAGCCCAGTACTGACTGAAGTTCCTGTTGGTTACAAGTAAACTCAAAAAAACTGTAAGCAAACTTCAACTAAGAAACAAGTAAAACAGCTTACATTTCAAGTAATAAGTACCTGGTATACTATTTATATGGCTAAACAACGCATGATCGTCACCGATGATCAACTACTCATCGATATGGATCTCATCTTTAGCGCTATCCGGGAAGCCGGTGGTGATTGGGAGAAAGTAGAGCAGGATATGCAAGCCTATCTCGCTGCGGTGCAGAACATGGTCGCAGACGAAGATTAGCTTGGTTTCTCTGGAAATTTCCCCTGGTCATGGTATAATAGCACTATGGCTTATGTAATCACCTGTGGTGATGAAGGCATCCAAATCAATGAAGGAACTAGACTCGGAATTTTAGGAGCTGGGTACGGTTTAGCTGGTTTTGGTGATGTGGCGAAGCTACTCCAAAAAACTCTCAAGACAGATTTAAGAATAGTGGCAAATGCTGAAAACGGCTGGATTAAACAGCAGATGAATTTAGCCACCTTTGAAGAGGCGGATGCCAGTATGCAGCAGCAGGTTGAAGCCCTGGCTGATCAGCATGGGCTACTCTATTCTGGTTTTATTCCATTTGCCGATCCAAAAGAGTTAAAATATGGTATTAAGGGCCATATGGTGCGTCCTCAGGGAGTTCATATTGCTAATAAAATCTCATTTACGCTGGGTGGCGGCGAGCAAACCTTCCACTTAGGTCATTATCAAATTTCAGCAGATTGGGTAGGTTTAGCTAATCAAAAGTTAGTCAAAGAGTTTATTGAGCCTCAGATTGAGTTTTATCAGCAGCAGGCTGGTATGAATTTAGCGATCGTGTTTGAAACTGAAGGTGAGCTTGATGAAAAAACTGTGGCAGCTAACCAAGCGATGTTAGAAAGCGTTGGCATAACCCAGACTGCTTAAAATGCAGGTTAATTAAAAAGCTGTTTTCTAAAAATCAGGAGTGCATCTTCAAAGATTATTTCTGATTGGTCACTGGCGAAAGCCAGTTTTTTTTGTTTAAAATAGAAAGGTTCTAGTAATGAATGGGAAAGAACTAAAGCTTAAAAGTAGTAGAGAGGAAAGTATGTCAAATATAACTGAGGTTACAGAAAATCAAGAAATGACTGCTTTAGTAGAGCGGCATATTGCTAAATATCGAGTACCTGTCGCTCGAGGCCGCAAGTGTGTTGACGGCCGTCACACAAGTGATCAGTTGGCTGGTGGTTTAGCTAGGGCAGGAGCGGACTTAGGTTATGCCATGGGATTATTAGCCATGGGCTATTCTCCCCAAGAGTCATTTGATCTGGTGAAAAGTTTTGTCGAAAATGAGTTGGGTGATAAGTTTTGCTGGCATGGTGATGACCACGCTGAAAATGGCTGCGGCCATAATAATGCCTTTAATCATAAAATTGAAGCGTACAATGATGGTTATTTTCAGGTTGATCCAGCTCAAGCGGAAGAGTTGTTTAATTTAGTCAAGAAAGTCGCCAAAACGGAAGAACTTGATTATACTGTGCTAAAAGGAGGTCATCTTGAGGAAGCCGTCATCATTGTCACTGGTACTACTCATACAGTTTTGCCATTTGATGAAGATGAGAATCGTCAGTTCTTCATCTACGATCAAACTCGAGATGAAGTTTTGATGAGACAGTTGGTTGAATTTGCTAATATGCAGCGGAGCGAAGAGGATGCAATACCTGAAGTCAATACAGCTGATTATTTAACGGTCATGGGCAATCACACCATGACTACTTTGGGATTACTTGATTCTAGTGCTGGTAAGCCAATCTATGAAGTTAATGTTGATCAAGAGCCATATCCGGTCAAGTTTGTGGGTATGTGCTCTGATCTCAGAGCAGATTATCAATAAGCTCTATTTCCGCCAGCCGGTTGTACTTGGCAAGACGTTCGCCTCGATCTGGGCCGCCGAACTTACACTGACCCGCTCCGGTGCCAACCGCCAGATCGGCAATGAAGTCATCATTGGTTTCACCACTGCGGTGAGAGATGATGGTGCTTAGACCTGCCTGCTGACTCATCTTAATTGCCTCGAGAGTTTCTGTTAAAGTTCCGACCTGATTTGGTTTAATTAGCACTGAGTTAACAGCTTGATTTTTAATAGCTTGCTGAATTCGTTTTGGATTGGTGGTCAGCAGATCGTCGCCGACTATTTGCAGGTTTGGTATGGTCTGCGCCTCTTTCATCATTTTTACCCAATCTTCCCAGCTATCTTCATGGAATGGATCCTCAATTGACCAGAGGTGGTAGTGACTGCTCCAGCTGATGAGTTGCTGCGTCCATTGGTCAGCACTGAGATGGGTATTTTTTTCACTGGCTAAAACATAATCGCCTTGCTTAAAGAACTCGGAAGCAGCAGCGTCAATGGCTAATACCACGTTTTCTCCCAACTGATAGCCAGCCTGATCAATGGCTCTGGCCATTAATTCGAATGCTTCTTCATTTGAGCTGATTTCCTGAGGAGAATAAGCACCTTCAAATCCGACGCCAGTTGAGTAACCTAGCTCAATTAATATCTTTTCCAGTTTGTGAAAAATCTCAGTCCCAGCTCGCAATTGCTCGGCAAAGCATTCAAAGTGGGTTGACTTTGGAACTACCATAAACTCTTGAATATCTGTGGCCCAGTTGCCATGCTTGCCGCCTTCTAGAACTAAAATCATGGGCTGAGGCAGCTTTGGTTTAGCTCCCGTCATGGCTGCGAGATATTGATAAAGTTCTTGGTGTTGAGCTTGGGCGGCTGCTCGGCAAACCGCTAAGGAGATTCCTAGTAATGCATTAGCACCATAGCGGGATTTATTTGGTGTGCCATCTGCTTCAATTAAAGTCTGATCAATTTGCAGCTGATTGGTGGCGTCTTTTCCTAAAACTTTTTCTGCCAAAGTCTCATTGACATGAGCAACAGCTGTTAACACGCCTTGGCCTTGGTAGCGATCTTGATCTTCATCCCGCAACTCATGGGCTTCATAGGTGCCGGTTGAAGCACCGGAAGGCACACCGGCTTTGGCTAAAGTGCCGTCTGCTAGTCCAGCTTCAACTTCTAAAGTAGGTTTACCCCTGGAGTCTAAAATCTCCCGAGCTCGAATGTGAGTTATTTTCATTAACTACTATCATGCCCTTAGTAGCCGTACTGTTCAAGAATCAGTCGCTGCTCCTCAGTCATGCCGGGGAAAGCTGGTTCGATTGAGCCGGCACTACCGGAATCGGGATCGTCCATGGGCATGGGGAAGATTCTGACTTCATCATCCATCATTGGTCCTTGGCCAAAGCCCATTATGCCACCCATCATCACTCCCATGACTTCTTCAAATTGTCTGGCTCCTTCAGGTGCAGTGATTTCAACTGGCTGATTAAAGTCTGTCATATTAACTACCAAGTTTACTTCCACTCGATTGAGTCGCTGAGTGGATGAAAGCGGATCAGCGACGGCGATAGTTTCACCAGCAAAACCTAGTCTAGATTCTAGATGTCGCAGATGGAAACTGCCGCGATCAATCCACACTGTGGCGGTAATAGTATCGCTCTCTGCTAAGAGTTGAGCTGTTTGTTCTCGATCAAAGTTTTGTTCAACATCGCCACCGGTGATTTGACTTACTTGATCTAGATAATTCAGCAAGGCCTCATCAGGCAGAGTGACGTTGATCACAAATACGTCAACTCCATCTCGGTTTTCTTTGTTAGCTTCGCTTACTTGAGCATTTTTTAACAAATCGACTGAAGCTGCCTGAAGCTGTTGTTCTTCTTCTGGACTAATCTCGACCTCAGCTTGCTCAATTGTTTCATTAAATACAATCCATTGATCGGTTAATTCTGGCAGTTCAAAATCACCGCCTAAACTTGGCAAGGCGTGAATTTTAAGATAGGAATCTCCGCCATGAGTGATCATCTCGGCGGCGGCTCGATTTTCCTCAGTCTTAGGTTGACCTGATGGAGCAAAGAAACCCTCTGCTACCAATTGCAGCTGATATTGATCTGGCTCATAAATATTGGTGACTTGAACTGGCCCAGTGATATTTGAGGTTAACTGCTCAACGCTATTGTCAGCGTAAACCAGATTAACTTGGACATCACTGTTTAACTGAAAGGTGTCTGTTTTTTCCATCTCGACTAAGGATTGCTGCAGCACTGCTTGGCCGGATTTTGGACCTGGCACCACTCTCAGATAGAAGCGCTGGGTTTGATTTTTAATACTTTCGAATACTGACTGGAAACTAAAGCCATTACTTGAGTTCTGGGCTTGGGCAGTCGGAGCAGCTGCCAGGGAAGTGACCAGCAAAAATAACATTAAGAAAGAAATTTTTAACTTGAGGCGGTTCATATTTAATCTCCTTTTAACAAACTATATAAAAATACTACTCTTAAGCTCATTGTAGGTGATGTTTGCCCTCAATTCAATTAATCATTCTGTGAGCTATTCAAGATAACTTTTTAAGACCTAAGTAATGATTTAGTAAGAGGTGAGTTTTTTGTCTACGGTCGGCTTGCATTTTTAAAACTCTCTATGTATAATGTGTTTACTGTTCGGGAATGACAGTGACATTCTGCGCGAGACAAGACTTCCGCAGAATCCCTCAAAATTCAACTTTTTAACAATAAGGACTCATCTGAGGCCTGTCGCGCTGCCTGAAAATGGCGGCGGCGGATTGGCTCAGTCAACCAGTGCCTAAATCGGGCCTGTAGCTCAGTTGGCTAGAGCGCCACATTTGCAATGTGGAGGTCAGGGGTTCGAGACCCCTCAGGTCCACCATTGCATACTGCTGGTGTGGTAGTTTGTCAGTAAGTTAAAAAGAATTTGTAAGTTAAAAAGAGCTTGATGATTCAATATTAGTTCCGGATGCCTTACCGGGTTCTCTGGAACTAACATTGAGCAATGAAGCTCCAACGGGTCAAACCGTTGTCCCGCAAGGCGGGAAGGTGTTCTTTAACAAGTGAAGAGAATTGTCACACAAGCATTGACATAGTCAATAACAATTAAAATAACTATTCATGTAAATTAACGCAAATAGTGGATGCCTTGGTTTGTTTGGCCGAAGAAGGACGCGCCAGGCCGCGAAAGTCGACGAGGAGCTGTCAAGAAGCTTTGATTCGTCGGTGTCCGAATGGGGAAACCTATCCCGCTTAACCGCGGGATGTCCTAAAAATTATTTTAGGATGGTAAGCTGGGGAACTGAAATATCTAAGTACCCAGAGGAAAAGAAAACGTAAGTGATTCCCTTAGTAAGCGACGAGCGAACAGGGATTAGTCCAAACCCAGATACGTCTGGGGGTTGTAGGGCCTCAACGTGAAACATTTCTCGATAGTAGAACAGTCTGGAATGGCTGACCAAAGAACGTGAAAGTCGTGTATATGAAATCAAGAAATGTTTCTAGAGTGTCCCTGAGTAAGTTGGGAGACGGCAAACTCCCTTCCGAATCTAGGCTGACCACAGTCTAAGACTAAATACCAAACAAAACCGATAGTGAACGAGTACCGTGAGGGAAAGGTGAAAAGGAGGGTGGAAGACCCCGTGAAATAGAACCTGAAACTATTTGCTAACAATCAGACAGAGCCCAATTTATTGGGTGATGTCGTGCCTATTGAAGAATGAGCCGGCGAGTAATCGTTGTCTGCAAGGTTAAGTCTCCGTAGAGACGAAGCCGTAGTGAAAGCGAGCCTGAACAGGGCGACTAGTAGATAATGATTGACCCGAAACCTAGTGAGCTAACCATGACCAGGGTGAACCCTAAGTAACATTGGGGGGAGGCCCGCACCGATGTATGCTGCAAGATGCTCGGATGAGTTGTGGTTCGGAGTAATATGCTAATCGAACTAGGAGATAGCTGGTTCTCCCTGAAATATATGTAGGTATAGGGTCGTGTTAAGTGTGTCGGGGGTAGAGCACTGATCGGGTGTCTCGGGAGCAATCTCGAGCATCTAGTCAAACTCCGAATACCGATACATGTTTCACGGCACTCAGCACCTGGGAGCTAAGTTCCAGGAGCAAAAGGAAAACAAACCAGACTCACAGCTAAGGTCTCAGAATGATGTTTTAGTGGGAAAGGAAGTGTAGGTCCATAGACACCTAGGAGGTCGGCTTAGAAGCAGCCATCCTTTAAAGAAAGCGTAACAGCTCACTAGCCAAGGATCTATGCGTCTAAAATTACACGAGGCTAAAAACATCTACCGAAGCTTGAGGTTTGTCTGCACTTTGGTGCAGACAAGCGGTAAGGGAGCGTTCTGTGTACGTTGAAGGAGAGCCGTGAGGACTCTCTGGAGTGATCAGAAGTGAGAATGCCGGCATGAGTAGCGAGATGGGGGTGAGAATCCCCCACCCCGAATGTCCAAGGTTTCCGCACCCACGTTCGTCGTGTGCGGGTTAGGCGATCCTAAGGTAAGGCCACATTAAATACGGCGTAGCCGATGGATTACCGGTTAATATTCCGGTCCTTGGATGTCTTCGTTATGACTTGGGGAGTGACGGTGGTGGATAACCAGTATCTGGCTGTGAAGGTCAGATCAAATCAGCAAAGCAGTTGTCGCAGGCAAATCCGCGGCAGCGTTTATCTGAGCTGTGATAGGGCTCCAACCCTTCGGGTGAGGAGTTACTGGTGATTTCACTATCCCGGAAAAGCTTCGCAAGCAGAAGACATTCAAATCGTACCGACAACCGACACTGGTGGACTGGTCGAGTAGACCAAGGGGAGCGAGAGAAAGTAGTTTAAGGAATTCGGCAAAACAGCTGGGCGTAATTTAGAGAGATGCCCCCCCTGTCATTCCTCGGAATGATGGGGCGCAGCGAAAGCCGTGAGGTGGACTGTTTACCAAAAACACAGGTCTATGCAAACTCGAAAGAGGAAGTATATGGGCTGAAGCCTGACCGGTGCCAGAAGATTAACGAAGCGGGTTCTTTTCCTTCGGGGAAAGGGCTTGCGACCGAAGTCCTGGTGAACGTCAGCAGTAACTATAACTGTTCTAAGGTAGCGAAGTTCCTTGTCGCTTAATTGGCGACCCGCACGAAAGGTTTAACCAGCCTCACACTGTCTTGAACTACTACTCGGCGAAATTGAAATGGCTGTGAAGATGCGGCCTAATGATGGCAGGACAAAAAGACCCCGTGGAGCTTTACTATATCTTGACATTGGGAGCGCATATGGAGTTGTTTAGAATAGGTGGGAGAGTTTGCAATTTGTGCAGATTCGTCAGTGAAATACCACTCGCTTTATATACGCTACCTAACTTAACCTAACTGGAAACGTTATGGAAGGACACTGTCTGGAAGGTAGTTTAACTGGGGAGGTTGCTTGCTAAAGAGTAACGCAAGCGCGCAATGGTACCCTTAGTCTGGATGGAAATCAGACTGTATGTGCAAGAGCATATGGGTGCTTGACTGTGAGGCATACCCGCCAAACAGATGCGAAAGCAGGTTCTAGTGATCCTCGTGCACTTTGTGGAAGGTGCCGGGCTTATCGGATAAAAGTTACCCCGGGGATAACAGAGTCATCGCGCCTAAGCGTCCCTAGCGTCGGCGCGGTTTGCTACCTCGATGTCGGCTCATCGCATCCTGGGGCTGTAGAAGGTCCCAAGGGTTAGTCTGTTCGCCTATTAAAGCGGTACGCGAGCTGGGTTCAGACCGTCGTGAGACAGGTCGGCCTCTATCCGCCATCATCGTTAGAAATTTGAAAGGATTTGTCCCTAGTACGAGAGGACCGGGATGAGTCAATCCCTAGTGTTCCTGTTGTTGCTGTCAAGCGCACTGCAGGGTAGCTACATTGATTCGGGATAACCGCTGAAAGCATCTAAGCGGGAAGCCCACCTTAAGATTAAATTTCTCCATTAGATCCGTGGGAGACTACCACGTTGATAGGCCACCGGTGTAAGCTTGGTAACAAGCTCAGCCTAGTGGTACTAAGAATCGATTGAACATAAATAGTTCGTATTGGCTATGACAAGTAAGAAGTGGTTGGGGTGATTTATCACCCACAGCCCCTGATTACCCGATTGTGTGACTCCTTCTCTTCACCTGTTAAAGAACACAGCTCTTTTAAAAGTCCTTCTAGTTCTGGTCTCTGGAGCGCGGTGGAACCAACTCTTTCCATCCCGAACAGAGTCTTGAAACGCCGCAGCGCTGACGATAATGCTCGGGCAACCGGGTGTGAAAATAGGTCGAGGCCAGAACTAGGGGGATTTTTTTATGGAAAGATTAATCAGAGATGACTTAAATGACTTGGGCTTAAATGACTTAAGCCAGCTCTTCTTCGAGGTTGTTGGCAATCCACCAACTCCAGCTGCCGGCTAGGATGAAGAAGAGGCCGCCTAGAATTAAAGCATAAGTGGTACCAACTGAGCCTGAGACTGGGATAGCACTCGTGGTGGAAACTTGAGCAGATCTCGTACCCACGGCTGAATCAGTAGCGGTTTTAGTTGAATCAGTGGCGGTACTGGATTCAGTGGCTGAGGTTAAGGTTTCATCTACTGGGTAGGGATTGGATGAGCCATATGGATAAGCATCATCTTCTGGAGTTGTATCAGCTTGAGCAATTTTATTAGAAGTGTCATCAACCACATTGCCTGAATCATCAACGTAAAACGTGACGGTTTCACTGACAGTCTTGCCAGTATTAGGATCGACATAACTATAAACAACAGTGTGTTCTCCTGGCTCAAGATCTTCACCCAGTTCGGCTAAATCAAGTTCAAAATTTCCGTCAGCATCGGCCGTCACATCCTGATTGATTTGGGTATCAGAGTTGACCTGAATGCTGACTTTAACGTTCGGCACCGCTTTGCCTTTTATAACTGGCTGTGAAGTAGAAACGGTTATGGCAGAAGAGGTAGCAGCAGCTGCTTCTAAATCAAGAATTAAAGTAGCAGTACCCACAGTTTGGAAAGCAGTCTCTTCATCGACTAAATCTGACAATCCGCCTCTAGTTTTAGCAGAATCGGTAGCGTCATCAATGATGGTGGCTGTGTCATCTAGCTCGCCGGAAGAAGTAGCCTCATCTTCAGTATCTACTTGAGCTGAGTCAGTGCTGACAGGAGGAGATGTCTCAGTTGGCATTGTCGCTAAGTCAAGTGATTCTCCTAAAGTAATATTAGCGACTGGCTGAGCATTGGCCACAATCGCGGTTACTTGAGAAGTTAGGTTGGTAGAGTTGCCTTGAATTAACAAGGTTAAACTATCAGTATCTGTAATCTGCGCATAACCTGTGCCATCGGTAGTGCGGGCTGTAGCCAAAGGAATTGCCCAGCTGCCAGAGCTTTTTACCAAGGATGACATCTCTCCAGCTCCAGCAACAGCGGCATATACTATCGCGCCGTCAGCAGGATTACCAGTATTGGTCACTACACTGCCGTAAATAGTGTTAGCCGCCGAAGGTACACCTGTTCTTTGAGCAGTTTTAACTTCAAAAGGCTGGCCGTTGTTGTCAAAACCATTGCCGCCGGTGCCAAGTGTGTAGTAATAGGTGGTGTTAGGTTCGAGACCGCGGACAGTGATGTGATGAGTGTTGTATTCATTGACGGCACCAGATAGCTGGTCACGATCATCACTGGCTTGCGATTTGATTTGATTACTCTCGGTGCCATATTTAATAAAACCGGTGGTTGGCTCATCAGTGATAAATGAAACTGTAAAGCCGGCATCAGTTACATTAGTGAGACGAATCTTTTTAGGGGTACTTTGAGGAGTGGCTCGAGGAGCAAAAACACCAGTACCTTGGCTAAAAAACAGAACACCAGATACTAAAGCCACTAGTAGCACGCCGAGGCCGATGATGGTGGGAATTCTTTTTTGGAAAAATTTCTTTTTGCCTGAACTTTGACTAGTAGTAGCTGATTTTTTACTCATAGAAAAGAGATGGAGTTAAACTCCACCATAGTCTTTACTCTAGAGAAAATAATCAGGAATAGCAACGCGAAAAATAGCCGAACAACAGAGGTCTATTCTGGTGTCGCTGCAGGGGTAGCTGTGGTGTCTGGTGTCAGCTCAGGAGTAGTGTCTGTAATGTCAGGCCTGCTATCCTCCTCAGTTGGTTCAAGCATGACTGGAGTTAATTGGGGTGTGGGTGATGCTGGCACTATGGGTTCTTCCCCTAGATAAATAATGCTTTCTCCGCCAGAACTGCCATCAATATGGCGGATTTTTATAGGGAAGTTAGCTAATTCGCTTTCTGAAAATGATTTTTTCTGGGCAATTTCTTCTAAAACTTCCCGATTTAGATTTGGGGTCAGTGGCTGAGCTTTAGCTTGCAGTTCGGCTGAAACGCGAGTGCTTTTTTGTGAGCTGGCAAAACTGACCGCGATCCAAACCAATACGGAGACAAAGGCAAAAATCAAGATGGCGAGCATTTGCCGTTCTTTATTGAGTTGCTCGAGGGCTTGTTCTAAAGGATTCATAATTTTTTATTGTCACTAAAATATGGCATGGTGATGGTAATACTGGTTTCTAAGTCATTATTACCTTGCAGTTCTTGAGTATGAAAGACTATCGTATCAACAATAAAGCTGCGCCGATAGTCGAGCATCGACTCAATAAATGATCTAATCTGTGGGTATTTTCCAGAGACTGAAATGGACACTGGTAGATCTGTCCGAGTAACTTGTTCTAAAGTGATTGCGCTCAGATCAATGGGAGTTTCATCGGGAATTTCTGGTACCGAAATGGAAGTAATGAGTAAATCCTGGTCACTGGCTAATTTTTCAATTACTTTGAGTGAGTACATGACTTGCGGATGGCTGGGAATCATCTCATTGAGCAGTATTAATCGATCCTGCAGTTGAATATATTCAGATTGAACGGAAGAAAGTGCGGCTACTTTTCTGCCCAATTGCTCGTCAATTTTTTCTTTATCCTCAATTTCTTTTAAGAGATCTGACATGGTCACCATGGTTGGCCGAATGGCAAAAATGGCGAAAAACAGCACTGCAATCAAAGATAAAAATAACTCCAGCGACACTTTTGCCACGGGCTGTTCGTAAAACTTTAGTAAATTATGCTTGATGTCAACGTGTTTTTTAGTGTCTATCATTTTGACTCACTTGGTATTAATTGAACTTCTTCTTTGGTATTAGCTTTGATAACAAAATTAAAGCCAAAGGTTTCATCATCATCCGACTCGATTTTATCCACCACCACGTTGGTGAAATTTTTTGACAGTTGAAGATTATTAATTAATACGTTCAAGGTTGGCTGAGAACTAGTGTTGCCAGTCATGACAATACTAGTGGGTGAGATGCGCAGTTCTTCTAATCTAATTCCCCGAGGAGTGATCTCTGCTAAAGCAGGAAAGACGTTGGTGATGTTGGAGTTTTGTTCAATTTGCTGATATTGTTCAGTTTTTTTCTGAATTAGTCTCACCTGGTTTTCTAAGTCACCATAAGAATCGATGATGGATGATTTTTGATCAATGGCGTCATTAAGGTTGGTGACACGGCGATCCAGGACAAATCTGCCAGCAAAACTTAAGATCACGACTAACTCGGTAAAGATCACAATGTAGCGGCCAGCAGTCAGTGCCCAGCGGAGAGTTTTACCCAAAATAGTATCAAAAAAAGGATCTTTAGGAACAAGATTAATATTGATTTCAGCTCGCTTTTTCGATTTTAAGAAGGGCAGGGATGGCATTGGAGTTATTGTAGCAAGGTTTAGCCTAAATCTCATCTCCTTCAACACTAGTCTCAACTAAAACTTCGTCAGATTCTTCTAGCAGTTTCCGCCATGGACCAAATTTAGTAATTAAATTAGCAAACAATCTTAGCTCTTTAATCTCAAATAAAGCTGAGAAGTAGCCATAAACCAGCATGCCCACGGTGCCGGTGGTGATAGTTAGACCAATCAGCTCAATTGTGCGGGAGGTATTAAAAACTAGCTCGTCCAGAATTTTAAATGGCAGGTAAAGAAAGACGGCCATGAAAAAGCTGGCAGTCAACATCTTCAACTGAGGTAGCCAGAGATTCTTCTGGCCAAAATCAGGCAGTTTTCGTTTCAGGAAGATAATACTTAAGATCAACTCCAACACTGATGAGACCGATAAACTAACGGCTATGCCCAATAACCCATGGGGTGTTTTGAAAACAAAAAACCAGCTGCTAATTAGATAAACTAGGGTGGTAGTAAGCGTGATCCAAAATGGAGTCATAGTGTCTTTTAAAGCATGAAAGGCTCTGACCAGTAGTTGGACCATGGCTTGAGCACCAATGGAGAGCGAGATAATGGCTACCACTTTACCAGTGGCAATAGTGGTTCTCCAGGGGAAATTATGTGCGCCAAAGATCAACCGGACAAATGGCACTCTTAAAATTAAGAGTAACACTGCTGCCGGATAAGCAAAGAAGGCGATTTGATGCAGTGACTTGGTGACGAGTTCAGAAAACTTCTTGAGGTTTTTTTCAGTTGATTCTTCAGAAAGAAATGGCAATGAGGCTTGGCCGATCGGCACACCAAACATGCGAATGGGAATAGTCATTAATCTCAGAGCTAATCTAATGACCACAAAGCTGAGATCGCCTAAGGAAGTGGCAAAAAAGCCGAGGGCAAGATTCTGGATCTCAGTGACGCTGATGGTGAGCAGCCGAGGTGGCATGAGTGAAAAAAACCTTTTGACTCCAGGGAAGTTAAGATTTAAGCTCGGTCGGAAGCGGAAACCTAGTTTGAACGCTAACGGCAGTTGGACAATCATATGAATAAAAGCACCGATAATGACGCCAACTCCAGCAGAATAGATTCCTAGCTGAGATGAGAACAACATCACTCCTAGTAAAATACCAACGTTATAAAGTACTGGTGCCATGGCCGGCACAATAAATCGCTGATAGGACTGGAGCATGCCGGTTAAAAAGTTAGAGATAGCGAAGAAAAACTGAGCCGCCAGCATGATCTGAGTCAGACGAGCAGTCATCAGCACTTGTTCAGGAGTAAATGCTTGCCCAGTTCTCCAGGCGGTAATGGGATAGGCAAAAAATGCCACCACCAATGACACTGCCAAAAAAACTAACAGTAAGATGGTCATCGCAGTGGAGCTAAGTTGGAAAGCAGTTTTTTCATCCTCAGTTTTCTTTAAATGAGTAAAAACAGGAATAAAAGCAGCTGACACTGCTCCCAAAATAATCAGTTGAAACATCATATCTGGGATTTGAAAAGCAACTTGGAAGGCTTCATAAGCCAACTGGGAGCTCTCAGAAGAAAAAAACTGCGAAATTAACAGTCTTTCTCTAATTAAACCGGACAGTGAAGAAAAAATATTAGCAACGGTTATAACGGCTGCAGCTGATAAAATAGTTGTTTGCTGCTTCTCAAGCCACTTGGTATTATTGGAGAAAAAGTCACGCAGTAAACCTATCATGTCAGTATTATAAGAGGTGTGGTTGAAAAATAGGAGTACCTGATATACAATCTCTTTTCTATGCCAATCTTACCACATGCCAAAAAGGCACTTAGATCCAGCGAAAAAAAGGCTCAGTACAATCAAAGAGTACGTTCTAGAGTTAAAACAATGATGGATAAGATGCGTCAGGAGCCAACTCAAGAAAATTTGGCTTCAGCTTATCGAGCAATTGATAAAGCCGCTGAACGAAATATCTATCATCACAATAAAGCCGCTCGGCTTAAAGCTCAGATGGCCAGACTGATAAAATAGGTTCGATGCAGGACCGAATCCGCAATTTTTCTATTATCGCTCATATTGACCACGGCAAAACCACTCTGACCGATGTTTTGCTACGGCTGACTAAAACTGTTTCTGATCGACAGCTAACCGAGCGGATGATGGACAGCAATCCCATTGAGCAGGAACGTGGTATTACCATCAAACTGGCGCCAGTCAGAATGGAGTATCGAGGTTACGTTTTGAATTTAATTGATACTCCCGGACACGTTGATTTTGGCTATGAAGTCAGCCGATCATTGGCTGCTTGTGAAGGTGTCTTGCTGGTGATTGATGCGACACAGGGAATTCAAGCACAGACCTTATCTAACTTTGAAAAAGCCAATCAATTAGGTTTAACAGTGATACCTGTGATTAATAAAATTGATCTGCCCAATGCTGATGAAGAGTCAGTGAAATTGGAGATTATGGAGACTTTTGGTTTTACGGAAAAAGAGATTGTTTCAGTTTCTGCTAAAACGGGTTTGAATGTTGAGCAACTACTTGATGTGATCGTGGAGCGAATTCCCTCTCCTCAAGGTCAGCCAGATCAGCCCTTAAGATGTTTGGTCATGACTTCTCAGTATGATTATCATAAAGGGGTGGTGGCATATGTGCGAGTGATGGATGGTGTGCTGCGCAAAGAAAATTTGGCACTGCTTTCAACTGAAACTAAACTTTCTCCAATCGAACTGGGCATTTTTTCTCCTACCATGCAGCCGAGACAGGAAATTCAAACAGGTGAAGTGGGCTATATTGCCACCGGTTTAAAGGATATTAAAAATGTCAGGGTTGGTGACACGATTACAACAGCTGCCAATTTGGGGAAAATTGAGTCTTTGCCAGGTTATAAAGAACCAATTCCCATGGTTTATATGGAGTTGTATCCGGTTGATGCCGATCAATTTAGTGATTTAAAGGACAGCATGGACAAGTTAATGCTCCATGATGCCTCTCTGCAGTACACTGGTACCCACTCACTCGCTCTAGGCAATGGTCTGCGTGTTGGCTTTTTAGGAATTTTGCATGCAGAAATTATCAGAGAAAGATTGGATCGGGAGTTCGATTTGGATCTAATTGCCACCGCTCCTTCAGTGACTTATCATGTCACCCAAACTAATCTCGAGCAGGTAGTGGTTCATTCGCCTGCGGAGCTGCCTGATCCAAGTTTAATCAAGATCATCGAAGAACCAATCGCGCTCACTACTATTTTTGCTCCAACTAATTACTTAAGTCAGATTATTCAGTTTGTACAGGACAGGCGGGGTACTTTAATTAGCACTGAGCCAGTTGGTGTCAGAACCAAGCTGACTTTCAGAGTGCCATTAGCAGAAATTATTATTGATTTTCATGACAAACTTAAATCACTAACGTCAGGCTATGCTTCGCTTGAGTACCAAATCATTGATTATCGGCCGGTCAACGCCGTGAAGGTCAATGTCTTAGTTAATAAAGAAGTGGTGGAAGCGTTGAGTTTTATTGCAGTCGAGGAAGCCGCTGAAGCTAGAGGTAGAAATTTAGTGAAGAAGTTAAAAGAGGTCATTTCTAAGCAGCTGTTTGAAATTCCCATTCAAGCAGCGATTGGCGGCAAAGTGATTGCTCGAGAAACAATCAAGGCTTATCGAAAAGATGTGACGGCTAAATTATATGGCGGCGACCGCACTCGGCGGATGAAGCTATTGAAAAAACAGGCTAAAGGCAAAAAGAGAATGAAGCTGGTGGGAAATGTGGAGCTTAATCAGGAAGCATTTTTAGCAGTTTTAGAGCAAGATTAGCGTTTACTCTGGTATAATAGCCACATGCCGGATATCTTTGACGCTTCTAAGCCAATTGAGCCAGGTGAACCCAAGTCAGTAGAGCTGGAACCTGAGGCTGAAGTTGAGCAGCAAGCTGAAGTTGAGCAGCCGGCTGAAACTAAACACTCAGCTGAATCAAAACCAGAGTCAGCCCCTCAGCCCGAACCTTCCGCTGACACCCCCACCCGTCACAAAGCCCCTTTAATTGAGAAAGCAAAAAAATTAGTTAGTGATGTGGAGCAAAGACTAACCCCAATCGATGCGGTCAATAAGTATTCTCAAGTGATGAGAAATGAAAAACCCTCTAACAATCCTTTTGATGCTTTTGCACCCAAGCCACTGACGGTCTATGCTTTTGATTCCCAGCTTGATAATGAGCAAGTTTTGCTACTTCTGAGAAAACACCCCATCACTCAGTTGGGAAAAATTTTAGTGATTCTCATCATGTTGCTACTGCCACTATTATTTCCAGCGGTAGATTTCTATCAAGCTATTCCGCTCAGATTTAGATCAGCTATTGTGATTTTATGGTACCTAATTACATCGGGAGTGATTTTAGAAGCCTTTTTAACTTGGTACTACAATGCTTACATTGTGACCGATGAAAGAATTATTGATATCGATTTTCTCTCCTTAATTTACAAAAATATTAGTGCCGCCAAGATTGATAATATTGAAGATATTACCGCTACCACCGGTGGTGCGTTGCAGTCGTTGGTCAATTTTGGCACCGTTAAAATTCAGACAGCCGCCGCTAATGCTGAGTTTGAATTTGAAGGTGTGCCTCATCCCAATAAAGTGACGCAATTTCTTAACGAGTTATTATTGGAAGAAGAAAAAGAAAAATTAGAGGGGAGGGTGAGGTAATGTGGTTATTGCAACTGCCCCTAATTTTGGGTGACCAGACTGTTTCGCCCGAGTTTGTCAGTGATCTCTTTTTTAACTTTTTGAAAGTTTTATTTATCCTGGTGGGCATCCTTTACACAGTTTTTGCCATTGTGGTCATTAGGCAAATTCACACCATGCAGCGCACTTTAGTGACGTCACTTTCAGGATCCTTGAAGGTGGTGGGATATGTGCATGTTGGTCTAGCCATTTTGGCTGTAATTTTCTTTGTGACCATTCTCTAAATAAGTGATTTAAATAAGTGGGTGGAGTGAGGTTAAATAAGTTGGCTGGATGATATAGTGTGATAGAATGAATTGATGTATAAACTTGACGTCACACCTGTTGTGGGATTACCCCAGTTTACTGGTTGGTCTCAAGTTGTTTCTCACCCGACTAATCGGGGTGAGTTGGTTTGTGCTTTTTCTGTTTCTGGAGAGCACGCCGGCAATGTAGGCCGAGATGTGATGGAAATGATTGAATCTTCCCCGGCAAACTCTGCTGTAGAGTTGCATCAATTGTTAGCTGACTTAAATAGTTTTGCCCAAGAGGTTGGTGTTAATCTCACCGTCGCTTGTGGTATTTTTTCTTCGCAAAAAATGATTTTAGGTGTTGAGAGCGGCAGTGTGTTCCTGAAACGCGGTGATCGCAGTGGGGTGCTGCTAAATTCGCAGCGGCAGCTGAAAATTGTTGAGGGCAAGCGGCTCGAAGAAGATATGGTTGTCTTGTCTACCCCCCAAGCCGGCGAATTTCTAAATGAAGTGGGCTTAAAATTTGATCGTGGTTTTGAGGTTGATTCAATTATCTCTTCAATTTTGCCGGGTATCCATGGACTAGATGACTCTTCTTTGGCGAGCATGGCCTTTATTGGACATGGCCAAGAAGTGGAGATGTCCAGCGGTGTCAAGGGGTTGGGAGTGGCGATTGAGGTGGAAGATGAGGTGGAAGATGAGGTAGATCTTAGCCGATTTGATCCAGATAAATTCCAGTATCGTGAGGAAGAATTGAGCGATGAGGAGTTGGGTACAGTGGCGGAGGATGAGTTGGGTGATTTGAGTGGAGAGGTTGAGCCCGAGATTAAGGCTGAGCCTAAAAGTGAGACTCCCTTCATTGATATTCCGCCGGCTTTAAAATTACGAGGTGCGGGCAAACGTCGCTCCTCCCAGGCAGAAAAACCAGCTGAAAGCACTGCTGCTAAACAGTCAGAGACCAGTGAAGAGCTAGCTGCTTTAGGTATTGGTCAAGCTGAGACGACTCAACCCAAGCCAGCTGGCCAAGTGGTTCAGGCCATTTTAATTGGATTGAAAAAATTTTTTAGTTTGATTAAATCGTTATTGGCTAAATTAGGAGGTGTTTTAGTTAAACTGCCTAGTATAATTCTCAAAGTAGCAGCTCTGCCTAAAAGATTAGTGAGTAGAGATGTGTACCTCAACTCCAACTCACCTCGTAAAATTATCCGCACCCTTCTGCCCTTCATTATTGGTTTACTAGTTATTGGCGGTTTAGTGGCTTATCAGCTGCTAAGAATGAGACAGCAAGTGCGAGCAGTTGAAGCAGATCTATCTCCGTTACAACAGCAGCTGCAGACAGCAGAGGCCCAAGTTGCAGCTGAGCCAATTTTAGCCAGAGAAACCGTCGCAGGAGTAGTAGCGGATATGGAACAGCTGCAAACTAAGTATAAGGGTCAGCGATCTGCTCAAAAAAGACTTGAAGAAGAACTGACAGCAGCTCAGGGACTACTTGCGGAAATTTCTGGCAAAGAGGAGTTTAATCAATTGGAGGTATTTTACGATTTACGATTAGTGGAATCTGATTTTGTGACCGCCGCTGTTGATGCCGGTCCAGGTCGGGCGGTATTTTTAGATAAAGAACGTCAACAAGTGATTGTGCTTAACTTAGAAAACAAGCAGCACCAAACTTACAATTATGACCAGCTTGACCAGTTGCGCGATTTTAAACTTATGGATGAGGAGCTATTTTTACTCAGTCAGGGAGTTCATCGAGCAGAGTTAGCTGGGGAAGCTGAGGCTGAGGAAGTTATTGCCGAAGGTGATTCCAATCGGGCGGGCACTCATTTAGCTGCCTACGTTACCTACATTTATGTGCTTAATCCGGAAAAGCGAGAAATTTATCGTTATGCAGAGCGAGAAGATGGCTACTCTGAGCCAATCGGCTGGGTGAGCGGTGCAGCTCGATTTGATTACAACCAAGTAACTTCAATGATGGTCGATGGTGATATTTGGATTACTACCCGTGAGGGTGGGCTGCATAAGCTCAGTTCGGGAGCAGAAGTCGATTTTGAGATAGTTGGATTAGAAGAGCCGTTTCAAAGTTCCATTATGGTTTTTACCACAGAAGAAATGGATGAGTTGTATCTGCTGGAGCCGGATCAAAGCCGGTTGGTCATCTTAAGTAAAGAGGGAGAATTCCTGCGAGAGATTAAGAGTGCTTCCCTAGCTTCAACCACTGCCTTGTTTGTTAGTCCAGAGCTTAATCAAGCTTTCGCTGTCAGCGGCTCAATCGTCTACGCGATTAGCCTTTAAGGCTCAAGTAAGGCTCGATTTTAGCTGATCAAGTTTTGGCTACACCTTTTCCCTGGTACAATACGGTTTATGGCAGAAGTTTTGTTAAAGAACCGCCGCGCGACTTTTGATTATGAAATCCTGAAGAAATTCGAGGCTGGGGTGGTATTGACTGGTTCAGAGGTGAAAAGCCTGCGTCAAAAAAGCGGCAGTTTTGCTGGCAGTTTTGTCAAAATCATGGGCGGAGAGGCTTTCTTAATCAACACGCAGATTACCCCTTATCAGTTTGCCGACAATCGTGAGTATGATCCCAAGCGTAGCCGAAAACTGTTGCTGCACAAACGCGAGTTGGAAGAGTTGATCAGGGAAACTGAGCACTCGAGTACTACGATGGTGCCGCTGACATTTATTCTCACCCATAACAAAATTAAGCTGGAGTTTGCTTTGGCTAAGGGCAAGAAAAAACAAGATCGGCGGGAGGAGTTAAAGAAGAAAGCTCAGCAGCGAGATACAGCTCGAGAATTGAAGTGGCAGTAACAGCCTAATTTTCGTCTCCCCCTCTTGCGCTCCACCCTTTTTTATTCTTTAATGAAGCTAACGAGTTGATATTACAAGGAGTCACATGCCCAAAAGTGTTTTCTGGCCCGCCACATTAGTTATTATGGGGTTAATCTTTTTAGCCTCAAATATGGGGATGCTGCCCTCTGCATTTTGGAATTTTTGGCCGCTAATTTTAATCATTGTGGGCTTGGGCGGACTGCTGACTGCAGATCGAGAGGAATGGCTGGTTGATCCAAAATCAGTTGCTAAGAAAGCTTCAAGAAAGTCAGCTCCTAAAAAATCGTCTAAAAAAATCAAGAAATCCAGTCGAAAGAAGTAGTTTAAATTATTTATTATCCTGCCTAAGATAAATTTAAGTTTGATTTCTTAACTTAGATAAGGCTAGATTGTTATGGCAAAAAATTCTTCTGCACTGCAAATAGCCATTGACGGTCCGGTAGCCGCCGGAAAAAGCACGATTGCCAAACTGCTTTCTCAAAAACTTCAGCTGACCTATATTGACACCGGAGCGATGTATCGGGCGGTGGCTTTAGCTGCTCAACAGGCTGGCGTGGACTGGAACAATGGTGAGGCGGTGGCGGCTTTAGCTAAAAATTTAAAAATTAGGTTGGCACGGCCGGTTGGCGACAAGAATGATGGCCGGACTGTCTCAGTTTATTTAGGTGAAGAGGACGTTTCTTGGCAGATTCGCGAAATTGAGTATGGTGAAGGTGCTTCAATTATTGGACAGCACCAGCCGCTGCGAAAAGTGCTGGTGGAGATGCAGCGCCAGTTGGCTAACGAACATGATGTGGTGATGGAGGGGCGCGATATTGGCAGTGTCGTTTTGCCCAAGGCAACTTTGAAAATTTATTTGACTGCAGATGCCAATGAGCGGGTCAATCGGAAACAGGAAAAATTAGTGGAAATGGGCTTAAAAGTAACGCGAAAAGAGGTGAAAGCGGATGTGGCCTCTCGTGATACTAGAGAAATGACTCGTAAAGTTGATCCTTTAAAACCGACTCCAGACGCTTGGATTTTGGATACGACTGATTTAAATATTGAAGAAGTAGTAGCGCAGATTGTCACTAGAGTAAAACAACTAGTAGAATAGGAATTAAGATGACTTCAACCCAACCATTTAACATTGCTATCGATGGACCAGTGGCGGCTGGCAAAGGAACTGTTTCCAAATTATTGGCTGAGCGGCTGGGCTTTTTGTATGTGGATACAGGCGCGATGTATCGCGCGGTTGCGTTGTTGACCTTGCGTCATCAGTTAGATCCGCAACAGGAAGCAGGGGTGGTGGCTTTGCTCAATGATGTGGAGTTAGAAGTGAGGAAGCCAGCTCCAGAAGAAAAGGATGGGCGGCTTATCACCATCATTTTAATTAATCAAAGCACTGGTGAAAGAGAAGATATTTCTTGGAGTATTAGAACTGAAGAAGTCAGCCGGATTGTGCCGCTGGTAGCTCAGCACCCGCAAGTGAGGCAGGTCTTGGTTAAATGGCAGCAGCAGATTGCTGCTCAACAGCAAGTGGTCATGGAAGGCCGTGATATCACCTATCGGGTATTGCCAGCTGCAAATTTAAAGATATTTTTAACTGCTTCAATTGAAGAAAGAGCCCGGAGAAGATGGGAACAAATCTTAGCCAAGGGTGAAGATGTGGAGCTGGAAAAAGTTAAAGAAGATTTAATCAAAAGAGATGAACTGGATTCTAATCGTGCTACAGATCCATTGAAAAAAGTACCAGATGCGTGGGAAGTTGACACCACCAACTTAGACATTGATGAAGTGGTCGCTTTAATTGAAGAAAGAGTGGTGGAGCTGAGTCAAGCTAGTTGATTACGCCAACTTCTAACTTAACTGTTGTGATGAAGCCAACATTTAATTTACTAGCGAATCATAAATCCCTCTAAAATTTGATCTCGGTGTGGTAAGGGCTGATCACTATTTTCCTTTTGTTCTTCTGTAAACCAGCTGGAATGACACTGTTTGGTGGGCAAGTTACCGATCGCAAACAACTCTTCTGTCACTTTAGGACAGCCGGCGCAAGGCAGGGTGCCGGTCGCTTCACAAATTTTGACTGGAATTAAGTTGGCTGGAACTGAAAATTGATGTGGTTGCTCTGGATTGAGTGTTAAGCGCATGATCTTATTCCAAATTGGTGAGGCCCCTGTAATACCAGAGGCTACATAGCTCATTGAGGTATTGTCATTATTTCCCACCCAAGTGGTGACTAAATGATCTTGCGTAAAACCAATGGTCCAGTTATCTCGCAGATTATTGGTGGTGCCAGTTTTAACAGCGACTTGCTGACCAGGAATATGCAGCACCGACTGCTCACCGAAGGCAGGAGTACGGGCTTTATTATCAGCCAAGATATTAGTAATTTGATAAGCTACTTCCGGCTGGAGAGAGTCGGTGGACGGGCAGCCTACCCCATCCAACGCACAGGTGTTGCGATAAAGAGTTTCGCCTTGATAGTTTTTGACTTCTAAAATTGGATTAAGTTCGACAGTACGGCCTAAGTTGGCGAAAGTGCTGTACATTTCCGCCATGTCTAACATGGTTACTTCACCGCCGCCCAGGGTGAGTGATAAGCCAAAACGTCGTCGATCTTCCCAGGTATCGATACCCATCAGATGAGCTTTATCAATCATGTTGCCCACACCAATTTCTGCTAGCAGTTTGACCGCTGGGACGTTGTAAGAAGAAGCTAATGCTTCTCGCAGAGTGACTTTGCCATGAAATTTGCCGTCATAATTTTTAGGACTATAAGGAGGACTGCCGGCTGCATGATAGGTCACTGGGCTGTCCTCAATGATGGTGCTGGGATGTTTGCCGTTTTCTAAGGCAATGGCGTAAGTGAGCGGTTTGATTGATGAACCAGGTTGTCTGGGCCGGAGGGCCACATTCACTTGACCATCGTTGCTAAAGTCAAAATAGTTTTTGCTACCTACCATGGCCAGTATTTCACCAGTGTCAGGGGTGGTTACGACCGCAGCTCCATTTTGCACTCGCAGAGGTGTTAATTTTTCCACCTCGTCGGTGACTATCTGCTGGGCTTGATTCTGCAATGATAAATCGAGGGTGGTTCTCACTTCCAACCCGCCCTGATTCACTGTTTCTTCACCATATTGTTCTGCCAGGATTTTTTTGACGTACATCACAAAATGGGGGGCTTTGATATTAATTACATCATTTTGAAATTTCAGCTCTTCCGCAAATGCTTCTTCTGCTTGCAGTTGACTGATGTAGCCATCTTCTACCATCCGTCTCAACACCTCGTACTGGCGTTGTTTGCTAATTTCTGGAGTTGGACCAAAAGGTGAGTAGACGGAAGGTGCCACAGGTAAGCCTGCCAGTAAGGAGCTTTCTGCTAAATTTAGATCACTGGCGTGTTTACCAAAATATCTCTGAGCTGCTTCTTCAATTCCATATGTTGCGCCACCATAAGCAACTTGGTTTAAGTACATCTCTAAAATTTGTTCCTTAGAGTACGTTCTTTCGACTAAAAAAGACAGCACTAACTCTCTTATTTTTCTTCTGACAGTTTTTTCTGAAGTCAGTAGCCTGTTTTTCACTAACTGTTGAGTAATGGTGGAGCCGCCTTGTTGATACGACTGATCTTTGCTATTAGCAATGGCAGCCCGAATAATGCCGCTTAAAGAAAATCCTCGATGGTAAAAAAAATTCTTGTCTTCAATAGCCAGCGTTGCATCGATAGTAACCTGCGGAATATCTGTTAAGGCGACCAATGTGCGATTTTCATCTTCATAGATTCGATAAAGCAGCTCTCCATCTCGTGACAAAATCCGAGTGGTAATCACTTGGTTGTTTTGGGCTAACTCTTCAGGTGCTGGTAGGTCATTAAGAAAATAAAGATAAAAGCCATAGCCGGCTCCAACTATTAATAGCAAATTAGCCAGCGCAAATTTTTTCCAAAAAGCATGAGGAAGTTTAATAGAAGGCAGTTTGATTTCTACTTCATCGTTGAGGCGTAACTGGCGACTGATCCGATTAATAACAGCAGCAAGCAGTGGATCGGCAGACCAGCCTTTGAAGGCAGGTGAAAAAGTTCGCTGCCGATTGTAGATGGTGATCGGTGAGACCGCCGCCGACTTTTTAATTGATGAAAGTGCCAGCTGGTGCGAGCGCAATGATTTTAACAGCCACTTTAAATGATGAAAGAGCGGGGTGTGATAAAAATCTGAAAAAAATGCGAAAAAAAATCGCTTGCTTTTCCAATTTTTTAAGATGAATTTGAAAACCAAACGTGTGCGATTTTTATATTTTATAGGCTGACTTCTACCCATGAAGTAATAATATCACCCAGTCCTATAGATCACAAAGCCTATCTGTAAGTTATAGAACGATACTGACCTATAATAGTTAAGTTGCCCCTCAGTTTTTTATTTTATGTTTACCCGCTATTCATAGTGAGCTAAAGCTTACCCGCAATCACTTCCCACAACTCCCGGTTATTGTCTTCATATCCCAGTGCCCAAATCGCAATGCCGCCTAGATCTAATTGATTAACATAATCTAACTTGTAGGAAAGTGAGCGGGAGTTTTCATAATAGACGACAAACACTTCATCATCTTTCATGTAAGACAAGTAGGGTGACAAGGCAAACTCATTCCAATGCTCTTGTACATCCAACTCTGATTGTTGGGTGAGTAGCTCTTGAACTCTCTTATAGCTGGCCGTGCTGCCGGATTGGGGAAAAGTATGAGCCTGAGAATCACGGGTAGTAGTCTGCCACTCGTAGCCATAAAAAGGCACTCCCAGTAAGATTTTTTCTTTGGGGACCACTTGAAGGAAGTTCGCTAAATGCTGATTAATATCGCTGTCCCAATGCTCTTCACCGCCAAAAAGAGGTGCCACCGGTCCAGCAGTGGGAGAGGAACGAAGATGAAAGTCATAAGCCATGACAATGATGTAATCTACATGAGGACTGATGGCGGCCACATCCCAAAGTTGATATCTGCTGGCTGCTCCAGCATACATATCAATAGATAAGTTAATGTCATCATATTTTTCGTCTAAATGCTGATTTACTGAAGCGACTAGTTTAGTGAGCTGTTGGCGGAGCTGATCGGTGACAGGACCGGAGTATTCAATATCAAGATTGACTCCTTTAATGGGGTAAGCCAAGATCAGAGAGTCTAAAGATTGGTTGAGGTTGGCAGCGGCTTGGGGATTAGTTAAGAGCGCCACAATCTCATCGTTATCAAATAAAGTCAGCACAATTTCCACTTGCCGCTCCGTGTTTTCAAACTCGGTGCAGATATCAAGAATTTTGTCAGAACTGAGCTTATTATAGCCAGGTTCTAGACCATCTTCGCCCCGAGTCATAACGGTGCCATCACCTTGGAGAGTTAAACCGAAATAGGCTAGGTTAGTCACCTCTGGCTGAATCTCAGCATCTTCCAAGTTCCAATAGGGTAAAAAACCATAAACTATTTTGTCATGACTATTGGGAGTAAGCTTGTTAATAAACTTAAAAGTTGTCAGCTCCGAGAGAGGGCTGAGTAGCGGTGTTGACCACCAATACCACCATACTAGTGCCAGTCCGAGCAAGATGCCGATCCCACCCACTAGCTGCTTAATTCTCCAGGCTTGTTTTTTTTGTTTAATCCTGCTCTTCATCCTCAGATTTCACGGAGTTGATTTGAATTGAGTCTGTGGAAAAAAATTCAAAGTATTTCGACTCGCCATCACTCCTAGAGCTGTTTTCATTCACAAAATACTTTTCATACTGAATCTTGCCTTGCTCATCACTGGGCCGATTGCAGTCCGCACAATATAGTTCAGTTACGGGGTCTTTGTAAAGGGTGTGAGTTTCTAAAACTAGACCATCAATTTCTTGACCATACTCAGGCGGCAGGCCGGTTTCAGGATTAATCCAAACTTCTTTTTGGATGACTTCAGAAGCTGAGGGTCGGCTTTCTTCCCAGTACAAATCTTGATGCATGCCTTGGCAGCTATTGTTTGAGTAAGAAGGCGGCATACCATTAGCACAAACCATAGCTGAAGTGACATCATCTGGTTTCTCAGGCCAAATTGACTCTTCGTCTTGCAAGACAAAACTCATGATGTCATGCCAAATTGGTGCTGCCCCAGTGACACCAGAAACTAAGTAAGGATTCATAGGAGTGTTGTCGTTATTTCCGACCCAAGTAATGACTAAGAATTCAGGTGTAAAGCCCACTGTCCAGTTGTCTTTCAAGTCATTAGTAGTACCGGTTTTAGCACTGACGACCTTACCAGGAATAACCAACTGTGAGTTTGAACCAAACGCTTCCACTCGGGCGTTATTATCCTGCATGATGTGAGTGGTGAGGTACGCTGGGGCGCGATCCATAACTCTTTCCAGATCGCCTTCTTTTTGTTCGTCAAATTGATTTAATATGGCTAACTGTTCTTTTCTTTCTTCTAGATCTACTTCTTCTAAGACTTCTCCCTGATAATTTTCCACTTTGGTGATAGCGACTAAAGGCACCTTCACACCCTGATTTGCCAGCACACCAAAAGCTTGAGCCATATCGACCATTCTCACTTCTCCGCCGCCTAGGGTGAGTGATAAACCATATTGGGATGGATCATCCCAGGTTGAGATGCCCATTTTTTCAGCCTGGTTCATAAAGTTGCCGACGCTGATGGTGCTGAGAGATTTTACCGCCGGAACATTCAGTGAGTTGCCGAGTGATTTTCTGACAGTCACTGGTCCCTTGAAACCACCGTCGTAGTTTTTCGGACAGTAGTCTGCCTGGTTGGGAACTTTAAAACAGGTGGGAATATCCAGCAGTACTGTGCCGGGGTTAAGTGTTTTCTCTTGGAAAGCTGAGGCATACATTAATGGTTTGATTGACGAACCTGGCTGACGATGACGAATAGTAATATTAACTTGGCCATCAATCTCTTGGTTAAAGTAATCTTTACTGCCGATCATGGCTAAAATTTCGCCCGTATTAGGTTTAGTGATTAGGGCCGCCCCATTACTGACTTTATAACCGGCAATCTTGTCAATTTCAGCTGAAAGTGAAGCTTGGGCGGCCTGCTGCAGATCTAAATCGATAGTGGTGTGAACTCTCAAACCGCCCTTTTCTACAGTTTCGACGCCATACTCTTCATAGAGCAAGTCGCGGACATAAAAGACAAAGTGAGGCGCACTGATGTCTGTTCGGGATAGAGCATATTCCAATTTGTTAGCTTTAGCTTCTTCAGCTTGCAAAGAGGTAATGTAGCCGTCTTCAGTCATGCGCCGCAGCACTTCTGCTTGGCGATTTTTGGAGTTGGCTGTATCAGAGGCAAAAGGTGAGTAGCGGCTAGGTGCCTGGGGTAAACCGGCCAGCAAGGCTGCTTCAGATAGACTTAGCTCAGACGCACTTTTATCAAAGTATTGATTGGCTGCAGCTTCAATACCAACCGCTGTTCCTCCATAAGGAATGTAATTCAGATACATTTCCAAAATTTCCTGTTTGCTGTAAATCAGCTCGGTCATTACTGACAGCACTAGCTCTTTGGCTTTACGCTGAAAAGTTTTTTCTCGAGTCAAAAAGGCATTTTTAACTAACTGCTGAGTAATGGTAGAGCCACCTTCAGTTGATTCTTTAAGCAAGTTATTGCGGGTTGCTCGAATAATTCCTCTCAAATCAAAGCCATGGTGGCGGTAGAAGTTCTTATCCTCAATCGCAATGGTAGCTTGCAGCACGTGCGGCGGCAGCTGGTCAATTTTAACTGGCACCCGATTTTCATCACCAAAAATTTCGTAGAGTTTATTACCATGGCGATCATAAATAATGGTGCTGACAGCGTAGTTTTCACTGGCAGTTAACTTGTGAGGAGAGGGCAGCTGCTGTAAGAGCAAACCGCCGGCAATCACCGCCAGACTAACAACCAGCAGGGTGGCATAGCGCAGGACTGGATGGGTGACTGGCAGAAAAATAATGCGGAGAATATTAACTAAACGATTAGATTTGGGCTGGCCGGCGGATTTCTTGGCTGTTTCTTTTTTAGCCGCAGCCTGGGGCGCTTCTTTTTTCTGCCGACTATCTTGCTTGGGACTATCGTCTTTCCCAGCAAAAACATCCTTAACCAGTTTCTTGGCGCGATTGCTCGGATTGGACAGAGATTGAGCTTTTTTTGCACTCATGTTAGAACCTCTAGTATACTATATTGATTAAAGTGACACCTAGTTATAAATAGTGACACCCAATTACCAACATGAAAGGCTAAGCTATGAACGCCGCACCAACCATTAATGAATACCGCTTTCGCAATATGACCATTTCTGGTTTGCCTGGTAGCGGTTCAACTACTTTGTTAAGTTTACTCAAAGAAGAATTAGGCATAGATGGTTGGCGTGGGTTTAGTGGCGGTGAGTTCATGCGTGCTTATGCAGAGGAAAAAGGTTTGTTTGATGGTTCTAAAAAAGCCCATCATGACGCTTCTCACTATGAAGATGACTTTGATCGTCAGGTTGATTTTGGGATGCGGGAGAAATTAGAGGAAGAAGAGCACTGGATTTTAGAATCTTGGTTATCTGGGTTTATGGCTCAGCAGCTGCCAGGAGTGCTGAAGGTGCTGGTCGTGTGTGGGGATGACTCAGTTAGAATTGACCGAATTGTTAATCGGGATGAGATCTCAGTAGAAGAAGCAAAAAAACATTTAAATGAGCGCTATGAGAATAACTTTGGCAAATGGCGGCGCATTTATGCGGAGCAATGGCAGGAGTGGGTAGTCAAGCCGCAGACTCTTCCAGCCGATGCGCCGATTGATTTTTGGCATCCAGACTTATACGATCTAGTTATCGATACGTATTCTCATAATAAGGAAGAAACCTTAAAGCTGGTCTTAAATGCCCTCGAAAAAGAAGACTAAAAAAACTAGTTCACATCTCAAAAATCGGCCAGCTCACGTCCGTCAGCTGACCCATCAGGCTTTTTTGCCGTTAGTGGTGTTGATTTTAGTCATCTGGTTTATTTATCGTAGCCTTTTTCAATTTCCAGTTTGGTTTGATGAAATCATTGGTAAAGCAGTCTTTTTTGGGTTACCGGTCTGGCTGTATATTACCATTACTGGTTTTAGGCCGATTATTGATTCTGTGAGATTGGATAAGTTAAAACCAGGTCTACTGCGCGGCATCGCTTTTGGCGGCATATTTGGATTTTTAACCCTGTTTCTGCGGCTACTGCAAAATAATGGAGCTTTTGAGCTGGCGCCGCTTTATTTAATGAATGAGTTTTGGTGGCAGTTGCTGCTGGCTTTGCTGACCGCCTTTTGGGAAACCATCTTTTTCTTTAGTTTCATCATGATTGTCGTGCAAGATCTCTTTGCTGACTGGTCGCAGTTGAAGCAGGTGGTTTTAGTCGCTCTGATTTTCCTCTTGTTTCATATCCCAAACACTTTCCTGAGATTTAATATGACCCAGACTTTGCCCGTCTTATTTTTGATGGCACTGTTCGCGATTGGTCAGAGCTACCTTTTTTCTCAGAAAAACAACGCTTTTACGCTGATCATGACTCATACTATCTGGGGCATGTGTTTGCTGATATACTTTTGAGCCTGAATCAATATGCATAAACTTAGAATTACTATTTCTACAGCCGCGCTCATTTTTGGAATAGCGATCGTAGGAGTCTCATTAACGGCAGTCAGTCCAGTTCATTCAGCTGAAGGAGATCTGCAGGCTTCACATCGCCGGGTCTATTTTGGAGAAACCATTTTACCTGATCATGCTGTTTATCCTGCTTTAATGATGATGGATCGAGTTGAACTGGAAACAGCTCCCTTAAATAAAAAATTAGATCTACAGGTGGAGTACTCTCTGCGCCGCTTGGAATATGCACGGCAGTTGATTGAGAAGAATGAAATTGAGCTGGCACTGACGACTTTAACCAAATCTCAAAAATACATGCTGCATGCGGCTGAGGATGTCAAAGCACCAGAAGTGCCTTTAGAAGTGCAAAAAGATATGCTGATAGTTTTAGATCGTTACATCGCTCAAGTTAGACACCTCGACCAGCATTTTTCCAACAGTCAGCTGGTGGCGATCAATGAATTAATTGATGAATTAGAAGCTGCTCAATATCATCTCCAACTTTGTGTTAAGGCTGAGTAACAGCCCAGTAAAAAATTCAGCAAAAATTAGTTAACTTTTGATAAAAAACAGGTCGTAGTTTGGAGTGAAAAAATGCCGGTTTTCAGTGTTTTGCTGATAAACAGGCTGACTAACTCCTGCTATTAGTCACCTTATTATTAATTTTTGTGGTGAAAATGTATTCATCTTCGGATTATTTTGGCATATTTGTCGCACAGGTAGCTGCTACTATTTGATTTATTTTGTTATATTGACAAGACTGTTTTTAATGTGAGATTCTAGTAATCCTATTTACAACCAAACACAAGATCTTGTGTTTAGAAGTAAAACTAACCACAAGGAATTGTAGATAGGCCAAAAACATGAATTGTCCTTACTGTAACTATCCCGATACCAGCGTCATTGACTCACGAGAAGCTGAAGATCAAACCTCCATTCGCCGCCGCCGCGAATGTTCACAATGCAGCAAAAGGTTTACCACTTATGAACGAGTGGAAGGTTTAGACCTAAAAATAATTAAAAAAGATGGTAGTACTGAGGCCTTTAGCCGAGAAAAATTAAAAAGAGGCATTATTAAAGCGACTTGGAAAAGGCCAGTATCCATGTCTGATATCGATGAACTGATTGATGGCGTTGAGAGAAAACTGCGCCAGCGGGAAGGCAATGAGATTAAAAGCTGGGAAGTCGGCAATTTAGTGATTAACAGATTGCGTAAACTTGACCCATTATCATATCTGCTCTTTGCCAGCGTCTATCGGGATTTTGACAGCTTAGAAGATTTTGCCGAGGAGATCAGCCGGATCCAACAACAAGAGTCATTACCAAATAGTAAAAACAAATCAGATTCAGTATCAAAATAGAAAGGTGTTAATTCATGCCAAAAAAAGCCGCTGGCAGCAAATTTACCAACCGGAAATTAGATCAAGGACTGGGTAAGGCGGTGGCTAGGCGCACCTACTTAAGAAGAATTACTGATGAGAAGTCGGGCCGTGAGCGCTGGGAAAAATGGGAAGAAGTGGCGGAGCGAGTGGCGCTAGGAAACTCACTCCTCTTGGAAAATTTAGGACAGGATAAAAAACACCAAAAGGCGGAGTACGAAGTGTTGCGTCGTCATATTGCTAATGGCTCGCTGCTCATGAGCGGCCGTCACTTGCAGCATGGCGATGAGACTCAGCCAGGCAGAAATATGGAGGTTTTTACCAACTGTTCAACTGCGGCGTCATCTTTCGTCTTGTTTTATCTGCTGATGAATGGTTCAGGTGTCGGTCGGGCTTATGACGATGACATGTGTGTGGTCAATTGGGATGATATGCCGAGCGTGCGTTGCGTCATCTCCAGTACTCATCCTGATTTTGAGTGGGGTGATGATGAGAGCGTTGAAGATGCTGAGCACAAGTATGGCCGCACCAGTGACCGAGTGCATTGGTTTGAAGTGCCTGACAGCCGAGAGGGTTGGGCACAAGCGGTGGAATTGATCGAGACTATGGCTTACGAGCGCAAGTACAAAGATGATGTCTTAATTTTGGACTTTTCTAAAGTTAGAGAAAAAGGAGCACCGATTCGCGGCATGCAAAACCGGCCCTCATCTGGTCCTAAGCCGCTGATGAATGCTTTGAAAAAAGTTTACTCCATTAAAGGTGCCGGTATGTCGCCTTGGAAACAGACTTTATTTGTTGATCACTATTTAGCCGAGTGTGTCTTGGTGGGCGGAGCTAGAAGAAGCGCCAGAATTGCGACTAAAAACTGGACCGATCCTGAAGTGTTTGATTTTATTAGTATTAAAAAAGGTGGTTTCTTGTGGAGTGCGAATAACTCTGTCACGGTAGATGAAAAGTTCTGGCGTCAGCGCACTAAGCATGCCCAAAAAGTCTTAGATGCCATCATTAGGGCTCAGTATGAGGATGGTACCGGCGAACCCGGTTTTATCAACCAACACATGCTGGTGCAGAACGACGATGGTTTGGAAGATTACACTGATGGTGAGTATGCCGGCAGTGAGAAATATCAGCCGATGGAGCGTTCTAAAAAGATGCTCTCTCACGTGGCACGTAATGCTAATGCAAAAGTTTACACCCAGATTCCTAATCCTTGCGGTGAGATCTCCCTGAATATGCTGGGAGCTTACTGTGTGATTGCTGATGTGGTGCCCTACTTTGCTCCAGATATGGATGCCGCTGAAGAGGCTTATCGAGCAGCTGTGCGGGCGCTAATCAGAGTTAACACGATGGATGCGCTCTACAACCGCGAGGTGAAGCGGACCAACCGGATTGGCGTCGGTATGACAGGTATTCATGAGTTTGCCTGGAAACATTTTGGTTATAGCTTCCGAGACTTAATTGATGAAGAAAAAACTCAAGATTTTTGGAACACGTTAGCCAGATTTAAACGGGCCGTGGCTGATGAAGCGGAAAAATACTCCCAGAAGCTAGGAGTGAATGTCCCGCACACCAATACCACTATCAAGCCTTCCGGTACGGTTTCAAAACTATTTGCCTTGAGTGAAGGAGCGCACTTGCCGAGTATGAGGGAGTATATCCGCTGGGTGCAGTTCCGCAGTGATGATCCCCAGGTGAAAAAATACCAGGAAAAAGGTTACCCAATTAAAGAGCTGAAGAGCTATCAGGGTTCCACTGCCGTTGGTTTCCCCACTCAGCCACTGATCTGCCGGTTGGGAATGGGTGATAAGTTGATCACTGCCGGTGAGGCGACTCCAGAAGAGCAGTATCGGTGGTTGATGCTGTTGGAAAAATACTGGATTAGAGGTGTTGATGAAAAAGGAGAGTTGTTAGCAGAAGATACCGGTAATCAGGTATCTTACACCCTCAAGTACAATCCCAGCCGCGTCACTTTCAAGGAGTACTCAGAGATGGTGCGTCAGTACCAGAGCCAAGTTCGGGTCTGTTCAGTCATGCCTCAGCAAGACACCACAGCTTACGAGTATCAGCCGGAAGAGCCGGTGACGATTAACGAGTTCATGAAGGTCTTGAATGAGATTGAGAAGGACGAGAGCTTACTAGAAGATATTAACTTCGAACATCTGCAGTGCGAAAGCGGAGCTTGCCCAATTTAAGATGAGGTGCGAGTTACTATGGCGGCTGGCTTTGCGGTAGAATGAAAGTCAAATGAAGCTTGATTCGATGAAAAAAATCACGCACTCGATCATTCTGGGCGATAACGCTCTCAACTGGTTTCTTGGTGCAGCGATGGTCCTGGTTCCAACTTGGTTTAACAGTTTACTGAGTTCACGGCTACTACTGCCTATCTGGCTGTATTTCATTGTGGGAGTAGGATTTTTGTGGTTTGCTTCGTGGCAAGTGCAGACATTTTTAAGAGAAAAACAGTTGCCGCCAGCAGCGTTGCAGCAGGCGGCGCTACTAGCTTGGGGACCGGTGGTGGTGCTGACCATTGCTCTACTGACGCCGTTAACCAGCAGTCTATATCCATTTGCCCGTGTTTTACTTTGGATTGGCAACGGTTACATGTTGGTGTTGGGAGGGTGGTACTGGTGGGTGGCGAAGCAGTTACTCCGTGATCGCCCAGTTACTTAGTGATTGACAGGTTACTCCGTGACCGCCCAATTAAGCTGAGACCGCCCAATTAAGCTGTGACAGCCCAGCGTGGTCGGCGCTCTAATGCCGCTTCATCGGTAACAAAATCTTTTTGCAAAAACTGATATCCCGCTGTGACGCCGATCATCGCCGCATTATCCATCGTGAGGCGTTTGGTGTATGGAACGTGCAGTTTGAGGCCACCATTGGCGGTGCGCAGTGTTTCGCGAATCATTCGCCTCAGTTCCATATTAGCGGCTACTCCGCCTCCGAGCCAGACTTCCCGAAACTGATCGGTAGGTTTTTGGTCGGCAATCAGCTTATTCAATTTATAGCAAATATGCCTAAACACCCCTCTTTGAAATGATGCAGCGAAATCATAAATATCCTGCTGATTTAACCCGAATTTAGCTTCATGACTTTCGAGTGTATTTCGGGCCCAAGTTTTCAAACCGCTGAAGCTCATTTGGTAATCTTTTTGCTCAGTCATCGGCAGTGGGACGTTGAAACGATGTGCGTCACCGCTTTTGGCAAACTTTTCCAGCACTGGACCAGCTGGATAGCCTAGATCGAGCATTCGGCCGACTTTATCTAAAGCCTCACCGGCTGCATCATCAATTGTCCAGCCCAGGCGCTCATATTTACCAGGCTTGATAACCTTAATAAACTCAGTATGGCCGCCGGAAACAACAATCGCTAGAGCCGGCAGCTGCTGTTGAGTAAGTTTTTGCTGCCAAGAAGTGGCCAGGTGGTGTGGTGTCGTGGCAGTCTGCTGCTGACGGCGTCGTGGCTCCGCTAAAGCAGACAGAGCATGGGCTTCAATATGATTGACAGCGATCAGCGGCAGTTGGTGCAGTTTCGCTAGTTCTTTGGCTTTATTGATGCCCACTTCTAAAGCTGGCGCCAGGCCAGGTCCTTGAGTAACAGCTAGGGCGGCTACTTCAGACCATTCAAGACCAGCGCGCTGGAGGGCTACGGCAATCGTTCGGTCAATATTTTCCCGATGAGCTTGTTTGGCAACGGTCGGAAAAACTCCGCCATAAGGCTGGTGCAGCTGAGTTTGTGAAGCAATAATGTTACTCAAGACAGTGACGCCTGCTGTAACGGCAGCAGAAGTATCATCGCAGGAAGTGTCGATGGCTAGAATATGCGGAGTGGAGGTGGAGTTGGTAGTCATGGTGCAGAGGTGGGAATGTTAGTACTGGGTTCGGTAATACTCAGCTGGCGGGAGTGTTCGTCAAGCTCGGTAAACAACACGTGAAGCAGTTGCGGGTGTTGGGTGGCAACTAGTTTAAGTAAATACGCGGCTACCGGTTGCCACCACTCGATGATAACGACTGAGTTGGGCCGCAGTAACCCCTCAATTTCTAGTCGTTCCGCCTCAGCAGCACTCTCGATTTTCCATAAATCTAAATGGTAAAGCTGACCGGTGACGCCATGCCGTTTAAACTGATACTCCTCAATGTAGGAATAAGTGGGCGAGGTGATCTCATCAGTGATCTGTAAAAACTCGGCAACACCTTTCGCAAAAATCGTCTTACCCGTGCCCAGCGCGCCGTCTAAGCCGATGACTAAACCACGTTCTTTAATCTCAGTCCAGTTTTTCAGCAACAGCGTGCCAGCGATCTTTTTAGTTTCCGCTTCTGAAGCGGAGTTAAGGGTGGTGGTGGCTTCTTCACCGGCAGACAGCTGTACTGAGCCTGCCCGCAAAGTAGTGGGAGTAGAGAGGGTGGTATCAATGACTGTCGAAGGTTCGTTTTTGGGTAGTTCTCCCGCATCCAGTACCAGATCAATGAGGCTTTTTTGCTTGGCAGATATTCCAGTTAAAATATCGTTAATGGAGTAAGGTCGTTTGCGGCCGGAAGCATTAGCGGAGGTGGCGGTGAGCGGCCGGCCGTACTGCTCAATTAGTTTTAAGACCAGCTCATAGTCAGGCACTCTGACTCCTAAAGTCCCAAATTCCGACTGGACGCCGGCCGCGACCTTCCCTTTCCCTTGTGACACCACTGTCATTGGTCCAGGCAAAAACCGCTGATACAATTTTTTTGCTTGCTCATTTAAGTCCACATATTTGGCAGCCATTTCCTGGCCGGTGACCGCAATTGATAGCGGCTTGCCTTCGCGGCGAGTTTTGTAAGCGAGCAGCTTTGCTACCGCCGCCGCCTGAGTTGCATCCACACCTGCACCGTAAACGGTCTCGGTGGGAAAGATGATCAGTCCGCCCTCAGTCAGCACTTTAATGGCCTCTGCGATTGCTTTTTCAGCTGGTACTTCCGCCAGTTTGATTACTTTCACATCTGGTATTATACCTTGCATTAACTGATATAATGGAACTATATAAAAAATTATGGCAAAAACATCTTTTGATCCAAATTTTGATTCAGATTTAAACTTTGATTTCGCAGTTTTTGATGGCTACGATGATGACAACGAAGAGTTGAAGTTTGACCTTTACCTCATGACTCGGGAAATCAAACAAGCCAGCAGCTCACTGTCTCGAGTGGCCTTGCTGCCCAAAAAACAGCGGGAGCGGTGGCTAAGAGAAAATCAGGCTCAACTCCAACAGCTGATGGACGGTTTAGTTCATGACGTGGTGTCTGTGTTTGAAGATATGGAAGTTGACAAGATTGTTTTGGCAGACTCTATTGCATGTGTGACCGAACTGCGTGAACTCATCAATACCCTCAACAGTCTTTCTGGAGAAAACAAGCCGCTGCGCGGCTAATACTTGGCCAGTCAGTGTCCAAGAAGTAGCTTATTAGAGCTCATCGTGCGATTTTAGTATTTTACCTGTACAATACTTGCATATGGATTTTGATAAACTTGTCGTGTCATTTTTAGTAGATGAAGTTGTCGGAGGGTTTTTTATCTCTGTTCCGCCCGGTCATGTGGCATGTGTTTATGATCGCGGCCGCGGAGTCTTACCTCGTGTTTGGGGTCCAGGACTGCACTTAAAAATTCCTTTTTGGCAAATTGCTAAATTATTTAATGCGCAAATTTTAGAGTACTCGATTCGTAAAGGTTTTGATATTTCCCACAAAGAAGCTTTGGGTGATGTGCCAATCCGTACTTCCACTCAAGATGGTCATGATATTGAAATTGAAGGCTCGATTTTGTTCCGGATTGACCGCAACAACGCGCCTGAGCTGTGGGAGAATTTAGGTGAAAATGTTGTTTCTAAAGTAGTGCGGCCTTACTCTCGCAGTCGTGTTGCCAATGTTTTTAGCAGTCTTTCTTTGGAGCAAATTAAACAACACCGCAATCAAGTGGAAAGCTTGGTCCAAGAGGACATCAATCATTATTTTGAAGACAAAGGTTTAAACTGCGAGGGCTTTCTGCTCAGCGAAGTCAGGGTGGTTGATAAATCTGGCACAGCTCAAACTGTCTTGCAGCCAGAGGAACGCCGACCACAGCTTGAAGATACGCAGACTGTCTTTGAAGGTGCGGCAGACTAATTTTTTTATCAGTTTTTTATCCACTACATCAGTTCAGTCTTCCAAAGCTTGTTGACAAATTAGCAGAGAGTTATTAGGATTGCTACTAGCAGTCAGAAATCAAGACTGCCAACTTTCACTAGTATAAAGTATTTCAAACACGCACAAAAAGGAGCACGAATGACAATTGATGTCAAAAAACTTACCCCGCTGGCTGGCTATGTTCTAGTTGAACCAGCCAAAGCAGAAAAGCAAACTGCCTCTGGTATTTACTTACCGGATTCTCACGATGAAAAACCTCAGATCGGCACAGTTTTAGCCTGTGGTGCCCCAATTTATGATGATGGTCAGGAAATTCAATGCCCAGTTAAAAAAGGTGATGAGGTTGTTTATAAGAAATGGGGCGGTAATGAGTTTGAGGTTGAAGACGTTGAGTATCAATTCCTCAAGTTCGAGGATGTCTTAGCCGTGATTGGCAAATAATAAATTATTAGTTAGCAAAATTTCACAAAAAAACATAAAAGGAGTAAATTATGGCAGCAAAACAATTAAAATTTGGAGATGATGCCCGCCAAAAAATGCTGGCAGGCGTGAGCAAGTTGGCCGATGCCGTCACCGTCACTTTAGGTCCGCGTGGCCGCAACGTTGCTTTAGACAGATCATGGGGCAGTCCTAATGTCATTCATGATGGTGTCAGCGTCGCTAAAGAAATCGAATTGCAGGATAAGTTTGAAAATATGGGTGCACAGCTGGTTAAAGAAGCCGCTGAACGTACCAACGATGAAGCTGGTGATGGGACCACTACCGCTACTTTGCTGGCTCGGCAAATTACCGAGAAAGGCATGAAGTATGTCACGGCCGGCACCAATCCGATGATTATGAAAAAAGGGATTGACCGGGCAGTTGCAGCCGTAGTGGAGCAGATTCGCCAGTTAGCGAAACCAGTTAAAGAAGAAGATTGGGAAAAAGTGGCCACCATCTCCGCTCAAAACGAAGTTATCGGTCAGAAGATTGCTGAGGCTTTGAAATTAGTCGGTAAAGATGGCGTGGTGGAAGTCGAAGAAGGCAAAACCATGGAAATTACCATTGAGCACAAAGAAGGTATGGAGTTTGACAAAGGTTATGCTTCTCCTTACTTCGTCACTGACAGCGACAATATGGAAGCTGTGATTGAAGATCCATATATCTTAGTGACAGACTATAAGATTTCCAGCATTCAGGAGATTTTGCCAATGCTCGAAAACTTAGTTAAAGTGACCAAAAACTTTGTCATCATTGCTGATGATCTTGAAGGTGAAGCCTTAACTACTTTAGTCGTGAATAAGCTGCGCGGTGCATTTAACTGTTTAGCAGTCAAGGCTCCAGGCTTTGGTGATCGTCGGAAAGAAATGCTGCAAGATATTGCGGTGCTGACTGGCTCAAACTTCATCTCTCAGGACACTGGTCGGCAATTGAAAGATGTCAGTGTGGAAGATTTGGGCCGCGCTGATTCAGTCCGCAGTTCTAAGGATACGACGCGCATTGTCGGTGGTAATGGCTCTCAGGCTGATATTGATGCGCGAGTTGGCCAGATTGAAGCTCAGATTGAAAAAGCTACCAGCGACTTTGATATTGAAAAACTGCAGGAGCGAAGAGCTAAACTAACCGGCGGTGTGGCGGTGATCCAAGTTGGAGCTGCTTCTGAGATTGAGATGAAAAATCTCCAAGAACGAGTCAAAGACGCCAAAGAAGCTACTAAAGCTGCTATTGAGGAAGGGATTATTCCTGGCGGTGGTGTCAGCTTTATTCAGGCTGGCAAAGTGCTGGATAAAATCAAAACCAGCAGCCGCGATGAAGAGCTGGGGATTGAGCTGGTCAAAAATGTCCTTCAGGAACCATTGCGGATGCTGGCTCAAAACTCAGGCTTTGATCCTGGCTATGTAGTGGGCGAGATCATGAAAAAAGATGATCCTTCATATGGCTTTAATGCTCTAACCAACGAGTTTGGCGACTTGGTGAAAGCTGGTATCATTGAACCTGCTAAGGTAGCAACGGCGGCTTTAACCAATGCGGCTTCCGTAGGATCGATGATCTTAACCACTGAGTGTTTAGTCACTGAAGCACCTAAGAAAGATGATGACGGTGCAGCCGCCGCTGCCGCCGGCATGGGTGGTATGATGTAATCCAGTCTAGGCTAATCAAAAAACGGCTCTCGAAAGGGAGCCGTTTTTGGTTTAGAAAAAATTGGTTTATAATATGGAGTTTAAAGAGATATACGTCTTAAGTAGGCAGGGTAGCTCAGTTGGTTAGAGCATCGGATTCATAAACCGAAGGTCGAGGGTTCGAGTCCCTCCCCTGCTACACAACCTAACGCAACACCGCCTCATTTCTGTTTCGCAGCCTTGTTCCGATTTTATTTACCAAATTTTGACCTTTTTACTTGATTTGTTTGGTACAATGTGAGGATGCAGCCACATTCAGTCGCCATCATTAATTTGGCCGGTTATCTTCGTCAGGGTCATCAGCTTTCATCAGCGGTGATTCAGGTCGATTATCGAAATAGCAAGGGTGTTGTCCAGCGCAAAATTTATGATGCAAATTTTACTGCCAGTCCGAGCAGTATTACAGGCGGTATATCTGGAAGACAGGGCTACCAGTGTCGTTTTAACATGACCATTAAGGATAAAGAATATACGCTCAGGCATGGGCATGACCCAGTCACTGAACGTTATAAGGTTGATGGAGCAGATATTTATGGAGGTTCAATTAGTGGCAGTCGGATTAAAAATGGTTCATTTTCTGGAAAAATGACTTCCAATGGTAAGTATGCGACCATAAATTCTTCCACTACCGGCAGTACCTATGAAGCAAAGATTCTGTAACTGCTTTTTCAAAATAGACATTGCCTTTGACAGATACCAGATAATTTTCTATACTAAGTAACTCTTGAGCGCCTGCAAAAGTTAAATGGCTGAAGGCGGTAATCAAGTTCGCGCGGGCTAGTGTACGGTGCACGTGAGGCTCATAATCTCACAGGCTAGGTTCGACTCCTAGGCCCGCAACACTGAAAAAAGATCCTGAAACGGGTCTTTTTTTATAGAATATCCGCTGATAAAATAATGACATCATTTACAAAATAATTTTTGCCGACCCGTCCAGTCAGAAAGTAAGTTTGAGATGGTAAGTTATCCTGATTTAGTCTTTGCCAGAGATCAATTAGTTTTAAAGCAACATTCTAAAAATGATGAAAAACTAAAAACAGCTCTGGAGAGTTTGAATTTAGCGCTTTACGTTCTTGCTGTAAGCAACGGACTTAAAGTGTTCATTAATAAATTTGAACGAATCTTAAAAGAGAATGGCATTGATCCAGAAGATATTGATCAAGATCATTTTATCTTTATCCAGCAAGCATTTCTTGATCCAAATGTTGAAAGCGCAGCACAATTTATCGAACTGCTATTACCAGCACATCAGCACGCTTAGCATTCCAGGTATCAGACTTCACGCAACTAAGTTGCATTTATCATCTCTCCCCGCTACAATAACGCTATGTTGTTAGTCTATACTTTGTTGTCTACCATGGCGGTGAGTCTGCTGTCTTTAATTGGCGTGGTGACGCTGGCTTTTCACCGTCGTTTTGTCAAAAAAATCATCTGGTTTTTAGTTGCTTTAGCGGCTGGCACCATGATGGGGGCGGTCTTTTTACATTTATTGCCGGAAGCGCATGAATTTCTCGAGCCGGAGCCGCTTTATCTGTCGGTCTTAAGCTCTTTTATCCTCTTCTTTTTAATTGAAAAGGTGCTTCATTGGCAGCACTGTCACCAGGAAGATTGCGAAGTGCATAGTTTTGGCTACATGAGCTTAATTGGTGATGGGCTGCATAATTTTATTGACGGTTTGGTGATTGCAGGTGCCTATTTGACGAGCATTGAGCTGGGTTTGGTGACAACAGTGGCGGTCATTTTTCATGAATTTCCTCAAGAATTAAGTGATTTTGGTGTGCTGCTGCATGCTGGATTTACCGCTAAAAAAGCTCTGCTTTTTAATTTTCTCTCCGCTTTGATGGCCATTATTGGCGCCCTGTTTGGTTTCTACGTCATTAATGGTAATCATGAGCTAAGTATGTATCTGTTGCCGGTAGCGGCAGGCGGTTTTCTCTATATCTCAGCCTCTGATTTGTTACCGGAAATTCGCAAGGAAAAAAACTCTGGTCGGTTGTTAGCTTCGATGTTGTTTTTCCTATTGGGCATTGGCTTAATGGCGGTGCTCTAAACTTTCAATTATTGGCCGAACAATAACTGTCGCCAACTCTGCCACGGCGTTAGTTCTTGGGAAGTTGGTGGAGTGGGTTCGGGCAAGTCATCCAGGTTGGGAATCTGTACCACGTATTCTCCAGGACTTTGCTGCAAAAGTTCATCACGAATTATTTTTTCTTCTGAAAGGGTGAGATTAGCTTGGTTTAGCTCATTTTTTACTTGTTCAATCGCTTGCTGTTCTTGGGCGATATTTTGCTCAGAAATTGCTAAATTTTGTGAAGAATGAACGTATTTTTGGGAACTCTGATACAGAGAATACGAAAATATTAAACCCAAAATGGTGATGATAATCAGGGATAGGGGGTGGAAAAGTAGTCTGGACATAATTGTAATATGGCCTAAAATATGATATTATAAGACGATTAAATTTTTACTAACGAATACTAATTTTAACGATTCAATATTGATCGTAACATAGATTAGAAAGGACGGGTTATTCGCAATGCCTATGCTTTTATCCGATGCTCACCAACAGTACGAGGATTCACTGCGCCAAGTCGGGAAGGCTGAGGCTACTATTACTGCTTATTCTAAGGATGTTGAGCAGTTAATTAATTTTGTCGGCAGAAAAGGCAAAACTCAGGTTGATGAGGTAATGGGTGATGATATTCGCGAGTTTAAAGAGGTGCTGAAAAAGCGCCGTTACACTGGAAAATCCATTTCCAGAAAAATTAATTCCATTAAGTCATTTTTCAGATTTTTAGAGGATAAAGACGAGATTAACGCTAATCCGGCTCAGGATGTGCAGCATCCAAAATATGAAACTGCTCCACCTCGGGTTTTATCCAAGGTTGAATATCGGGCATTGCGTGATGCTTGCCGCAGTGATGATCGGATGTATGCCATTATCGAGCTGTTGCTCCAGACTGGGATGAGAATTAGTGAGCTGGCAAATTTGAAGCTGGAAGATGTTGATATGGATCGCAATATTATTCACATCAGGGCTCAGAAGAGCCGTGGTGCACGCAAAATTCCCTTAAACACTGCTGCAAAAAATGCTATTTTAGAATACTTGGAAATTAGACCTCGTGCTCGAGAAAGAGTAGTTTTTTTAACTAAGACTTGCCGGCCATTTTTGGTCCGCAATATCCGCACCGCCATTGATCGTTATTTTCGGTTAGCTGGCATTAAGGATGCAAAAGTAAATGACCTGCGTCATACTTTTATTGTTGAGCAGCTGAAAGCTGGTACACCACTGGTCTATGTCTCTCAATTAGTTGGTCATAAACGGATCACCACTACTGAAAAATATTTAAAACTGGTGGAAGACGAGCCAGTGTTGAATCCCAACGTAAAGATTGAAGAGTTGTAAAAACTCCTTTCAGGCTATAATACTCTTACATCAAAAGGAGTATCTTATGGCGACTAAACGTGTTTTATCTGGTATTAGAGCAACCGGTCGGCTGCATTTAGGGAATTATCTCGGCGCGGTCAAAGGGATGTTGGAACTGCAGGCTGATCCTCAGTACGAAACTTTGTATATGGTGGCGGACCTACATGCCATTACCACTCCCTATGAAGTGGAAGAGCTGAGGCAAAATCGCCGAGAGGTGATTATTGACTACTTAGCTGCGGGTCTTGATCCCAAACAGAGTATTATTTTTCAGCAAGCAGATATTCCTCATGCCGAACTGTCATTTTATTTAGCGGCGGTGATGACGATTGCCCGGATGCAGCATCTGCCGACTTTTAAAGAAAAAGTAAAACAGTATCCGGAAGCAGCCACCATGGCTTTGCTGAACTACCCGATTTTAATGGCGGCTGACATTTTGATTTACAAAGCTGATCTAGTACCGGTGGGGATTGATCAAGAGCCGCACTTAGAAGTTGCTCGGGAAGTTGCTCGCAAGATGAATGATCAGTATGGTTTAGATTTTCCAGAACCAAAGCGGTTTGCGACTGCTGGTGAGTATGTGCCGTCTTTAACTGGTGAAGGCAAGATGAGCAAAACTGTGGAAAATAGCTACATTGCCTTAACAGATGATTTAGAGACGATTCAACGGCGGCTGGCCGGAGCGCCGACTGACGGTGGTCAAGGCGAGCTGGTGCCAACCACTGGCGGTGTCGCTAATTTGCTGAAGATGGTGGAACTTTTCCAAGGTGAAAAACGACGCCAAGAATATGAAGCTGAGTATGTCGGAGCAGGTGTGCGCTATGGTGACCTGAAAAAAGAGCTGGCAGCGGCGATTTATGAAGAGCTAGCGCCTATTCAAGAGAAAAGACGCCAGTTAGAGCAGGATCGAGCTTATGTTGAGCAGGTAATTGCTGAGGGAGCTGAGAAAGCCAGAGCCATTGCTGAGCCAATTTTGGCAGAAGTTAAATTTAAGATGGGATTAGCTTAATGACAGACCAAAAAGAAACCATTCAATTTGCTGATTTTGCCAAACTCGATCTGAGAATTGGCCGAGTCATGGCTGCAGTCATTCCTGAATGGAGTGAAAAATTGATCGAGCTGACAGTTGATTTTGGCGCAGAAATTGGCCAAAAGACCATTTTAGCCGGAGTTAAAGAGTGGTATCAGCCCGCCGACTTAATTAATCAAAACTTTATTTTTGTGGTAAATTTAGCTGAGCGAAAAATGGGACCAGGAGTAAGTCAGGGGATGATGATTGCCGCGGAAGATGAAGCCCGCGCCGTGCTGTTGCCTGCTCCATTAGACTTGCCAGCTGGTACACCACTGCGCTAACATCGCTGGTCAGGTATGGTCTTTGCTCCCAACCTCTCTCCTGTCGGGCATTACCTGTCTCTGGTGAGACATGGTACAATAGTCTTTCTATGGAATCTCAAAAAAATACTAAACAGCGCCCCGCTCAGAGTGCCAAAAAGGACTCAGAAAAAGAGCAGGAGCGCGAGCAAAAAACACCTCCCAGCCGCTTAGACAAGAAAATACCCGGCAAACCTATCAAGCAGTTTGAGCTGAAATTTAATCCAAACAACTTCTTCAGTAAAGGGCTGCTTTACATTCTTTTGGGCCTGTTGTTTTTACCCTTTTTATTAAATCTTATTACTGGCGGTAATCGGGAAAAGATCACGATTAGCCAGCTAGTGCGTGATGTGCGTGATGGCCGCGTAGAGCGAATTGAAGTGGCTGGTCAGCAGCTGCGGACTTTCTACACCGATTCTTCAGAAATGAAAGTAGCTCAGAAAGAAGAAGGTCAGACGGCACTGCAAGTGCTAGATGCGTCTGGAATTGACTTGGCAGATCTTGATGTAGAAATTGAGAGTTTATCATTTGGCGACATGCTGTGGGAGCTAATACTTAATCTGCTGCCCATCGGCTTAATGCTGATCTTTTTCATGTTTATCTTCCGTCAAGCTCGAGGCGCTCAAGATGGGTTAATGGGCTTTGGCCAGAGCAAGGCGAAACTATTTTTGAAAGGCAAGCAGGATATTAAGTTTGCTGATGTGGGTGGGATGGAAGAGGCTAAAAAAGAGTTGGAAGAGATTGTTGATTTTATGAAAGAGCCTAAGAAGTACCAGAAACTAGGAGCGCGGACTCCCAAGGGCGTGTTGCTGGTCGGTCCAGCTGGTACAGGCAAGACTTTACTGGCACGGGCAGTGGCTGGTGAAGCCAATGTCCAGTTTTTATCTATTGCTGGTTCAGAATTTATGGAAATGCTGGTTGGCGTAGGTGCTTCCCGGGTCCGTGATTTATTTGATACAGCAAAAAAGAACGCTCCATCAATCATTTTTATTGATGAGATTGATGCAATCGGTCGGTCAAGAGGCCGCGGCAGCATGGGCGGTCATGATGAGCGTGAGCAGACTTTAAATCAAATATTGGTGGAAATGGATGGCTTTACCCAAAATGATAACGTGATTGTCATGGCAGCGACCAACCGCGGTGACTTGCTTGATCCCGCCTTAATCCGGCCGGGCAGATTTGATCGCCGCGTGCAGGTGAGACTCCCCGACTTAGAAGAAAGAAAACAGATTATTAGCATTCATGCTCAAGGCAAACCATTTGAAAAAGATGTGAACTGGGAGCGGATTGCTAAAAGAACCGTTGGTTTTTCTGGAGCTGATCTGGAAAATATGCTGAATGAAGCTGCCATTGCGGTGGCTATTGAGAAGCGCAAAAAGATTACCTTCCAAGATATTGAAGAGGCTTCTTTGAAAGTGAAATTAGGCAGAAGCAAGAAACGTCTCCATGATGAATATGAACGCAGTTTAACTGCTTATCATGAAGCTGGTCACGCGGTGATTGCTCATGTTTCGCCGCATGCTGATCCAGTGCATCGGGTCTCAATTGTGTCTCGTGGTCAAGCGCTGGGTTATACTCTAACTCCGCCGGAAAAAGATAAGATGCAGGTGACTCGATCAGAGCTACTGGATGACTTAAAAGTGATGCTGGGCGGCCGAGCCGCTGAGGAGTTAGTTTTTGAAGAGCTGACTGCTGGTGCTAGCAGTGACATCCAGCGCGCTACCAGAATTGCGCGGGCGATGGTGGCTGAGTATGGCATGAGTGAGTTAGGCCCAATGAACTATGGACCGCAGTATGAAACCTCAGATTATTCGCAAATGTGGGGTCAGCCGGTGGAAATTTCTGATTCGGTGCAAGCTAAAGTTGATGGCGAGATTCAGAAGATCATTGCTAAAGCAGGTAAAGAGTCGATGGTAATTTTGAAAAAATACCGGCAGCAGCTCGATGCGGTGGCTTTAGCCTTACTGGAAAAAGAAACCTTAGATACAGATGAGTTCACCAGCCTAATGGGGATGGAAAAAGCCAAGCCAGCGGTGAAAAGCTAAACAGCTTTCCTGTATACTAGCTCCATGCCATTTCAAAAAGTCCGACAACGGATCATCAAACAACGTAAATTCCGCTTACTCTTGGCGGTTTTAGTCGTCTTAGCAATTGTGATGGGGGTGATTATTACTCCTTTGGAAAAGAGCTCCGGCAACATTAAAACTTTTGAGGATGGTATTTGGTGGGCGGTGACAACTGTCACCACTGGCGGCTTTGGTGATTATTTTCCAGTCACATTCTGGGGGCGCTGGGTTGGTTTTGTGCTGAGCGCTATGGGAGTGGTTTTATTTGGTTTGGTCATCGCCATTATTGGTAGTTCTATGAACCGTTCCCAAGAGGAGTATTACTGGAATCGGATTTTTGATCGAATTGATTCCTTGGAAAGAGAGGTTCTCGAAGTGAGAAGACAAACTGGTTACATGGTGAGAAGCAATGAAGATGGTTCGGTAGACGGAGGTCAATCACCAACCAATGAACATGATCCTGCAGAACTAAGAAAAAAATAAGATGAACTCATTTCTCCATAACGGCCATCAAGTGTTGATGTTAGTTGATGCTCACGCCATTATTTATCGGGCCTATTTTGCTTTTCCGCCGCTCTCAACTTCTTCAGGTGCGCCAGTGGGAGCAGTTTATGGTTTTACGCGAATTTTATTAACTGCCATTAGAGAGATGGAGCCGGATTATATTGCGGTGATGTTTGATCATAAAGAGCCGACTTTCCGTCATGAAGCCTATGAAGATTACAAAGCCAATCGGCCGAAGATGCCGGCAGATCTGCAGCCGCAAATTGGGGTGGTGAAAGAAGTAGTCGATACACTCAATATGCCCAGATTTGAGCTAGCCGGATTTGAAGCTGATGATTTGATCGGGACGCTGAGCGTGCAGGCAGCGGCCTTGGCGGAACAGGAGCTGGAACAAGGGCAGGAGTCAAGACAGGAGCTGGAACTAGGACAAGAGTATGTACAGGAGCTAGGACAGGAGCCAGGACAGGAAGGGTATCTGGGGCTGAAAACGGTGATAGTGACGGGTGATAAGGATTTATTTCAGCTGGTGAATAATCATGTTCATGTTTATCTGCCAGGTAGAGGCCGGACTAATGATCAAGAATTTGACGCGGCTCAGGTCGTGAAAAAAATGGGTGTCAGGCCAGATCAGATTGTGGACCTGAAAGCTTTAATGGGTGACAGTTCTGATAATATTCCTGGCATTCAGGGTGTGGGACCGAAGACGGCGGTGAAACTGTTGCAGGAGTTTGAAACTTTAGAGAAACTTTATGAAGTGATAGATCTGGATGAGCCGCATCCGCTGTTAAAGGGAGCCCTTTTAGACAAATTAATCTCGGGGAGAGAGTCAGCTTTTCTTAGTCAGCGGTTGGCTTTAATCGACACTCATGTGCCCATAGAACTTGATTTAAGTGCCTGTAAATTGACTGGCTATGATAAAAACAAAGCGGTGCAGCTCTTGCAAGATTTAGAGTTTAGAACTTTAATCAACCTACTGCCCAATGATGCTTTTGAGACTAGCATTCAAGAAAGTTTATTTTAATGAAAATTGCTTTAGTCCATGATTACTTGCGCGAGTACGGCGGAGCAGAGCGCGTTTTAGAGGCACTGCATGAGTTGTATCCGGAGGCGCCAGTCTATGTGGGTTTTGTCGATCAGCAGGCACTGGGTCGGCATTGGCAAAATTTTGCTGATTGGGAGATTCGGGAAACTTGGCTGGCAAAATTGCCGTTGATTAAACGGCTTTATTCCCCGTATCGAGTGTTGGCAGCGAAAGCTTTTCGCAGTTTAGATTTAAGTGAGTATGAGGTAGTGATCTCATCTTCTAATGCTTACATGGCGAAAGCGGTGCAAGTGCCGCAGGGTAAGCATTTATGTTACTGTCATACGCCGCCACGAGCACTGTATGGATACAGTACGATGACCAATTGGCGGGGACGGCCGGTGGTGAGATTGGTGGGGACGCTTATCAATCATTTGATGAGAGTGGTGGATTTTCAGGTGGCGCAACAGGTGGATCAGTTTATTGCTAATTCGGTTGAGACGCAGCAGCGGATTAAGAAATTTTATCGGCGGGAGAGTGTGGTCATAAATCCGCCGGTGAAGGTGGCTGAGGGGATGGAAAAAGGGGCGGCGGATGAAGGCTACTTTTTATATGTGAGTCGGTTAGCTTTTGCCAAACATCCCGAGTTAGCAGTACAAAGTGCCAATCAGTTGGGATTGAGGCTGAAGGTGGCGGGAGCCGGCGCGATGTTGGCCGAGCTGCGGGCTCTGGCAGGAGAGACGGTGGAGTTTTTAGGGTCAGTCTCGGATGACGAGCTGCGCCGGCTCTACCAACACGCCACCGCTTTACTCTATCCAGTGGAGGACGAGGACTTTGGGATGGTGCCAGTGGAAGCGATGGGTTATGGGGTGCCAGTGATCGCCCACCGCTCTGGCGGGCCGCTGGAAACCATCATCGATGGTGAAACTGGCATCTTTTTTGATGAGCTGACCGTGGAGGGATTAAATGACGCCATTCACCAATTTTTAGCTCAAGAAAAATCAGCTAAAACTCGTTTTGATCGCCGCCAAATTCATCGCCATGCGCAGCAGTTTGGCCAAGCTGCCTTTAACAAAAAAATTAAAGCGGCGGTGGCTGCAGCCCAAAACTAATTTGCACCCTGATATTTTAAAACTGCTTTTGCCACTTCATTCACTGGCAGAAAAACTTCTGTTCGCAGTACCGCCGCATCTGTGGCCAGCTGCTGCTGGTGCCGTCGGCCGGCTAGATATTCCACTTCTAGCAAGTATTGACCAGGTTCAATTTTGACAAAAGTTATTGGGACGTTTTCGGAGTGCCGGCCGAGCGCATCATAATTAACCAGCACTACCTCTGTTTCCTCAGCTTCATTCTTCGCCGCCAAGCCCTTGACCCACGTTCCTTTGCCGGTTAACTGCAGCCGCTGATCACCAATGCTATCCAACAGCCGCAAGGCCTGATAACGCGGTTTAGGTTGGCCGCCGACATCCTGGTGCGTAAACATCCCCCAGCGTCCCCACAACGGTTGGCCTTGTGGATCTTTGCCATCCTGAATTTCAAAAATAAATGCCTTCCCCACCGCGGGAATCATCTCAATTGATCCAGCGACTGTGTGAGCGGCACTAAAACCAGAATCATAACCGCGATGATTATCACTTTCATGACCCCATTCTGAAATGTGCATCTCCAGTGTCGGTTCGAGCTGGGGATAAGCCTGCACCCACTGCTGCACCTCGATCATATCCTGCTGAAACTGTTCAATATCCAAGTGGTAGCGATGCCAGGAGAAAAAGTCCATTCTTAAATCATTCTCCAGCACGTACTTCGCCATTGCATCAAACCAATTCTTATACAAGGCAGTTGTGGCTGGACCGCCAATCTTAAACCGCTTCACATTTTGCGCTCGATCCGCCCCATTCACGGCGTGATGATATAAATCCAGATAATTTTTTTCACCGTAATACTTCCAGCCGCCAAATAAATCGGGCTCATTCCAAACTTCATAATAAACATCGACTAGGCCTAGGTCACCGCTATAATGTTCGATGGTGTTCTGTACGACTAGCTCCCAATCTTGCCAATAAACTGGCTTATCAACAATATCGCCCGCAGAAATCGCCGGCGGCATATATGACAAAACCAAATAGGGTGTCGCGCCGCTGGCAATAATGTCGCTCACCACCAAATCTAGTTTAGAAAAATCAAATGTAATCTGACCGGGAGAGCCTTGCACCACATCATAAAAATCATAGATATGATCCAGACGGATGTACTCCGGTTGCAAAGATTTCACTGGCGGAATTAAAGCACCCATCCGCCAGTCATGACCCTCACCGCCTTGAGCTAAGTATCGCCATGGTCTGGGCATGGGTCCTAAAACAGCTTGAGTATCAATATAAATATCGGCCGGTTCGCCGTTGGCTTGAGAATAAAAGTAGCGTAGCTGGTCAAATCTGGACACGACCACCAGCGTCACTAACACCAGACCAGTTAAACCGGCTGCCTGCCAAAAAAGTTTGAGCTGAGATTTTTTCCGGCTGAACATAGATCACTTTTTAGCACTTTGAGTAGCTTTTACTGCTATCTAGCTACTTTTCAGTATATAGTTTTCAGTATGCAGGAAGAAAATTTTTCTGACAAGCTGGCTTTTCCTCAAGCCCCGCTGCATGGCTTTGGTTGGGCATTTGCTCAAGTCTAGAAAAGGCTTGACACTTTAGCAGTCAACCACTATTATTGCTAATAGCACTATCTTGTTGAGAGTGCTAATTGTGCCAAGTTAGCACAGACTTTTGCCAAGTTGGCACTGGCTTTAGCCAAGTTAGCACGAGTGATGGGCTGACAAGTACCTAAAGGGAGTTCAGATTATGATCGATCTTACCGCACGCCAAGTTCAGATTTTACGGGCTATTATTGAAGAGTTTATTGACACGGCTAACCCGGTTGGTTCTGACACGATTGATCGCAAGTATAGTATTGGCGTCTCTCCAGCTACCATCCGCAATGAGATGGTTTACCTGGAAGAGCAAGGTTACTTAGTTAAAGCTCATGCCAGCGCTGGCCGGATTCCGACACCGCGCTCGATGAAACTGTATGTCAATGAGTTAATGAAAGAAAAAGAGCTGTCGGTGGCTGATGAAGTTTCGGCCAAAGAGAAAATCTGGAAAAGTCGGGATGAACTGGATGATTTACTCTACGAAACGACTCGGGTTTTAGCAGACAAAACTCACACTTTAAGTATTGCCCTCACCGATGAGCGGAAGCTCTTTCACTCTGGTTATGCCAACTTACTGCAGATGCCGGAATTTTTTGATATTCAAGTGATGAGACAAGTGTTGTTGATGATTGAAGAGGTTGGTTTAATTGATGAAATTTTTAATTTTGACACCAGCGAAAACCCGATTCAGATAGTTTATGGTGCTGAACTAGGCTACAAATACTTGCAGCCGATGGGGGTCATTTATATGAGAGTTAATGCTGGTGACCGCGTTTGTAAATTAGGCTTAATTGGTTCCAGCCGTTTTAATTATCCTTATGTCATTCCTATGATGAAGTATTTCCGCGGTCTAATTGAAGATTTAGCGGCTAGATAAACAGCAATTAAAGGAGAACTTTAAATGGGTAAACCATCGTCACCGCCAGTGAAATCAGATGCTGATCAAAAGCCAGCAACTGAGCAGAAGCAACCTGCTGATCAAAAGCAACCTGCTGATCAAAAGCCGGAAGTGGAAAAACAGGAGCTGACTGAGCTGAAGATGAAACTGCAGGATGCGTTAGAAAGAGAAAAAAGGGCTTTAGCAGATTATCAAAATTTAGTCCGCCGTCAGCAGGAAGAGCGACTGAAGTTGATTAAGCTTGCCGGCCGGGAAATTGTGGAGGAGCTGTTGCAACCACTGGAACATTTAAGCTTAGCCGCTGAGCAGATTGAGGAACAGGGTTTGCAGCTGGTGATGCATGATTTAGCTCAAGCTTTAGCCAGAATTGGGGTGGAAGAGATTAATCCTTTAGGAGAAAAATTTGATCTCACTACCATGGAAGCTGTTGAGAAAGAGGCAGATGGGGAGATAGTAACTCGAGTCATGAGACGGGGTTATAAGTTCAATGGTGAGGTACTTCAGCACGCTAAAGTGGTGGTTGGTAAAAAATTAAAAAGTAAAAAGTAGCAAGTAACAAGTAACAATGAGGCAATTAACTTAATAAGTAAATGATTATCAATTAGAGGAGTGAACATGGCAAATAACAAATCACAAGCTCAAGGTAAAATTATCGGTATCGACCTAGGTACCACCAACTCGGCGGTCGCCGTGATGGAAGGCGGCACCCCGAAAGTCATTCCGACCGCAGAAGGCAGAAACACTTTTCCGTCGATTGTGGCTTATAAAGGCGATGAGGTGGTAGTAGGCGATCCAGCCAAACGGCAGATGGTCTTAAATCCACAAACCACTGTTAATTCAATTAAGCGGTTTGTCGGTCGAAAGTTTAATAACAAGGCTGTTCAGCAAGCAATAAAGCATGTTGCCTATCCTGTTAAAGAAGGTAAAGACGGCATGGTGGTGGTGGAGATTGACGGCAAGACCCAGACTCCTCAAGAAATTTCAGCGAAAATTTTGCAGAAAGCTAAAGCCGATGCGGAGAGTTACCTTGGTCAAAAAGTGACTCGGGCAGTGATCACTGTGCCGGCTTACTTTGATGATTCACAGCGTCAAGCTACTAAGCAGGCTGGTAAGATTGCCGGTTTCACGGTGGAACGGATTGTCAACGAGCCAACGGCGGCTGCTTTGGCTTATGGTCTGGATGCAAAAGGCAATAAAACCATTGCGGTGTATGACTTGGGCGGCGGTACTTTTGACATCTCAATTTTAGAAGTGGGAGATGGTGTTTTCGAAGTTAAGTCTACTAATGGTGATACTTTCCTGGGTGGCGATGATTTTGATGACAAGATCATTGATTGGATTATTGCTGAGTTTAAACAGGAAACTGGTAAAGATTTGGCTAAAGATCCGCAAGCGCTGCAGCGCATTAAAGATGCTGCAGAAAAAGCTAAAGTGGAGCTGTCTTCAGCGCAAAAGACTGAGATTAATCAACCTTTCATCGCTCAAGGCGATGAGGGCCAGCCGCTGCACTTAACCATGACTTTAACTCGAACTAAGTTGGAAGAGCTGACTGATGAGCTGATTCAAAATTCATTCAAGCCAGTAGAGCAAGCACTCAAAGATGCCAAACTGAAGACCGGTGATGTTGAAGATGTCATCTTGGTGGGTGGTATGACTAGGATGCCGAAGATTCAGGAAGAAGTGAAGAAATTCTTTGGCCGCGAGCCGCATAAAGGTGTTAATCCAGATGAAGTGGTGGCTGTTGGAGCAGCCATTCAGGCTGGAGTGATTGGCGGTGATGTTCAAGACGTGGTGTTATTAGACGTGACGCCACTGACGCTGGGTATCGAGACACTGGGTGGGGTGAGAACGCCATTAATTGAGCGTAACACCACTATTCCTACCAGCGCCTCACAGGTTTTCTCAACTGCTGCAGATAATCAAACTCAGGTGGAGATTAATGTGCTTCAGGGTGAGCGAGAGATGGCAGCTGATAACAAATCACTGGGCCGATTTATCTTGGATGGTATTCCGCCAGCGCGCCGAGGTATGCCGCAGATTGAGGTCACTTTTGACATTGACTCCAATGGAATTTTGAATGTGACTGCTAAAGATAAAAACAGTGGCAAAGAACAGCGTATTTCCATCGAGAACAGCACTAATTTGAGTGAAGATGAGGTGGAGCGGATGAAGCAGGAAGCTGAACAGCATGCTGAAGAAGACAAGGCTAAAAAAGAACTAATTGAGGCTCGTAATAAAGCCGGTAGCGTCGTCTTTGAGCTGGAAAAACAACTGGAAGAGTATGGTGATAAAGTTGATGAGTCAACCAAAAAAGAAATTGAGGAGAATGTCAAAAAACTGAAGGAGTTGGCTGAGTCTGAGAGTGCTACGACAGAGGCAATTGAAAGTGCTATTGAGGAAACTTTCAAGTCAGCCCAAAAAATTGGCGAAGCGATGCAAAAAGCTCAGGCTGAGACTGGTGGAGCTGGTGGCGAGGCCGGTGCTGGTGAGGGTGCCGGAGCAAGTGCGAAGTCAGCTGGTAAGGGTAAAGCCAAAAATGGCTCAGACAAAATCGATAAAGACGAGGCCGAAGAAGGCGAAGTGGTTGAGGATTAGCCCTCGCGCAGTTTAGCTTAGGCGAAGCTGATCTCTTACCATAGCCGAAACTACAGTGAGTAAGTTACAATCAGGTCATGTTTGTTAAAAAGCATGGCCTGATTTTGTTATTGATTCTAGTTTTAACGGCTATCCCGCTTTGGCAGCAGCGTCAGCTTTTTTTCACTCCCACCAATATGGATGAGTCGGCGCAGAAATATGCTCACTCCCAATATGTGTTGGGAGATGCTGCGCCCCAGAAAATTGATGACGGCGAACTTTATATTTACGCCGGCTATGCCTACACGCAAGGAGAAGATCCCACCACCATTAATTTTGAGCATCCGCCCTTGTTTAAGTATGGTTTTGGCTTATCTTATTAATTTTCAAAAACAGCTATGTGATTAGTTTGATTTACTATGGTTTGTTTTTAGTCAGCTGTTACTTATTTTCAGGTTTACTCATTAAAAATAAGTTATTGAGAGCGGCGGCGGTAGTAATTTTAGCCTTACAGCCGGCAGTTAATGGTTTAGCCAGTCAGGCGCTGTTGGATTTGCCACTGAACATTTTAGTCTTACTGCTGGTTTATTTGTTATTTTCAGCCAGGTTTTCCGCTCGATCACGATATTTGGGAGCAGGTTTAATTTTGGGCTTAATGAGTGGGGTGAAGTATCCTTTTCCCTTTTTAATCTTACCCATAGCTTTGGTGGGGATAGTCAGTTTAATTCGAAAAGAAGGCCGGCATTTAGTTTGGCCGGCGGTCTTACTGCCAAGTATATATTTAGCTCAGTATCTGCTTTATTTTACCCATGGCCATTCATTGGTGGAGTTTATTCAGTTTGAGAAGTATCGCTTTGTTTGGTGGGTGGGTAACCGGACTATTCCGCCGTTTTTAATCATACAAAATTTGTTTACTGGTCAATTTCCAGCCTGGTGGGAGCCAGGTGTAATGATGAAAGACCTAGCCTGGTCACTATCGCTGCCGGTGATTTTTATCAGCTATCTGGCGGCGTTTATTTTAATAAAAAAAGATTTGCCCAAATTGGTTTTTTTATGTCTACAGTTTAGCGGTGATTAGCTTATACGCGGTGGGATCAGCGACTTATCTGCGCTATTTAACTCAAATTATTCCATTCTGGATTGTGCTGGTGCTGGCAACAATTGAGGAGCGGTGGCAGCGGTAGTAAATTCTAGTTTGGCTCAACCCAAATCGCCGCATTATTTTCTATCAAGTGCGTGTACTCACCATTGGTATAAGGAAAAATTACATGAACTTTTTGACCGGTGGCAGCCGGCGTAAACTGAGCTTCATTAATGAGATATTTAATGCCGACCGCGTGGACCGGTTCAATATCATAAACAATTTCTGAGACACCTTTTTCGAGGTTAATTTGATTAATTAAACTGAGGGCGGTGTTTTGTTTCGCCACAGAAAAATGATGACTGGTTTGATAATTTTGCTGAGTAGTAATGGCGCCAATTAAAAAAAGTCCTACGATTAAAAGGATTGGTGAGAAGCTCTTTTTTAAGACATTTAGCTTGAGCAGACTTTCGGCTAAGACTAACATTAAAACCGGGACAATACCTAAAAAGTAATATTCTGGCGTTGAGCCGCGGTAAAAAGCAAAAGCTACTGCGGTGATGATCAGCCAGGCAGTGACTAGTTGAAGTGGTTGAGTCAGGCGCGGGCGAAGCTTTTCTGGTTGGCTGGAGTGGGCAAGCTGCTTAAATATCCAGAAGCCTAGAATTAAGAGGCCAGTTGCGACCAGCACTGGCTGAGTTTTACCCTCCAGCAGCAGCTTGCCCAAAGTTTCAATAACAATGATTAATTTTTGACTAAGCCGAGGCAGCAGTTGG
>CAZYRN010000002.1:75501-113444 GCA_964650185.1 uncultured Pseudomonadales bacterium
GCCCAAAGTTTCAATAACAATGATTAATTTTTGACTAAGCCGAGGCAGCAGTTGGCTCGTCAAGATAGCGGCGGGTCAAAAAATAAATCAAGCCGCCAGTGACGACTGCTAAAAATAAGGCGTTGCCAGCTACTGCCAGCGGCGGCTCAACCACCAGCAAAAAAAAGGCGGTAGTGTAATAAATCAAAGGTCCAGTAAACATGGCCGCTGGCCCAGTTCTCGGGCCAATTAAGGTTGGCTGGCCAGCTAAAATCCGCTGACTATTTTCAGCGATCTGCACTTGATCAAAGTCAAAAGAATAGTTGCCGAGATGATAAGCTCGCAGCAACAATCCGCCCACTAAAACCACTAAAATTGGCAATAGTTTGGGTAATTTACCAGTTAAGAACTCGCGCAATGGGTTGACTTCTTTTGACACTAACCAAGATTATAGCAGTGTATTAGGTCGCGCCACTATTTGGTGTTAAAATCAAAACTATGAAACTTTCCGTCATCATGCCTGTTTACAATGAAGAAAAAACTGTTCAGCAGGTGTTAGAAAAATTGGTCAAAGTGAAGGAAGTGACAGAAGTGATGGTGGTTAATGATGGTTCAAGTGATGGGACTGAGGCAGCCATTAAGAAAGTTCAGAGCAGTAAGATTAATTATTTTGCCAAAGAAAACGGCGGTAAGGGCTCCGCAGTGCGGTTGGGATTGAGCAAAGTTACTGGCGACTACACTCTCATACAAGATGCTGATTTAGAGTATGACCCGCAGGAAATTCCTGAGTTGTTGAAGCATTTAGATCGAGAAGGGGTGGAGGTAGTTTATGGTTCCCGATTTCTAGGCGCTCACTCCAACTTGCTATTTTGGCACCGAGTCGGTAACTCACTGCTCAATATGATCATCAACGTCCTCTACAACACCACGTTGTCTGATATGGAAACTTGTTACAAGTTAATTCCGACTAAATTATTTAAAGATTTGCATATCACAGCTAACGCTTTTGATATGGAGCCGGAAATTACTTGCAAACTACTTCGTCGCGGCTACAAAATTTTCGAGGTGCCCATTACTTATGTTGGCCGGGATTTTTCCGAAGGCAAAAAAATTACCTGGATTGATGGCGTTGATGCAGTCCGAGTTATTTTAGGCATAAGATTTTTACCTAGATCCTTATTTAAATAACTGGAGAAGTTTAAGTAGAGCTGACAACTAACATGTTTAAGAAGCTGGCTCATCGCCGCAACCTCTTTCATCAACCATCAATCCAACTATTGTTAGTGGTCTTATTAGTGCTGCTGCTGCGAATGTACCTAGTTTTATTGGGTAAAGCGCCGATTTTTGGTGATAACTTTAGCTTGATGGTACCGGGAAAACTTTATACTGCATCTTGGCTAAAGCAAGGTATTTTACCGCTTTGGAATCCTACTATTTTTGCCGGTATTCCTTGGATCGGTGACATCAATCAGTCAGTGTTATATCCGAGCACGCTGCTGTTTATGTGGTTGGAGCCGGGCTGGGCCCTCAATGTCACGATTCTGCTGCACTTGGCGTTAAGTGTAGTGGGGATGTATTTGCTGGCAAATAAACTGCAACTCTCCCACCATTCATCATTATTAGCAGCGGTATTGTGGACACTTTCACCGCAGATGACAGGCATTATTAATAACATTTCCATCCTGCAATCGCTTAGCTGGACACCATGGGTGGTATTAGCGGGTCTGCATCTTAATCATAAATTTAGCTCAAAATTTGTCTTTAGTTTGGCCGTGCTGGCTCAATTTTTGGGAGGCTACCCCCAACATGTTTTATTGACCATTTTATTAACAGTTTTAATTTCAGCCTATCAGTTCTGGCAAGGTCGGCCAAAAAAGATAATCTGGCCAAAAAAGAAAAGCTGGCTCAATTGGTTAGGACAGTGGCTGCTGACGGGTTTGATGGTAGTGGGTTTAAGCAGCTTCATTTGGCTGCCTTTTATCGAAACTTTAGTCAATTCAACTCGATCACTGCAAAGTCCTGACCAGTTGGTCACCGGCTCACTTCACCCAATTGAATTGATTAAATTATTTTTCCCGTATTTTTTTGAACGACCCACCGCCGGTTATCGGTGGGGACCCAATTGGAATGGCTTTCCTAATTTAGCTGTTTATTTTAGTTGGATTGGTTTGACCATCGTTGGTTGGTCATTTATTACGCTAAAGAAAAGCCGTAACTATTTTTGGCTAGGCTTAACTTTAATTTCCCTCCTCATTGCTTTTGGCGGTTATTTGCCAGGTTATGCCACCCTTCAATCTCTCTTGCCCTTTGGTTCAGCAATGCGTGGTCCCAGTATTGTTTTATTTATTTCCACCCTGGCAGGAGCAATTTTAATCGGGCGGTCACTTGATCAAATAAAAATTAAAAATCAGCTTTATCGCAACATTCGATTGCTGAGCAGTATTTTATTAATCATCGCCTTAGCATTGTTCGCTTTCATCAAGTTAAATTTAGCAGCAACTGATTCACTTTTTAGTTTTATCTCTGCTCATTCAACATTTTTTACGGAGGCTAAAGCACAAATTATTTTACAAGCTTTGAGTTGGCAGTTGGCATTTCATCTGTTGTTTTTTTGGCTGGCTTGGATTTTTTTGAAAAAAAATCGCTGGCTGATGGTGGTAGTGGTCGCGGGAGAGATGATGCTCTTTACTCAAAGTCACCTCTTTTTTGGTGATACTAAGCTTTACCAAGTCCATTCGCCAATTTTTGCAGACCAAATTTCTGATCCAAACGCCAGAGTTTTAACTCGGAACTTTAATCAGCCTTATACTGATTTTGGTGCTTACTGGGATGCCTTAATTATTAGAGAGCCATTTTTAGATTCTTATGTTGATCAGGCTGAGTTGACAAACTTTACTAATCTGCAAAGGCTTAAACAAGGTCTGACCCCTAACTGGCAGATGGTTCATCAGGTCGCGACTATTAACGGTTACACGACTTTAATTCCTCAAGATGTAAATCAACAGTGGAACGATACTGAGTTGGTCGCAATTAATAGTTTGCCGACCATTGATCCTCAAGATCCACGTTTGAAAGAGTGGTCGGTGAATTATTACTTAGTCGATACCTGGTTTCCTTATCCAGCTGGAGCAGAGAATTTGTCTTTGGTTGGAGAGCACTCTTGGTGGGAGCTGTATCAAATCGAGGCCCTCCCTCGCTTCCGCTTTGATTACGATACTGGGGATTTAGCTTCCACCCCCGCCGAAATTGAAAACTACCACGCCACTCCCAACCAAATCGTCTTCACGCTCCAAAACTCGCCAGCTGATGCAACGTCGCCACTGCAACCTCAGTTACAGCCTCAACCTCAGCTGCAGCCCCAACCGCAACCTCACCTCCACCTAATCATGGCAGATCGTTATGATCACAACTGGCGGGCAGAGGTAAATCGCCAGCCGGTCACCATTGAAAATATAAATGGCATGAGAAAAATTCCGCTTCAACCAGGCGAAAATCAAATCAAGCTGACTTATCACCCCGCCATGTTTTACTGGGGTCTGGCCATCTCTGGTGCGACGCTCATTTTAGCCTTAATCAGCATCTTAGCTTCACCTCTGCTAAAAAGGAAAATTAGCACTCGTTCTCATCGTCTGCTTAACAAGCCTTAGTAGAGCTGTTAAAATCTATCCGTATGCCTACCAAACGAGACTACTACGAGATTTTGGGTGTGGAGAAGTCTGCCACTCAAAAAGATATCAAAGCCGCTTACCGCAAGATGGCTTTGAAGTTTCATCCTGATAAAAATGATGCACCCGATGCGGAGGAAAAGTTTAAGGAAATTAACGAAGCTTACCAAGTTTTATCAGATGAAGCCAAAAGACAAAAATATGACCAGTTTGGTCATGCTGCTTTTGATCCTGCTAGTGGTATGGGTGGGGCAGGCGCAGGCGGCTTTGGTGGTGGTTTTAGATCTGGGCCATTTACCTGGAGTTATACTACATCCAATTCCGGCAATGGCCAGAATCCTTTTCAGGACTATGACTTTGGTGATCCTTTTGAGATTTTTGAACAGTTTTTCGGCGGTGGTTTTGGCCGAGCTTATCAACGGCCGCGGCCGCGTTACTCATTAACGATTGAGTTTATGGAAGCGATTCAGGGTGTGGAAAAAGAGGTCACTATTGATGGTAAAAAACATAAAGTAAAAATTCCCGCGGGAGCAGATGATGGGACACGGATCCGCTTTGATGATTTTGATATTAGTTTAAATGTGAAATCAGATGCTAAATTCAAACGCGATGGTTATGATTTATACGTCAATCATCCCATTTCCTTTAGTTTAGCTGCCTTAGGCGGCAAGACCGAGGTGCCAACCATTGGTAGTAAGCTCAAGCTGAAAGTTAGAGCTGGCACTCAATCTCACACGCTGGTCAGGATTCGCGGTGAAGGTGTGCCGCACCTGCGCGGTTCCGGCAAAGGCGATCTTTATGTACGATTAGTCGTGGAGGTGCCGGAAAAGCTCAGTAACGAAGAAAAAGAACTGATCAAGCAGTTGGAAAAATTGCAGACTTAGCTTTTAACTGAGAGTTTTCACTCTCCAGATTTACAATCTGGTGATTATTTCTTATAATAGGCCTTGTTCGCCTAAGGACGGACGCTTACGTCGGTCCTTTTTTAATAGGTGAGCCGGTTTTGATAAAATTAATTTAATACCAGGTAAAGGAAACATATGCCAAACATATCAGATGTAGTGAGAACCGAATTTGCGGCTGCCATTACTCAGATTGCGACTGAAAGAAAAATTGAACCAGATGCAGTTTATGAAGCGATTGAACAAGCTTTAATCTCTGCTTACCGCAAAGAACTCGGTGTGCTGGATGATGATTTTTACTATTTTGTCGAACTTGACCGTGATACTGGCAGTGCCACTATCTATCAAGCTCCAGTCTTAACCAAAGATGAAGAAACCGAGGAGATTTTAACTTGGGATGAGAGCAAAGCTGAGGATGTCACTCCCGCTGGTTTTGGCCGGATTGCTGCTCAAACTGCTAAGCAAGTCATTTTGCAGAAGATCAGAGAATCAGAAAAAAATCAGATTATTTCCGATTACAGTGAAAAGATTGGTGAGATTGTCACTGGCCAGATTTTCCGCATGAGCCGCGGCAGCGTCATTGTGGACTTGGGTCGCGGTCAGGGCTTTATGCCGCCTGAAGAGCAGATGCGAGGCGAGTTTTATCGAATAAATGCCCGCATTTCTGTTTACTTAAAAGAAATCCGTGAGACGATGCGCGGTCAGCAGATTATTGTTTCCCGAGCTGATGAGAAGTTAGTTTCAAAACTTTTTGAGCGTGAAGTGCCGGAAGTTGCCTCTGGGGCGGTGGAAGTGGTGTCCATTGCTCGTGAAGCTGGCGTCAGAACTAAGATGGCAGTGCGGGCAACTCAAGAAGGAGTAGACCCAGTTGGCTCCTGTGTGGGTCAGCGCGGTGTCCGGGTTCAGGAAGTAATTAACGAGTTGAACAACGAAAAAATTGACATTATTCCTTACACCGATGACCAGCAGTTGTTCTTAAGAGCAGCTTTAGCACCGGCTGAAAGTTTGCAGATTGAACTAGATGAGGGCAGACGACAAGCCGTGGTGACTGCTCCAGATGAGCAGCTGTCACTGGCGATTGGCCGCGGTGGTCAAAATGTCAGATTAGCGGCTAAGCTGACTGGTTTTAGAATTACCATTAAATCTGCTGGCGGTGAGATTGAATCTCAAGTCACAGGTGAAGAGGAATATGAGATTGATACCTATGAAGGTTTAGCTCCTGAAACTAGAGAAAAATTAATTCAGTACAAGTTAACTACCGTCCAGGATCTGTCCCGCTTTAGAGATAAATGGGAAGAGATGGAAGAGATCACCCCAGAACAAAAAGAGCTGCTGCAGAAACATGTCGCTGAGTATGATGCGAAACTGGCCGCCTTTGAAGCTCAAGCTGAAGCATTTGCCAATCCCAAAGCAGAAGCAGAAGCTGAAGAAGCCGCTGAAGAAACTGAACCCAGTGAGGAAGCTTAAACATTATGGCATTGCAAACTAGACCACCAGTCATCACCATCATGGGCCATGTCGATCATGGTAAGACGACTTTGTTGGACTATTTGCGCCATTCTCGAGTTCAGGAAAAAGAAGCTGGCGGCATTACCCAGCATATTGGCGCTTATCAGGTGGAGCATGCTGGTCAAAAGCTGACTTTTATTGATACGCCTGGTCACGCTGCCTTTAACAAAATGCGCCAGCGTGGTGCTCAAATTACTGACATAGTAATTTTAGTCGTAGCCGCCAATGACGGTGTTAAACCTCAGACTATTGAGTCTATTCGCTATATCAAGGAAAGCAATGTCTCTGTCCTGGTCGCAATTAACAAAATAGATTTGGAAGCAGCGCAGCCGGCCGTGGCCAAAAGTGAGTTAGCCGAACATGAAATTGTGGTGACTGATTTTGGTGGTGATGTTGAAGCCGTGGAGATTTCCGCTAAAACTGGTCAAGGTGTAGACAAACTTTTAGAAACTTTAACCCTGATGTCAGAGCTTTTAGAGCTAAAAGCAGATCCAGCTGCACCCTTAGAAGCTGTGGTGATTGAGTCTTCTCTGGATCAATTCCGCGGGCCAGTGGCCAGCGTCATTGTCCAGCAGGGCACTTTAGCAGTTAAGCAGGAATTGAGCTCAGTTTTAGGCGATGTCACTGGCAGAGTGAGAGCTTTAACTGATGATCAAGGCCAAAATATCGATCAAGTTACTCCTGGTACTCCGGCAGAGATTCAAGGTCTGACTTCTCTGCCAGATGTAGGTTCGATCATTCGTGATGCAGTGGCTGATTATCATGTTGAAGCAGCGGAGGATGAAACCGACGCAACTGAAGCAGTCAGCACTTCTCCAGCACCAGCGGCAGTTGATCAATTTGCGGATTGGGATATTGCGGGAGCTTTTGAAGAAAAACAAAAGTTAAAGTTAATCATTAAAGCCGACGTGCAAGGCACTTTAGAAGCAATTCTGCAAAATTTTGATGAAGAAAGTGTGGAGATTGTATCTTCTGGGGTAGGCATGGTAACTGAAGGTGATGTAGAAACCGCTGAGGCAACCGGTGCGCGGATCATCGCATTTCACTCTAAAGTACCGGGAAAAGTGAAAACTTTAGCCGCCCGCCAAAATATTAAGATTAAAGAATACAAGATTATTTACAAGCTGATTGAAGATCTACAAAAACAGATGCTGAAGCTGATGGAGCCGAGAATTGACGAAGTAGAAACAGGAGTGGCAGAAATTCTGCAGATTTTTGAGATGAAAGGCCATCGAGTCGCTGGCAGCCGAGTTGTTACCGGCGAAATTAAGAAACAAGATCAGATTCATATCATGCGAGGCGAAGAGATTATTGCCAGTCCCCAAATTGCTTCACTGCAAAAAGGCAAAGATGAAGTGGATCGAGTTACAGCTAAAAGTGAGTTTGGCATGACCTTTAGAGGTAAAAAAGTTGATTTCCAAGTTGGCGATAAGATTATCGCTTATTATGAAGAAGAAGACTAAGTAGAGTAAAAAATGGCGCTATTGGCCGTTAAACTGGATTTATCGGGGAAAACTGTTATAATTACAAACCTAATATAAAGGAGACTTTACCAATTGGTGATCAAGTAATTTATCACTAAGCGGCTAAGGGAGGATACCAAGATGGCTTTATCAAAAAAGCAAAAACAATCCATTATTGATCAATTTCAGCTCTTTGAAGGTGACACGGGTTCACCAGAGGTGCAGGTGGCTTTGCTGACTGCTTCCATTCAACAGCTGACAGATCACTTAAAATCTCATAAAAAAGATGATCACTCTCGACGTGGTTTATTAAAGCAGGTGGCCAAGCGTCGCCGTTTACTGAACTTCTTAAAAGACCGCAGTGAAGAGCGGTATGAGAAGCTGATCAAAACTTTAGAGCTGAAGAAGTAGCTGAAGAAGTAATTCCCAGATAGAAAATTTAACTAAACGCTGTTTAACCCGTCAGTGCTAATTAGCTTGAGCTAATTGCGGCTGAACAGGTGATAAAACTGATCCCAGCGGGCAGCGGCTCGCTGTGTCTCACGGCACCAACGGAGAAATTGAGCTGGGCGCGATGTTTCAGCAGCAGCCTGGCGCAGCAGCTGAACTTTGAGCAGTTGAGACTTTTCTTGACTTACCAAGACCCGACCCACCTCCTGATTCCAAGCAATATTTTGCTGCTGCACTTCCATTGCCGCTGCCCTCAACTCCTCCTTCAACTCCTGCGGATCCATGGCTGGCCGAGAGAGCTGATACTGCTGGCAAAAACTATCAAACCAGCGTTGCGAGTTCACTACAAATAACGGCCAGTACAGCCACCGCATGGTGGCAGTTTGGCCATACTCTTGATAAAAATGCTCGCCAGCTAGAGTTTTGAGCAGTTTTTTCACATATTTTTGAATTAAATTGACAGATTGAGCATGGTGCGGCCAAGTTAGCGGCAGCAAATTGGTGGCATGCAAAAAATTTGCTAAACCGTTCACATAGTAGAGAGTATAAGCAATTCCCTCAGGACATTTGCCGCTGGTCATCAGTTGGATCACCCGCTGTCCAGCTTCACTCTTTGGATTTTTTACTTGACCAGTTTTGATCAAAGTCACCGCTTCCGCCGTCATGGCTGCATCAACATAGGCATTAAAAAAGTAAGTGAGGATTTTGGGAGTGAGAAATGAGATTTTAATCGGCATCACCTCATTCTAACTCATGCTATACTTTTTTTCTCGAGTAGACCTTTTCATTTACCGCTAAAGAGCGTATAATAGAATTATTAACATCAGTGAAAAGCGCTGTGAATAGCACTATTAATGCTAGCGATTTTCGAGAGTCAAGTGGTGAGTGTCCTCACTCGGCAAGTATCACTTGACTATTGAACTCGCTAAACTCTTAGGTTAATCATACCTATTTCTATTCATCGCCTTTCCTGAAACATTTATGATGTGTTCTCTGTATTTTGGGGAACATGGAAAGGGAGATAATGAATAATTATCCAAACTATGAGAAGACCTACACTCATGATATTAAAGTAGGCGATAAAGTGATTGAGGTTGAGGTCGGCAAGTTCTCAGAACAAGCTGCAGCGGCTATCTTAACCAAATGCGGCGGCACGGTGGTTCACACTACCATCGGTCTCGGCAACAAGGTTGATTGGGGCTTTTTGCCTTTATCAGTTGAGTTTGAAGAGAAATTGTATGCTGCAGGTATTATTAAGGGTTCCCGCTGGGTGAAGCGGATGGGTCGGGCTAGTGATGACGCAGTCTTAAAGGCTCGCGTTATTGACCGGACTATCAGACCGTTATTCCCCGATGGACTCTCCCACGAAATTCAGATCATCAATACCATCTTTTCTTACGATGGTCAAAATGATCCTGATATGTTGGCTTTAGTTGGTACCACTATTGGACTAGAAGTTTCTCAGATTCCTTTTGATGGTCCAGTAGCAGGAGTTAGAGTTGGTTATCATCAAGCTGATGGCCAATTTATCTTCAATCCAACTGAGGCAGAGCGTGTCGATGGCGACCTCGATTTAATCGTGTCTGGTTCTGGTGACAGAATTGTCATGGTAGAGGCTGGTGCTAACGAGATCACTGAAGAAGTGATGTTGAAAGCTTTAGCAGCCGCTCAAGAAGAGCTCGGCCGCATTACTGCCGAAATTTCTCAAATTAAGGCTGAAATCGGCAAAGAAAAAGCTGATCTGGTTGAAGTTAAAGATCCAGAAGTTGAGCAGGCTCGTGAGCAGCTCTCTGACAAGATTTATGGTCAATACCGCGCACAAATTGCGGAGTTGGTCAGACAGTCAGCAGCTTTAGAAGAAGTGCAAAAAACTGAGCTGATGGAAACTCTTTTGGCTGAGTTTGGCACTGAGCTGGATGAGGCAGAAGCAAAGCCGGTTTTGCCAGTTGATGAAAAACTCTTAGGCAAGATTGTGGATGAGCTGATGAAAAAGGAAGCCAGACGGATGATCTTAGAAGACGGCATTCGACCAGATGGTCGGGCTGAAGATGAGATCCGCCAGATTTGGGTGGAACTTGATCTTTTCCCGCACACTCATGGCAGTGCCATGTTTAAGCGCGGCGCTACTCAAGCTGTCACCGTGACGACTTTAGGTACGCCGGCTTTAGGTCAGTACATTGAAGATATGGGTGGTGAAGAGGTGCGTCATTACATGCACTTTTACAATATGCCGCCATTTTCTTGGGGAGGAACAGGTAGAATGGGATGGCCGAAACGCCGCGAGATTGGTCATGGTGCTTTAGCTGAACGAGCTTTACAGCCTATGATTCCAGCTCAGGAAGATTTCCCTTATACCATTCAAGTGGTCTCAGAAATTTTGAGTTCCAATGGTTCTACTTCTCAGGCTAGCGTCTGTGGTTCAACTTTATCCTTAATGGCAGCCGGTGTGCCAATTAAAAGACCAGTAGCAGGGATTGCCATGGGCTTAATGAGTGATGGCGCTGGTAAGCATGTCGTTTTGTCTGACATTCAAGGCATGGAAGATCATGTGGGAGATATGGACTTTAAAGTAGCTGGTTCTGCTGAAGGAATTACTGCGATTCAAATGGACATTAAATTGACCGGTTTGAATATGGAAATTCTGCAGGATGCTTTAGAAAAGGCTCGGGTTGGCCGCTTACACATCTTAGGTAAGATGCTGGAAGTTATCGCTGAACCTAGACCTCAACTGCCAGCCACTGCTCCTAAAATCAAACAAGTTGCTATTCCTCAAGATAGAATTGGTGAACTAATTGGTCCGGGCGGCAAGATGATTAAAAACATCATTGCTCTATCTGGAGCCGAAGTTGAAGTGGAAGAAGATGAAGAGAAAAAAATCGGCATCGTCAACATTTCTTCTAGCGACCAGGCAAAAATTGATAAAGCAGCTGAGATGATCAGCAACTTAATGTATGAGGCAGTCGTCGGTGATGAATTTGACGGCAAAGTAGTCCGGATTGAAGACTATGGCGCATTCGTAGAGTTTATTCCCGGTCATGATGGCTTAGTTCACGTCTCTGAGATGTCAACTGAGTTCGTCAATGACCCACGTGAAGTGGTAAAGATGGATGATGAAGTTCATGTCCGCGTCATCGAAGTTAAAGATGACGGCAAGATTTCTCTCACCATGCTCAGCGAAGAAGATCGTCAATCTCAGCAAAAAGATGGCGGCAACCGGAATGGTAATCGGCGCAGCACTCAAGGTGGCTCCAGAGGTGGAGACCGTGGTGGCGATCGAGGCGGTTATCGTGGTAATCGCAATAGCCGCGGTGGAGATCGCAGCCGAGGTGGTGACCGCAGCAGCCGTGGCGGAGACCGCAATGGTAGCCGAAATAGCCGCAACTAGATTATACTAAAGGCATGCGTTTGCCTGCCCTGCAATCAAATCAAGGCATGATCTCACTCTTAGAGCTGGATCAGGCCTTGTTTTTGGCTGAGGCCATGGGCATCGATCTCAACCTTCAAGGCGGCCAAGAACAGTTAGAGCAGATCTTAGCGGAAATTATCACTCAGCTGGCACCCCATACCTCCGCTGTGGCGGCAGATTCAAATTATAGTTTTCCTAAACTGATGAATGATATCGAGCATGGGCTGGTGCTGCGTCTCACCAGGTTAGCTGATGATCTCAGCCCCAATAACCTACCGCAGTTAGCTCACAACTGGGGGATGGAAGAAATCGCCAACAATTTCGCCGTGGCTAAACTTGATCTGTGGTATCACCCTCAAGAAGAATTAGCATTGGAAAAGAAGAAACTGGCGGCAGAACTTTTTAGCTACGCTAAACATCTCCAGATCGATTTCATGATCAAACTCAATTTATTTTCACTGCCTCAGCCAGCTGAAGAGCAGTTGAATTTACCTGAAACAGCTGCCACTTTGCCATTTACCGAGCTGCAGTTATTGGCTATTCAAGAGCTGCGGAGCAGTTGTGACATTTTTGCTTTGCAGTATCCGGGTGATCCTTTAGGAGCAGCCACCATTACCGCCGAACTGGATCAGCCTTGGATAGTGAGTTTAGAAAATCAGCCCGATTATGAGGAGACAAAAAAACAGCTGCGCATTAGTTTAGAAAATGGTGCCATTGGTTTTACTGCCGGCGCTGTTTTTTGGAAAGAGCTCGGTCAACTGCGTCGGGCAGATCAGTCGCCAGATTTAGAAAAAATACAGCAGCTGATTCAGACACTGGCTCGTGATCGCGTCATTGAGCTTGTCAGAATTGCCAATGAGTTTCGTAAGAGCTAAGTAAAACCACCTCTGCCAGGCTTGCATTAGGTGACTACTTTGCTAAACTGAATTTAGATGTTTCGTTTATTAAAAGATTTTGCATATTTTGTGGTGGCATTGGTTGAACTTTTACTCACCTTTCGCTTTGTGCTAAAGTTGTTTGGAGCTAATCCGGCGGCTCACTTTGTGGACTGGATTTATCAGACTACCCAGCCGCTCTTAGAACCATTTATTCCGGCATTTCCTACCCCAGCTCTGAGAGATGGTTATGTGCTGGAGTTTACGACCTTATTTGCCATCTTTGTTTATGGATTTATTGGTTATTTAGTAGAAGAGATGCTGAGCACTGTGTCAAATCGAAGTCGATGAAGTAATAATTAATTGCAGAGGAGGTGGGAGATGTTTTCCTTACCAGATCTACCCTATGAATATGATGCGTTAGAGCCAGTCATTGATGCTCAAACCATGGAGATTCATCACACTAAACATCATCAAGGTTATGTGAATAATCTTAAACAAGCTTTGGAGAAGTATCCAGATTGGCAAGAGCACTCTTTAGAAGAATTGTTGGCCGATATTGAGGCTTTGCCGGAAGATATTCAGACAGCCGTCAGAAATAATGGCGGCGGTCATGCCAATCACTCGTTGTTTTGGACAATCTTATCGCCTGATGTCATTAACACTGAACCAGAAGGAAATCTGGCCGATGCCATGACCGCCGCCTTCGGCAGTTTTGGCGAGTTTAAGGAGTTGTTTACCACCACCGCCATGAGCAGGTTTGGTTCAGGCTGGGCTTGGCTGGTAGTAGATGATGATGGTGATTTGCAAGTTTACAGCACTGCCAATCAAGACTCTCCATTAATGGAGGGGGATCAGCCAATTTTGGGCGTTGATGTTTGGGAGCATGCGTACTATCTTAATTACCAGAACCGTCGGGCCGAGTACTTAGAAAAAATTTGGCAAGTCATTCACTGGGAAGAAGTATCTCGCCGCTACGAAGCCGCTACAGCTTAGCAGTCAAGAAGAGTAGTTTAAAACTAATAGCTGCGGTAAACTGCCATCAACAAGTATGTTACAGATATTTTTGGACGTTGAAACTAAACGGACCTTTGATGAAGTGGGTGGTTATTTCCCTGAAAAATTGGGCATATCTTTTGTTGGTATTGAAATAAGAGATGGTTTATCAGGTCAGGCTGAGCCGCGAGGATATTTTGAAAAAGATCTGCCGCAACTATTTCCGATTTTAGAAAAAGCAGATGTAATTGTTGGTTTTAATATTGATGGCTTTGATATGCCATCCATGACTGATTATTATTCTGGAGATATTTTGCAGCTGCCCACTTTAGATTTAATGGATCGGATTAAAAAAAGTGTCGGTCATCGGATTGGTTTGGATGCAGTCGCTCAGGAAACATTGGGAATTGGCAAAACTGGCGATGGTTTGGATGCGATTAAGTATTACCAAACCGGTCAGTTAGATAAACTGCGTGATTACTGTCTGCAGGACGTGGCTGTCACCCGCCAGCTTTATGATTACGGACTGCAAAAAGGCCGGGTCAAGTTTCGCAACAAGTGGAATCGGATGATTGAGTGCGAGGTAGATTTTTCTTACACACCTGAACAAAATCACGGGGTACAGATGAGTTTGATTTAATTTCTTCGCTTACTACACTTCATAGTAAATCCTTGTTACAATACCTTCCTAAGTCTAGAGAAGGAGCAAAATGTCAAAGAACCTGGAACAATTTCCGGCAAAAGTCTGTCTGACTGCCGCTGGCTGTTTGATTCATGAAGATCGAGTGCTGCTAGTGAAGCATAAAAAAGTAGGCACTTGGCTATGCCCTGGTGGTCACATTGAGGAAAATGAGTTGCCGCATCGAGCGGCGGAGCGGGAGTTTTGGGAAGAATCTGGGGTGAGGGTTGAGGCTTATGATCCTTTTCAGCCAGAAGCAACTGATGATTCCCAGTACTTACCCAGTCCGTTTTTAACAAATTTACACTGGGTCTCTCGAGATAACTATGAACGGCGGGTTAATCAGGGAGTGGAGACGGAAAATACCAAAATATGGTCCAACGGCTGTGAGCAGCATCTAAATTTTTTGTACCTAGTTAAACCAGTGGACGCCATCGAGCATCAATTAAATGAAAAAGAAGTCTCGGATATTCGCTGGTTTTATCAAGAAGAGCTGGAGCAGCTATCATTATTTGGCAATGTGCGCCTGGAAATTGGCCGAGCATTTAAACTGATTAACAATCAATAAATTATGACTGAACTGAAGATCGATAACTTACAAGTCGCGGTAGCTGGGCAGCAAATTTTGCAAGGCGTTTCGCTGCAAGTTAAACCAGGCGAAATTCATGCTGTGATGGGGCCAAATGGTTCCGGCAAATCTACTTTAGCTTACTCACTGGCTGGTCATCCTGCTTATGAAATGACAGGTGGTCAAGTTCAGCTCGCGGGGCAAAATCTACTAGAAATGTCCCCTGATGAAAGAGCCCAGGCTGGTTTATTTTTAGCCTTTCAGTATCCAGTAGAAATTCCTGGTGTGAAAGTGCAAAACTTTTTAAGACAAGCCCATCAACAGCGGTTTGCAGATCAGCCAGATCGGCAGTTTGAAAAAGTGATCGAGTTTCGCCAGCACCTGCAGCAGTTAGCCAAGGAACTGCACGTTGAACAATCATTGTTATCAAGAGGTTTAAACGAAGGTTTTAGCGGTGGTGAAAAAAAACGAGTCGAGATCTTGCAGTTGGCGACTTTAGAACCAGCTTTTGCAATTTTAGATGAAACTGATTCAGGCTTGGATATTGATGCCATTAAGGCGGTGGCTGCTGGCATTAAACAAGTAGTAAAAAAATATCAAACGGGAGTGATTTTAATTACTCACTACCAGCGCATCCTAAATTATATTCAGCCTGATTTCGTCCATGTGTTAGTTAAGGGCAAAATTGTCGAGAGTGGTGATCAGCAGTTGGTGCAGCGGTTAGAAAAAGAAGGCTATCAGGAGTGGGCGAAACATGGCTAGATTTGCTCATAAACAGATTAAAAAACTGGATGACAAACTGCAGGCTGATCATTATCAGCATGGTTATGCTTTTCCAACTGATGACTACAAATTCATTGCGAAACCTGGTTTAAGTCGCGAGGTGGTGGCAGAAATTTCCCAGTTAAAAAATGAGCCAGAGTGGATGCTGAAGCGGCGCCTTGAAGCTCTGAAAATTTTTGAGTCTAAAGCCATGCCGAGTTGGGGCGCAGATCTCTCTGCCATTAATTTTGATCAGATCCGCTACTATCTGCGCCCCACCGATGACCAAGTCAGTTCTTGGGCTGATGTGCCGGCAGATGTAAAAGAAACTTTTGAACGGTTAGGTATTCCTGAGGCAGAGCGGTCAGTTTTGGCTGGTGTCAAAGCTCAGTATGACAGTGAGGTTGTCTATGGTTCACTGCAAAATGTTTGGGCGAAAGATGGCGTCGAGTTTTTGTCGATGGATGAAGGCCTTCGAAAACATGAAGATTTAGTTAAAGAGTACTTTGGCAAAATTATCCCAGCTGGTGATAATAAATTCGCGGCTTTAAATACAGCGGTTTGGTCGGGCGGCTCATTTGTTTATGTACCTCCTGGAGTAGAAGTGAAAATGCCGCTGCAAACTTACTTTAGAATTAATGCTGAAAACGCCGGCCAGTTTGAGCGAACGCTGATTATTGTGGATGAGGGTGCGAAAGTGCACTATGTCGAAGGATGTACCGCCCCTAACTTTTCCTCTGGCTCACTCCACTCAGCTGTAGTGGAGATTTTTGTGAAAAAAGGTGCCCGTTGTCAGTACACCACGGTGCAAAATTGGTATAAGAATATTTTTAATCTCGTGACCAAGCGAGCATATGTGGAAGCTGAAGGTGAGATGATCTGGACAGACTTCAATATGGGTTCGCAAGTGACCATGAAATATCCTAGCTTTATTTTGGCAGGCGAGGGAGCTCGAGGTGAAACCTTATCTATGGCTCTGGCTGGTATGGGACAGCATCAAGATACTGGCTCTAAAGCCATTCATTTGGCACCTCACACTTCTTCGACGATCATTTCTAAATCCATCAGTAAGGATGGCGGCCGGACCAGTTATCGCGGCCTGGTTAATATTGGTCCCAAAGCCCATCACAGCAAGAATACTGTGATCTGCGATGCGTTGTTGCTTGATCCGCAATCTCGCTCAGACACTTATCCAATTGATAAAGTTTTTAACTCACAAGTGGAAGTCCAGCACGAAGCCACTGTGTCAAAGATCGGTGACGATCAGCTGTTTTATCTGATGAGCCGAGGTATACAGGAAGAAGATGCTCGAAAAATGATCGTCAATGGCTTTATTGAAGATTTAGTGCGAAAATTACCCTTAGAATATGCAGTAGAAATGAATCGTCTCATCGACCATGAGATGGAAGGGAGTATCGGGTAATGAGTGAAGTAACTCTTGGTGATCCAAATTCTGAGAACAGCCCAATAACTGCGGGAGAGCTTGAAATCATATCAACAATCTTAAGCAATGGTGAGCAGGGTTATCGCTGTTCTGTGCCAGCTTTATCACCGCATAAAAATGATCCTAGAAAATTTCTCTCACATGATGCAAAGATTGAGGAAACCATAACTCAAATTGCCTCATTGTTTGAAAATGACAAGATTGGTGGGGCGGAAACCGCAAAAGAACAAGCTGTGGAGTTAGACTTCACTAATTGGCAGGGAGAGAATTTGAGATTTGATCAAGGAAAGAGGCTTCTTCAAGCGATTGTGAAACTGAGGAATAATGTTAAGCAGGTGGTGGTTCAAAAACCTTTGCCAAGTAGGTTAAAAGACCCTGTAATGCAGCAAGAGTTAAGAGGAGTGATTACGCTTGTTGATGAGCCTGAGGAACAGGTATTAAGAGTTGCTGTCATACCTAAGCCGAGTGGAAAAGGTTTCTCAAAATCACTAATCAGGAGATTATTTGCAGGGAAGAACTAAATAAGTGACTACTCTCACCGTCGCCGGCCAGGAAACCATTAATCTGACCAATCCAGGTCAGTATCTAGTACAACTTACTCAGTCTGGAGCTGAGGTCAGTCTTGTTGGAGTTTTTCAAGCTGCCAATCAGGAGCAGACAGCAGTGGAAGTAATCATTCACCATCAGGCTCCGCATACCAGAGCTAATACCACCCTTAAGGCAGTGGCTCGCGATCAAGCCGCAGTCAAGCTTACTGGTCGGATCATCATTGATCAAAACTGCGGTAACTCTAACTCATTTCTCACTGAACGGGTGTTATTACTGTCAGATCAAGCTCGCGCTGAAACCATTCCCGATCTGGAGATTCTCAGTGACGACGTCAAGTGTTCGCACGCCGCCAGCATTAGCAGCATCTCACCGGAGCAGCTTTTTTACCTGCAAAGCCGCGGCCTTTCTGCTGATCAAGCCACTGCCCTGATTGTCGAAGGCTTCTTAGCTTAAGCTGGACATTCTTGATACAATGCCTTTATGTTTAATCCAGATCAGATCAAGCAGGATTTCCCAATCTTGCAGCGGCAAGTACATGGTCAGCCTTTAGTTTATCTGGATAGTGCAGCTACCTCGCAAAAACCTCAGTCTGTCATTGATGCCATTACTGACTATTACACTCAGCATAACGCCAACGTTCACCGCGGCGTCCATCTCTTATCTGATGAAAGCTCTGAGTTATATGAGCGTAGCCGCCGTACAATTGCGCAATTTTTTGGGGCAGATCAAAACGAGCTGATTTTGGTCCGCAATACCACTGAAGCCATTAATGGTGTCGCTTATGGCTGGGCAGATGCTCATCTCCAAGCAGGTGATGTTATCTTAACTACTTTGTTGGAGCACCACTCGGATTTTGTGGTCTGGCAGGAGGTGTGTCGGCGCACTGGAGCTAAGTTGGAATTTTTGGATGTGGATGAGCAGGGCAAAATTAGTTTGGAACAGCTTGAGCAAAAAATATCCCAACTGCCGGTGAAGCTGGTGGCGATGGTTCATGTTTCCAATACTACCGGCACGCTCAATCCCATCCAACAGGCGGCTCAGTTAATAAAAACTGCCCAAAAGGAATCTGGCCGGCAGATTAGATTTTTAGTGGATGGGGCTCAGTCGGCGCCGCATCTGCCTGTTAACTTCCACCAACTGGGAGTGGACTTTTTTGTTTTTAGCGGTCATAAAATGTTAGGCCCGATGGGTGTGGGCGGATTATTGGTGAAAATGGAGCTGCTTAAGTCTGAAGAAATGAAGCCGTGGCTGTTTGGTGGCGGTATGATTGCTGAAGTTTATCCAGATCACACTTTGTATCAGGAAGAGGCTTGTGAAAGGTTTACGGCTGGTACTCCAGATGTGGCATCGGCGGTTGGATTAGCGGCAGCGTGTGATTATTTAACTAAAATTGGCATGGCTGATGTAGCGGCTCACGATCGATCACTAGTTAAACTTGCTTTAACAGAGTTGAATAAAATCCCCGAGTTGACCATTATTGGTCCTCAAGATGATGAGCGAATCGGCTCCGTCGCTTTTATTCACCAGCGGATTCACGCTCATGATGTAGCGCAAATCTTAGATAGTGCCGGCGTGGCGGTCCGTTCTGGTCATCACTGCACCATGCCTTTACATCTGCAATTTAGCTGGCAAGCGACAGTGCGAGCCAGTTTTCATATTTATAACAGTGAGGCAGATATCAAAGCTTTAGTGGCCGGATTAGACAAAGTAAAGCAGGTTTTTGGCTAAATATGACTGATTTATATCGAGAAACTATTATCGAAGCGGCACAACATCCCAAAAATTACGGTCCGTTGGCAGGTGCTGATGTTTCTACCCAGCAGCTCAATCCTTCTTGTGGAGATGATGTGACCGTTTATTTAAAATTAGATCAAGCAGATCATCAGGATTCAGCTAAACAGCGGGTGGTGGAAATTGGCTGGGAAGGTCATGGCTGCATCATTAGTAAAGCGGCGATGAGTGTGTTATCTGAGCAAATAATCGGCAAAACTAGAGCGGAAATTAATCAGCTGCAGCCAGCTCAGATTGCAGAGTGGCTGGGTTTGACGGCAGTGGCGCCTGGCAGAGAAAAATGTCTGATGGTGGGCTTAGCCGCTGTAAAAAAAGCATTGGCACAAAATTAGTCAGTTAGTATAAATGACCTAAAGGATGAAGTGAAGATATTTGTCGGCTCAACCAACCCAGTTAAAATTAACGCCGTTACTACCGCTGCCAGCGAAACCTGGCCCGATGTGACAGTGACTGGTATTGATGTGCCGAGCGGTATTCCTGAGCAGCCGATTGGCGACGAGCAAACCCGCCAGGGAGCGATAAATCGAGCCCAAGCAGTTTTAGCAGCTGGACAGAAAGCAAATCAATCCGATGTAACTTTGTTGGGCGTTGGTTTAGAGGGTGGAGTGATGGACATAAATGGTGAGCTATTTTCAACTGTCTGGACAACAGTTATTGATGAAGATGGTCAGCTATTTGAAGCCAATGGGGCGCGTTTTAAAGTGCCGGAAATTGTCGCTGAAAAAATCTTAGCAGGTGAGGAGATGGGACCGATCATGTCTCAGCTGCTAGGTGAGGCTGATATTAGGAAAAAGCAGGGCATGATCGGTGTTATTACATCTGGATTTATTGACCGAACTGAAGAGTACAGCAGTATTGTGAAGATGGCGTTAGGCCTGTGGTATGGGCGAGATTGGCAGCAATTAGTTGCAAACTCTATTTAACGCGTGTAGTATTAAAATAATCGAGTGAAGTAATTTATTGATAAAGGCTCACAGACGTCTATGACAACTCAGCTGCCATCTCTTAAAATTTTAAAGTATTTTTTTGCCGCCCTAGTTTTCTTTATCGGCGGATTTTTTGTGTCTATCCAACTTAACTCTGCTCCAGCAGAAGCTGCCTCTGGCCGGCTGATCTGTATGCCAGTAGATGAAAATGGCAACATCACCAACGACAAGTACAGCTATGATCGGATGCTGGTGAAGAATGAGACCAATGAAGATATTCAGATAGTTTTACAAACCAACCTCTGTGACTACCAAGAGGGGGCAGTTAAAGAAGGCTATGAGTGTAATGAGTTTGAAGAAAGATTGCCTTATCCAATTAAAGCTGGTGAGGCAAAAATCATTCCTTCTAGTCAAACTACAGATATCAGACATCATATTGCACCTAATTGGGTGAGTTGTATGAAGACAGGACAGCTGGATATCTTTGTTGATGATGATCATTATCGCAGCATTGGTGTTGATCCTAATACTATTCCGGATTGCTACAATACCGTGGATAATCGAGAATGGGAGGGAGGGATTGCTTATACGATAAAGGAAAATCCTAACCCTAACTGTTGTCCTGATCTAAATATTGCCGTTGATCCAGATTCTCCTCAAGTAGGTAGTAATGTCACCATTAAAGCTACCAGCCCATATTCTTTAGTGTGTACTGGGGAAAGCTATACTGGTTTAAACAATGTTCCTGCCAATCGGTTGGAAAGAACAGCAGATCTGCGAACATGGATTTGGGAAGATGTGCCAGTGGGCAATACTCCAGGATTAAGGACGTTTACGTTTAAAGGTAATACGAAAGATTCGGGAGTAGGAGAGTGTGATGCTAGAGCCATTGGCGATTGGTGTGAGGTCACGGCAGAGTTTTTCGTTGAAGAACCTTCCAGTCCTCAGTGCAATAATATCTCATTCTTTGCTGACGGCGCTCAGTTGTCAGCTACCCAACTAGGTCAAATTAGACCAGGGCAAGAAGTGAAGTTGAAATGTGGTTCAACTGGCTTTAAGCAAGAAACAGATCGCTATGAGTACCGGTTGTTTAAAGGTTCAACTGAGATTCCTCTGGAGTCTGATGCAGCTGACCCAACATATTCAGAGCCTTACACCATTACTGCGGATGGAGCTGGCAGCTATTTCGCCCAGTGCCGCACCTGTCGCAGTTTAGAATGTGAGCCTTGGGAACCGCTTAAATAAGCAGCTTCCTGATGATATCCTGCCAGTGATTGAGCTTAATCAGTTTATCAGCGATAATTAGAAATTACCGATGGTTTTATCTACCCCGCCACCCACTTCAGCTTTACCTGCTCCGCAGCAGTTTCGTGCCAAGTTGGAAAACAAAGAACAGTACAATGACCGGTTTATCAAATTTAGTTTTGAGCTGGTGGAGCCGCACACTATAAATTTTTTGGCAGGTCAGTATATTTCGATTAAAGCTACTGCAGCTGGGGTGCGCCGTTCTTACTCAATTTCCAGTACACCAGATTTTACGAATCAGGTGGAAACTTTAGTTGACATTGCTCCAGGCGGAATTGGCACGCAATTTCTGCAAAGTTTAGCTTTTGGTGATGAGGTTGAGTTCTTGGCACCGTTGGGCAGACTTGTTGTACCGCAGGATTTAGAAGTGGATCAGCTGGTCTTTATTGCCACAGGTTCCGGCATCTCTCCCTTTAAGTCGATGATTGAGGATCAGTTGCGCAATCAACATGATCAGCGGCCAATTACTCTGCACTGGGGGATGCGTTCAGCACAAGATTTATTTTGGATGGATGACTGGCATGAGCTGATGGAAGCTTTTCCTAACTTTAATTTTCATCCGGTGTTGTCTCAAGCCCCAGAGGAGTGGACGCTCTGCCGCGGTCGAGTCACTAACTGTTTAATGGGTCATGGCTTGCCTGCTAACGCCGCTTATTTTGTGTGTGGTAATCAGGCTATGATTGAAGATGTGACGACATTATTAGTAGAAGAAAATAATGAAAATAAGAATTTAATATTTCAAGAAAAGTTTTTTTAAGTTATGACTAACACCAATTCCTCCCACCCCAGCCACTCTGGTTCTGCCCAACCCAAGAGATCTGTGACAACTAAGCAAATTGGCCGCTACAAAGTTGAAGTTATTCGGGAAAAATGTATCTCAGCGGCAAGTTGTGTAGCCATTGCTCCTCGAGTTTTTCAACTGGATGAAGAGGAAATTGCTTATGTAGTTTCTCAAGATGGACATGGGGATGATACCAAGTTGTTGGCTGCCCAAAGCTGTCCAACGACTGCCATTATTGTGACTGATACAGATTCCAATACCCAAGTATGGCCGCCAGCGACAGATCAATAGATGATAGATCAATAGATGACAGATTAATAGTATTAAATAGCTCAATAAAAACAATAAATTAGGTTTAATTTATGAAAAATTTACCTTTACTGCTGGGCACATTATTAGGCACCATTTTATTAATTGTGGGTATAGTTTTCTTCTTCTCCCGAAGCTCTACGGAGCAAGTGGTGACAGATGAAGCAGTGCTTATTTCTGAGACACCGCAAGTACGAGGACCAGAGGAAGCGCCAGTAACTATTGTCGAGTTTAGTGATTTTCAGTGTCCCGCCTGTCGTTCTGTTCAGCCTCTAGTTGAGTCTATTTTGCAAAACTATCCCAATCAGGTTCGGTTAGTTTATCGCCATTTTCCGTTAACTTCTATTCATCCTAATGCGCCGCTGGCTGCTCAAGCTGCTGAAGCCGCCGCCGAGGACGGCAAGTTTTATGAGTACCATGATCTGCTTTTTGCCAGACAAGAAGAGTGGAGTGAAATTGGCAGCCAGGACGAGTTAAAAGAACGCCTGGGCGCCTATGCGGAAGAACTGAGCATTGACAAAGCTAGCTTTTTAGAGAAAATTGAATCAGACCATATCAAAGCGTTGGTGGCAGAAGATGTCACTGCCGGGAGTCAGCTCAACGTTCAGGCCACTCCCACTTTCTATGTGAATGGTCGACAAACACCTGCCTCTCAGCTAATAAATACGGTTGAGTCATTTATTAACAGTTAATTGGAGAGGCTCCATGAATAGAGTTAAACAAGTTCTTCCCTTCTTATTTCCGATTGCAGCCATTTTGCTGGTCGTGATTCTAGCTTTTAGATGGTACAACCTGCGCAGTGAACAGATGGGTCAGATTTCTGAGTTTGCTGAAGGCGTAGAGATTGAAAACTTGAGTGAACAGGAGCTGAATGATGATTTCAGTGGAGCTGAGGACTTAGAGTCAATTGATCTCAGCAGTGAGACAGAAGATGCCATGGGTGGTGTCCGCTATGAAATTGAGGAAGGACGAGTCCGCTTTTCCGTCAATGCCGCTTTGCCAGAGCCAGAGGATGGTTTCTATCAAGTTTGGCTGAAAGACCCAGCAGGGGATGCAGTCCGGAAAGCTTTTCGCTTAGAGATGGACAAAGGCGGCTATTCAGGCAGCGCCGCTATTTCAGCTGAAACTTTGCCGTTTGAGATAGTTGTCTCGAGGGAAACCAATGATGATCTGCAAATGGAAGAAGTGGTCTTAAGAGGTCTTATTGAAGAGGAAGCTGAAAATTAAAGGTGCTACTTGATATGCACCTCAAGTATGGTAGTCTATAAATATATATTAAATCCCCGAGACACCGGGGGAGAAAAAAGGAGTGATTATGGCAGATGCAAAGGCATACAGCTACACAAATAGCAAAGGCCAAACCTATTACCTACACACCCGTGAGGTAACCCTCAAGAATGGTCGAGTACAAAGAATTTACTACTTCGCTCGCGATGTTCGTCCAGAGCAGGCCTTAGCTGAAGTTCCAGCTGGTTATGAAGTGGTCGAGACCAAGCGCACTGGCATGCCAGTTCTCCGCAAAGCTCGCTAGTTCTATCCAGTTCATTAAAATGAATTGTGAAAAGCCCCGCTCTCAGCGGGGTTTTTCAGTTTTAGACGGTGAAAAGTACTTGATTAATAAGCAAATTGACAGGCGAAATAAAATTGACAGGCAAGCTACAATTAACCTGATGGAACTTACAGAAGCCAATGTCTGGCAGGCACTCAAAACAGTGATTGATCCGGAGCTGAATATCGATATTGTCAGTTTAGGCTTAATTTATCAAGTGCAGGTCAGCGAGGGTCGGGTAAAAATTGTGATGACTTTAACGACTCCCGGTTGTCCACTGGCAGGCATGTTTGATACGCTGGTGAAAGATGCTTTAGTGCCATTTACAGAGTTGGATCTTGATCGAGATGTAGCGTTGGAGCTAACTTTTGATCCGCCTTGGGTTCCGGATATGATCAGTCCTGAGGCACGAGCTGAACTTGGTTTTGATTAAAATTTTGACAGGACTAAAATTATTTAGAGAAAGAGAGAAAGACAAGACATGAAAATATTTCTGGGAGCCGATCATCGCGGCTTCGAACTAAAAGAAGTCATCAAGCCTTGGTTAATTAAGCAGGGTTATGAGGTAATTGATTTAGGCAATGATCACTATGAGCCTGAAGATGACTATCCTGATTTCACCTTTCCTGTGGCAGAACAAGTTGCCGCCGAGACAGAGTCCCGAGGCATCGTGGTGTGCGGTTCTGGTATTGGCGTGACCATGGCTGCAAATAAAGTTGTCGGCATTCGGGCTGGGGCGGCGCATAGTGTCTCTGAAGCTGAGCATGCTCGGGCGCATGACAATATCAATGTTTTAGCTTTGGCAGCTGATTACTTAGATGAAGCAACTGCTCAGCAACTGATTGAGGCTTTCTTGGGTGTTGAGTTTCGTCAAGAAAAGAAGTATATTCGACGAGTTGGAAAGATCACAGCTTATGAAACTTTATCCTAGTATTCTAACTTCATCACTAGCTACTTTTGAAAACCAGATCGCGGCGGCTATCGCTAGTGACGAAATTAAGGTGGTGCAAATCGACCTGATTGATGGTTATTTTGCTGATAACACTACCTTGAGCGCTCTGGATATTACACAAATTGATTATGAAGATCTGCAGCTGGATTTTCATTTAATGGTGGAAGAGCCGATTGATTTTTTGCATGAAATTATTGCGATTAAAGAACACTTGCCAATCAGAGCCATTATTGCTCAGGTAGAGCGGATGAGCTATCAGGAAGAGTTTATCGAGGAGCTATCAGGTCAGGGCTGGCAGGTTGGATTGGCTTTAGACTTATTTACACCCGTGACCGCAATTGATAAAGACAGCTGGGAAGAGCTGGATATTGTTCAGTTAATGACCGTTGAAACAGGCTTTCAAGGTCAAAAGTTTAACAAAAATGCCTTGAGAAAAATTCCGAGTATTCGCGATCAGGCACAAAAGGAAGTAGAGGTTATTGTTGATGGTGGTATCAAGCTCTCTAATCTAAAATCTTTACTGCAGGAAGATGTCAATGCATTTGCAGTTGGCAGTGATATTTGGACCGCTCCAGATCCAATTCAGGCTATGCGCGAGTATTCCCAGTTGCTGGACTAGCTAGTTTCAGACTAGACTGTTCTTATGCAGGTTCATGTTAGTATTCCTAAATCGAAGCGGCATTGTTTGATCAAAAATGTAGCAATTTTTGGCAGTGCTGACATTGATGATAAACATCCTTTGTATCTAGAAACTTTTAAAGCGGCTCGTTACTTGGCTTATCACGATAAAGTCGTGATTGATGGCGGTGGTCCAGGTGTAATGGCTGCTGCTACTAAAGGAGCTCAGGCAGCCGGCGGCAAAACAATCGCGGTGACTTTTTATCCTGAGGATATGCCGGAGTTTGAAGGCCGCTATTACAAAAATATCGTGGATAAAGAGATTAAAACTGCAAGTTATATCGAGCGAATGTTTGGCTTAATTGACCGAGCGGACGCATTTATTATTTTTCAAGGCGGCACCGGGACACTGAGTGAGTGGTCGACAGCCTGGCTGCTTTCTCATCTTTATTTCGGCAATCACAAGCCACTGATTCTATATGGAGAGTTTTGGAAAGACGTCATGAAAGTGATCGATCAGCATTTTTTTATTGGTGAGAAAGAACAGCAGACATATAAAATTGTGAAAGATCAGGAAGAAATGATTATTGCTTTAATGGAGTTTGAGCAGGAATTAGCACAGCGTTGCCAAGAAACTGCCGGAGGTGAGCATGGCTAATGTGATCTCGATTGGCTCAGCCTTGGTAGATATTTTTATTACCTCAGACTCATTTAATTTGCAGGAAACTGCTCAGGGTATGATGCTCTGTCACAATTTTGGTGACAAGGTTGAGGTAGATAGTTTTGAGGTTCATACTGGGGGTGGCGGCAGCAATACAGCCATTGGCTTTTCTCGGATGGGATTTAATGCGGCGTTAGTTTCTGAGCTGGGAACTGATACCTGGGCGAAAGTTATTTTGCAAGATTTAATAGAGGAAAAGGTTGATACATCACTCTTAATACAAGAAAAAAAAGAGCAAACCGGTGGCAGTGTGATCATGGTTGCTACCCAAGGAGGTAGAACGGTGATGGTACATCGCGGCGCGGCTTCGATGCTGGATCATTACGATATTCCTGAAGTGGCTTTAGCAAATGCAGACTGGATTCATCTAGCAAGTATTTCTGGCCAATTGCCCACGCTGCAAAAAATCTTTTCTGTGATCGCTCAAAGTAAACGCCAGTTTTCCTGGAATCCAGGCAAGGCAGAGTTGGAGTTACTGGCCAGTGGCGAGCTCAAACTGGTAGGGCTGAGGTGTTCAGTCTTGTTTGTTAATCTAGAAGAGTGGGCGATGCTGAAAAAAGTAGTCGACAGTGTCTGGGCATGGGCAGAATTAGTAGTGGTAACAAATGGGGCTGAAGGTGGTCAGGTCTGGCAAGATGGAAAATTGCTGAGAAAGTATTCAGCCAAGTCTGTAGTGGCGGTCAATGAAACTGGTGCAGGAGATAGCTTTGTGGTGGGATTTGTGTCTGGGATGCTGATGGGACATGGCTTACAGGAGTGTGTAGAGATAGCTAACATAAATGCCGCCAGCGTCATTCAGCAAACTGGAGCTAAGCAAGGGCTTCTGACTAGAGAGCAGTTACTTGCTCAGCTTTAAATCGCACCAAAAAACCTTCGAAAAAAACTACATCAAAGAAAACCCCTCATCAAGGCTGAAAAATATGGTTATAATGAGTCATACCACTGCCTATGGCTGATTTTAAACAAACCCTCCAGCAAGAAATTCAAGAGTTGCAAGCCAGAGCTGATCAGGCTGAACTGCCTGAGGAGATGCGGCTCAAGGTTAAAAAAGACATCATTTCTTTAGAGAGATCAATTGAGTTAGGTAGCTATGATGAAAAGTATGAAAAAGTGTCTAAATATCTAGACTGGGTGCTGAAAGTTCCTTGGAATAAGACCACTGAAGATCGGCTGGATGTCAAAGTAACTCAGCAGATCTTTGATCAGCACCACTTTGGCATGCAGGAAGTGAAGGATCGGTTTTTGGAGTATGTTTCAGTGTTAAAACTGAGGCAGCACCAGATGCCGGATAGTGATTTCCGAGCGCCAATCTTGTTGTTAGTTGGTTTGGTGGGAACGGGTAAAACTACTTTTGCTTTTTCTTTAGCAGAGGCTTTAAATCGAAAGATTGTCCGGATTCCTTTTGGCGGTATGGCATCAGTGCATGAACTGCGTGGTCACTCCCGCTTAATTTTAGGTTCCGAACCTGGACGAGTAGTCAAGGGGATTTGTGAAGCTGGGGTGAGAAATCCAGTGATACTTCTAGATGAAATTGATCGGGTGTCGGGAGATGCCAATCCAGATATTATGGGTGTCTTAATTGAACTGCTTGATCCTGCCCAAAATGACAAATTTCATGATGTTTATCTGGACTATCCAATAGATCTCTCTCAGGCGATTTTTATTGCTACCGCTAACAACACCACTCATATTTCGACCGCCGTTTTAGACCGGATGGAAAAGATTAGTATGCCTTCCTACACCGATGAAGAAAAAATTAAGATTGCGCAAGAGTATTTACTGCCGGATTTATTAGCTAAAGCAGGCTTGAAACCTGAACAATTTATTATTGAAAAAGAAGTTTGGCCGACATTGGTCAGACCATTGGGGTTTGATGCAGGTATTAGAACCCTCCAACGAAATTTAGCTGGAGCGGTTCGGAAAGCAGCACGCATCATCGTGGAAAAAGGTTATGAAGAAGTTGTCATCACACCTGAAAACTCAAAGATCTTCTTGCCACAGTTCTAAAAATTAGCGCCTGCCTGATTGAAAGCTGTCATATGTCAAAAAATTAGCTACCATGTCAAAACTTAATCAACTGCAGCAGCTCTATCAGGAATTAGCTGACCAAGCGGCGAAATTGCCTTTAGCCAATTCAGCATCAGATTTTGTACCAGGAGAAGGTAATCCAGATGCAGAAATTATGTTTATTGGAGAAGCGCCAGGCTATCACGAGTCAGTAGAGCATCGGCCATTTGTGGGTAAATCTGGCAAATTTTTTCGACAAACTTTAGCAGAGTCAGCGCAAATCTCGGAGAAAGACATCTATATCAGTAATGTGGTGAAGGTTAGGCCGCCTGATAATCGTGATCCGTCCCCAGCAGAAATTAAAGCCTATAAGCCATTTTTAGATAAAGAAATAGGATTGATACAGCCAGCTATAATCGTGACGCTAGGCAGATTTAGCATGGCTAAATTTTTACCTGAGGTAAAAATTTCTCAAGTCCATGGTCGACTGCATGCGGTGAGGTGGGAGGGGCGGCGGCTGTTCGTTTTACCTACATTTCACCCCGCCGCCGCCCTCCGCAACGGCCGCTTCAGAGAATTATTCGTTCAAGATTTGACCAAACTTCCCAAAGTTTTAGCCTGGGTGAAAGATCATGAGTCTAATTTTGCTTTAGCCGATCAGGTTAAAGCTACTTTGTTATAGTTATCTTTAGGATAAAACCCGGCTTTAGTATAAAATAGAACCCTAATGTTACTCACAATTATCACGATTATCTTGTTTTCCAGCCTGATTGGAGCTGTGCTGCTCTTTAGGCACAACGGGAAAAAATCTATCTTCAATATTGATCTAGTTCAATTTGTTTATTTATTTATCGTGACACCATTGCTATTTGTTTCAGCGAAAACATTTTTATTTTATGTGGTGAGAAACGAGCTGGCGTTTTCACTCTCAATTGGTCAACTGTTTGCCATTGATACTCTTTTTACGGTGATTGCTTTATATGCGATGGCTTCAGTTTCAATTCACAGTCTGACTAAAACTTTCTGGCTGAGAAGGCGTGAGAATCCTGAATTTGACATCTTCCGTCTCTCTGAGTACTTCCATTTATGGTGGTCACATATCACCGCTTATTTTGGCGGTATGACGCTGCTGACTTTCATCTCAGTTGCCAACTTATTTATTCCAACCCAATTAGAAGCTTCTCGCTTAGTATTTTTAATTGTGCCGGTGCTGGGTTTTATTTTTGGGACAGTAATTTTTATTGGTATCTGGCTGTCAAATCCCCAACAGCGCCATGTTAACTTTTTACGGATCATGAAGCTGCTTTTTGGCATCTTTTTCGCGCTTCATTCCATTGCTTATTTGATAGTCAGACCTGCTTTTCACGTCAGTTACAGTATTTATTGGTTTGTGTATGCTGTTTTTATTGCTGCTGGCTTTTGCAGCATCTTTTTTGACCGAACCAAAAAAGCTGATGATCTGCTGGACATGCTGAAACACATTGGCTGGGGTGATAATATCGAGGTCTTCGGTTTTAAAAAAAAATAGGATATCATGGAAGGATATATGTCTAAATTAGAAATTGTGCCGTTGGGTGGAATGGGTCAGGTCACCCAAAATATGTATTTATATGTTTATGAGGATGAGATTCTGATTGTTGATTGCGGCATTGGTTTTCCTGACAACTATATGCCAGGTGTAGACATTCTGATTCCTGATGTTTTTTACTTAAATCAATTACTTGATCAGGGTAAAAAAATCGTGGGTCTGGTTTTAACTCATGGTCATGATGATCACATTGCTGCTTTGCCGTACATTTTGCCTGAACTGCCTCAACAAGAATTTCCTATTTTTGGTTCACCGCTCACAGCTGGTTTTGCTGAACAGCGGATGAGTGATGGTGGAGTGAACAGAACCGTGACAGTGACTCGGGATCGGCAAACTTATAAGGTGGGTCAGCACTTTAAGATTACACCTTACGCAGTGACTCACTCAGTGCCAGACACCAAACATTTTGCCATCGAAACCCCAGAAGGTTTAATCTATCATGGTTCAGATTTTAAGCTGGATGATACGCCAGTTGATGGTGTTTTGCCTGATTATGAAGGCTTTGCCGAGTTGGGGAAAAAGGGTGTGTTATGTATGCTAGTGGACTGTCTGCGCGTGGAGCGTCAGGAGTGGACTAAATCGGAAAGCACCACTGGTCCAGCCATTGAAAAGCTGATGGCAGAAACTAAGGGCAAATTTGTGATTACTTTGATGAGTTCTCACATTCACCGCATTCAGCAAACGATTAATGCTGCTAAACAGCATCGGCGCAAAGTGGTCTTTATTGGCCGCTCTATTGAACAAAATATGGATGTAGCCATGGACTTGCAGTTAGTTAGTATTCCTCAAGGAATGCTGATTGATAAGCGTGACTTGGACAACTACCGTGATGATGAGCTGTGTGTCATGATTGCCGGCAGTCAGGGTCAAGAAGGCTCCTCGATGGTGAGAGCTATCTTTGGTGAGCACCGGTCAATTCAGATCTCGCCCAGCGATGTGGTGGTTTTTTCAGCTGATGCGATTCCTGGCAATGAGCTGAACTACTTCCGCTCGATTGATGAACTTTCCCGCAATAAGATTCACGTTTTATATCCAGATGTGGTGCCTGAGCTGCATCGATCAGGTCATGCTAGTGCGCCCGAGCAGAAAAAACTGGTCCAGCTGATTAATCCTCAGTATGTGATGCCAATTGGTGGTGCAGACCGGCACCGGACTAAGTTTGAAGAATTTGTCGCCAAACCGCTGGGTATGGATACAAAACAAGTGTTGTTGCCTAAATCTGGTGATGTCGTTAGTTTCAGCCAAGGAAAGCTCAGCATTTCTCCTGAATTTGTGATTAGACTCCAGACTGTTGATGGCAAAGGCATTGGTGATGTGGGGCCGGTGGTACTAAATGACCGCCGCGCCTTAAGTGAGGCGGGCATGATTGTGATTGTGATCCCCAGACAAAAAGGCAAGCTGCAGCTAGATCAAACCATGGTTATCTCTCGAGGTTTTGTCTTTATGAAAGAAGCTGATGAAGTGATTCAGTTTATTAAAGAACAAACAGCTCAGGCAGCTCAGGGTCTAAAGGGCAAAGATAATGATTATAAATTACGTCAGGCTATTGAAAAACGCTTGAGCAAGAGTCTCTTTAAGATCATCAGACGGGAACCGTTAATCGTCCCCGTGATTTTTGATGTTAACTAGGCTAGACTAATACTTGACAGCCCATACGAAAACCAGGTATAAATATCCTATAATATATATTATAAACAGTTTAATCATGGCAAAGCGCGGCAGAAAGAAAAAGAAACAACCAGTTGTCCTCAAGATTAAGCAGGAAACTAGTCATACGATTGCTGGTTTTCTTCTGATTCTGATGGGCTTATTGATCTATGTTTCTTTTACTGGCCAGGGTAATCTGCTGATTCAGCTCAATGACTATTTGATTAATTTATTTGGGATTAGCACGCTAATTTTGCCGTTTGTCTTTTTCTCCTCTGGATTAGTCATGTTTCATACTAAATGGAACTGGTCTAAGCCGCATGTTTTGCTCGGTACCATCTTGGTGATGGTCGGTTTTATGGGTTTATTTAGAGCCGGTGAAATTGGGGCAAATACTTTTGAAAATATGTCCCAGTTAATTTCTCCGCTGGGCTCGGCTCTCGTCTTTGCGGGAGTGATGGTGTCGGGTGTGTTTATCACGGCTGAAAAATCTGTGGCTGATGTCATTGAAGCCATTGCTAACTTCAAGAAATGGCAGCAGCAGCGGCGTGAAGCTAAAGTGACTAAAAAAGCCGAAAAAGAGATTGAAAAAGCGAAAGGATTTAGCCTCAAGCTGGGGTTGCCGTTTAATAAATCTAGCCAGCAGTTCCAAGTGAATGACGGCAACAAGGCTGACCAAGATGAATTTGAGGATGATGCGCCGGGTACGGCGGTGGTGGGCGCAGCGCAGGCGGCGGCAGCCGCCGGAGCAAGCCCAGAAGGTTTATTAGCCTCAGGCAGTGGAGCAACTGTTAATACCAGCCAAATTGTTTGGGAATATCCGCCCTTGTCATTATTATCCTCCTCTAAAGGAGGCGAGGCAGACCGTGGTGATGTCAATGCTAATGCCCAAATTATTGAAAACACTCTCGAATCTTTTGGCATTCAAGCTGGTATTAAAGAGGTTAACTATGGACCCTCAGTCACTCAATATGCTTTGCAGCCTAATCAAGGTACAAAATTAAGTAAGATTACTAATTTATCAACTGACTTAGCTTTAGCTTTGGCCGCACCGACGGGTCAGATTAGAATTGAAGCGCCAATTCCCGGCCGTTCTTTAGTTGGTATTGAAGTGCCTAATCACTCTGCTCAATATGTTACCCTACGGACGATGCTGGCTGATGCCAAAATGAAAAAACACCCCAGCAAGTTAGCCTGGGCTTTAGGAATTAACGTTTCTGGCGAGCCGATGATAGTTGATGTCGCATCGATGCCACACGTTTTAGTAGCTGGATCGACTGGTTCTGGTAAATCAGTGGGAATAAATAGCTTCCTCTGTTCTGTTTTATTTAGATCCAGTCCTGATGAAGTGAGATTTATCCTAGTTGACCCCAAGCGGGTTGAGTTGACCGGCTACAATGGCATTCCTCATCTGCTGACACCAGTCATTGTCGAGCCGGAAAAAGTTGTGTCAGCTTTGAAATGGGCGGTAAGTGAGATGGAGAATCGGTACAAGAAGTTAGCTGAAGTTGGGGTGAAAAATATCGCTGGTTACAACGAGCTGGCTGGTTTTGCAGCTATGCCCAGCATTGTGATTGTGATTGATGAGCTAGCAGATGTGATGCTCTTTTCTCCAACCGAGGTTGAAGAAGCCATCACCAGAATTGCCCAAATGGCTCGGGCAGTGGGAATTCACTTGGTGTTAGCTACCCAGCGCCCTTCCGTTGATATTATCACTGGTTTAATTAAAGCTAACATTCCGGCTCGGATTGCCTTTAATGTCGCTTCTAACGCTGACTCTCGGGTAATTCTTGATCAGCCTGGTGCAGAGAAATTGCTAGGTAGGGGTGACATGCTCTTTATTCCGCCGACTCAATCTAAGCCGGTCCGAATTCAAGGTACTTTAGTTAAAGATCAAGAGATCAAACAGTTAATAGATTTCCTCAAATCTCAAGGCCAGCAACCAGATTATGAAGCCGAGATTACTGAGAAATATAAAGCTGGAGTGAACATGAGAGCTCCGGTTGGTCCTGGCGGTGAAGAAGTTGATGATTACTTTGATCAAGCAGTCAGACTCTTTGCCAAATATGACAAAGCCAGTTCGTCACTAATTCAGCGGCGGTTGTCAGTGGGTTATGCCCGGGCAGCACGCATTCTAGATCAGCTGCACGAAGCTGGTTTGGTAGGACCGCATAATGGCTCTAAGCCGCGGGATGTGAACTTAGAAGCAGTTCGGCAATATTTAAGCCAGCCAGAGCGGGTGGCGAACTAATTTTTAGTGGAGATGGCGGGTAGTGAACCCGCGTCCGCAACGAGCCAGTAACATCATCTACAGACGTAGTTTATTTTTCATTTTGAATTAGACGAAAACAAACAAACGGCGCTAATTCATGTCCTCCTGTATTTGCTTAGACTTCACCAAGCAGGAAAGATGAAGCTGACACACTGACTGAGGTTTCACCCGACTGTCCACGCCAGTGAGATGGCGCAGCTGGATGCCAGTTTACGCTACTAAAGTGTTGTAAGCTGGAGTCTCAAAAATGCTAGCAAAATTGCTGGCAGTTTTCTTGACTTCTGTGACTATAGAGTCGACAGTTATTTTTTTGACTCTGTTTAACATCTTCTTGAGTCAAAGATGGTCTGCAGATGTTAAAGTGCGCATCACGTCGATTCAATACATCCCCGTGAATTGATAACTCAGCTTTATAAATGCTGGTTATCTTACTATTATAGGACAGAAATACCAGAAAATCCAGTTAAAATTCCCTCTGAAAATTAGATTTGAAGCTATTTTATCCTGCAAACTTGCAGTCTCAATTGACAAACTACTCTAAACTTGACGATAATGAGAGCATGATAAAATTCCCCGTTCGAAACAAGAAAAATCATGGCTTCAGCTTATTAGAGTTAATTGTGGTGATTGCTATTATTGGTGTGCTATTGGCAATTGGCACGGTAGCTTTTTCGACTGCTCAGCGTAAAAGTCGTGACGCCAGAAGAAGGGGTGACATGAAAGCTTGGCAGGATGCGCTGGAGCAGAGTTATGCACAAAATAATAGCTACTTAATTAGTGGAGCTTGTGCCACAGAGAACCTAAACAACATCACACCTACTGACCCAAAGAATGTAACACCCTATTTGTATTCAGCTCGATGTGATGCAGATAGCTATTGTCTCTGTGCTAGGCTTGAAGAGGATGGATCTGGAAATAGTACTGCTGGTAGTTCCACCCCAGACTCATGTTCCTATAGCTCAGCTGGGGGTGATTACTTCTGCGTCTCCAATCTGCAGTAGAGTAGGTTTTCCATTCTATTTTGCGACTTAATCAATTATTTAGCATTTAATTACCGTGCGCTATGGTCAGCCCGTGAATCTCTGGACAACCCGCTTGTTTTAGCACTGCGGCGCAAGCTTTGAGAGTGGATCCAGAAGTGAACACATCATCAATCACCAATACCCGTTGGGAAATTTCCGGAAGAAGGCAAGTAAAAGCCGCCTTAAGCTGTTGTTTTCGCTCTGCTTCATGCGCCAGACTTGCTAGCTTACGAGTATTTTTCACTCTTTTCATGAGCGGCTGATATGGTAAACCAGTTAATAAGCTCAGCTCTTTGGCAATGACTTCAGCCTGGTTGTAGCCGCGCTCTCGCTGTCTAGCTGGATGAAGCGGCACCGCCGTAATTAGATCAACTGGCGGTAAACTAACACCATAGTAGCTAATTCTGGCTAAAATCTTCCCTACTTCTTTGACATGCTGATATTTCAAACTTAAGATCATTTTTTTAATAATGCCTTCATATTGAGCGAGGGAAACAACGGAGTTCAAGTCATCAGTGGGCGGCTTATTTGAGAGAGTTTGAAAAACTGGCAGTGCATAAAAATTAATTTTTTCAAAACAATTTTGGCACAATAAACTACCCAGCTGGCCACAACCAATACAATAAGGTGGGTAGAGTAAATGGATAACTTCATTAATGATAGACATCAATAGTGATGTTAATCATTAAAGCTTAAGCAAAATAGAGCGTTATTGTCCGAATTTATTTTTTCTAATTTCTTGTGCTGCTTTTAATCTCATTCCATGAACAGCTGCATCCCATGGCTGTTTATCTATCGTGCCTTTGCCCTGTCCTATATATAATCTATTTAATTCATCGTTTAACTCGGCCTCATTAAGATTCATTAAATCAGGATAATTTTGCCTAACCTCTTCACTAATACCCATACTCCCCAGCAATGACTCTGCCTTTTGTAAAAGAGGATAATGGGTTTCCCGATTCCACTCACTTCCGGCTTGAATTTTCTTTAGTTCAGCAATTATTTGTTGTAATACCTCTTGATTATTTGAAATTTGATCAAGATACTCAAGAGTTATTTGAGAGATATCAATTTTGGCACTAATCTCATCACCTGACGATAAAGTTTTTTCAATCATAGTTTCTCCTTGCTAAGTAACACTAATGAAAGGATACACAAGATATCAAAAAAAATCCAGTAAACTAGTACCCCAAATAGCCGCCAAACTTCTTCTTGGCCAACTCCCATATTGCCACAGTCTGAGCGCACCAGATTTGATTTGATTCGACTAAGTTATCAACTTTGTGTGGTTCAAGTGTGATTATTTGAATATTTTCAGTGGGATCAAGCTGCTGCTGTGAGTTAAATTCACAATCTTTAGCCAGATAACAGTAAACTACTTCGGAAGCTTTAGTGGAAAATCCGGAGAATCTGCCAAATTGTGTCAGCTGATCAAGCTTTACCCTAATACCAACTTCTTCTTCCAGCTCATGCTGAGCCAGTTCAGCAAAATCAGCATGCTTGTCTTCTAACCTGCCCCCAGGAAGCTGTAGCATTATCTCATCTACTCCTGGCTTGTATTGATTAACTAAGACAATCTATTTATTTCTGGTTACAGGCACAACCAATGACACATCAGTTAGTGTGGTGACAGTGAAATCATCTACAATCTGCCCATTTGGCAGCTGATAAGTCCGCTCTTCAATTGGGAACCAAGGACTGGGAGAGACGTCTTTAGCAGAAATGAGGCGCCATTTTTGGATGTTTTTTCTCACCATAATCTTACACTATAAGCGTTAATAGCCACTATATACTAGAGTTAATAATTTATTACTCCGATAATTTTTCGGAGAAAGGAAGATTGTGAGTACTTTAAAAATTATCGCTATCTGGCTCTTGATCATTGGCGGGCTTAATTGGGGCCTAGTTGGTTTATTAGACCTAGATTTAGTAGCCATGATTTTTGGTGAGATGACTTTATTGGCTAGAATTGTTTACATTCTTGTGGGCGTGTCAGCGGTTTATGTGGCGCTAGATCAGTTCAGTCAGGCTGATAATCTTGAAGTTTAAGAGTTTTTTGAATTATAACTAGCTAAAGTTTGAGAATATCAAATCAGCAATCGTGTGAAGCTTGATAGACACTCTTTTAGTTAACGTCTATACTTTTTACTGCCACAGAGGTGGATCTCGAAATTATGTCAGATACTAAAAATCAGCTCCGCTTATTATTTGAGGACACCTACCAGCAAGTTATCAGTAACCTGAAGGTTGATGATCCTGAGCTGAGTGAATTTATGACCAACTCAGCTATGCTTTTAGTCATCAAAAGTTTGGCCAATGAGGATCGGGCAAGGCTCTATCAACTTTTAGCCAATGATGATTTACCTGGGGCCAAAAAACTGATTAATGAGCGCATGCCTAATTTTAGTGACCAACTTAAAAAGCAGGTATATGGCATGTTGGAGCAGCGAAATGACTGAAAGATCTCTTGGCGAAAACAGAGAGCTCTCTGACCTTGAGTGGTTAGATAGGGAGATAAAAAGATTGACGAATGATGAATTATTGATTGCAAATCAGAATGTCGCAGCTCAGTTAGAGCAAGCATTAGAAGAAGATCCTGTTTTACCAAATAATTTACGGAAGAAAGTAAAAAGGAGTTTTAAAAGTTTAGTTGATGAGCTAATTAATGTTCGCCGACAGCGACAAATTTTGAGGTCGACTCTAGCTTTAATTGTTGCCCTTGGTTTTCTATCAACTTTATGGGAAAAAGTTGACGGCGATACTGGCGTTGTTAAGCTTAGTGATGTGGTTGAAGGTGGCGACGATATTGAACCAAAATCACCTAATGAAGTGAGTCATGAGCCTGTTTCATTGCGTCATTCAGCCATATCTGAACGAATAAACCAGCAATTAGCCGGGGAACCTGTTCAGGACAATGCGGAAAGCTCTCTGGAGGATGAGGCACCTCCCAGAAAAAATATTATTTCACCGGAAGATAGAGCAGTTTATGAAAGAGACTTGCAGGAAAGATTGGCTGAGGCATTTGATGGACTCATCCCTCAGGAAGCATTCATGCTCTATGTTGACTCTCAGCATCCCATTACCCAAGAAGACTTAGATCAGAAGGTAATTCCAAACCTGGTAAATTTAAGGGATGTCCCCGAAGTAACGCTAGTAAAAGATGTGATGGTACATGAAGTAATGGTGGATGACTTGCGAGATTTATTTT
>CAZYRN010000003.1:0-97502 GCA_964650185.1 uncultured Pseudomonadales bacterium
TTTTTTCGATCAGTTCCACAAACTGCTGTGTATCAAAAATAGTGCGGTCAATGTCAAAGAAGATGGAGAAAGATTTGCTCATGGCTTAGAAAGTTTTATTCTTTTGGATGATAAACAGTTTGATAAACCCCAGTTCCATCTTCACTATCTAGATCAGCCTTGTTTTCCCAATCAAAAATTTTGTTCCCAAATTTTTTAGCCCACTTCCTCATTAAAGGATGCTTGGGCGCAAAATTATAATAAATTGGCAAGCCAGAAATGTCCGCAATTGCTTGTCCAAGCTCATGAGCAGCCCTAAACACTAGTCGCGTATCACCTCCAGGATTAGATAAAAATAAACTTTTCACATAACCTGACATCACTCCATCTTGCTCATAAAATCTTATCTCGAGTTTTAATTCTTTTGATTTAGCATACAATAGGATCTCGACTCCTTCAGGAATTGATCTAACACTAAAATGCCTCAATTTTTTAACGTTCTCTCCTTTAAATAACTCATTTTGTCGTTTAATTACTTCCTGTATTGCTGGGTGGTAACCATAATAAGTTCCATATTCACTCATGTCCGTATTATAGCCACTTATTTTCTGGAGACAAATTTATTTTCTGCTAAATAAAACCAGTATGCCAGCTTCAATGTCGGCAGCTGAAAAAAATTACTTTTCTCCTTGGCACTCACGGCAAATCCCATAGACTGTCACATGATGATGATCGGCAATAAAACCGTCAAATTCCTGCGGTAACTTCAACTCACACTGGGTGGTCATGACGCGGCCACAGTGAGTACAAACTAAATGATCATGATGAGCAGCACGCAGCTCATAAACAATTTCGTTGGTGCCAAACGACATCCGGCAGACCAGACCCTCTTCCAACAACTTTTCCAAGGCGCGATAAATACTGGTCTTGTTATAGGTATGACCTGCCGCTTCCAACACTTCTAGCAATTTAGGTGCAGTCAGGTAGTGATGCTGGGCTAAAGCGTCATTGATCAAAGTGTCTAAAGATTTTGCTGTCATCAAGTTCCTTAGTCTGTTGACTCTTGGCCAAATAACTTATGAATAGCATTGGTAATTGCTTCAAACTGTGAGGTAGGCTGATCTTGAGCATCAACAAAACTAAACCCGCTAAATGGACCAGGTGCACCCTTAAAGACAAATGGCGTCACCGCCACTACCCGCGGATCCGACCAGATGTGTCTAAAAGCATAAGTGTAGTATGACTCCAGCCACCGAACCGTATATTGATTAACTTCCCAGCCAGTTTCGGTAATGTAAACCTGAAGATCCTGACCAGTTTTATCTTTAATAAAAGCCAGCTCGTGCTGATAACCGCGTAGTGAGTTCTGGCCGGTACGAGTCGGGCTGGCTGAAAAGCCAGGGTTGGGGTAAGAGTGTGAGTTCCACGCATCCAGATAGGTAAATATTTCCGGATCAAGCTGGTGCATCTCTCCAAGATAAGAGAAAGCTTCTCTTGTCTGAGCTGAGTTATTAGCCGCTAAATCCATCGCTGCCGGTAACACCACAAAATCATCATCCAAAGCATGAGCCCAGCTATAAGTAAACTTTAAAACGTCGTTGTATTGATCTGGTCTAATTACGCCGCCCCACTCCTTAGCATGATTAACTTCGTTAAAAACAATAATATGTTTTTGATCGGTCGGCCAATCTAGCTCATGCAGGAAAGTTACTAATTGGACTATGTCATGGCGGTTAGGCTGACGCCACATCCCATCTTCAACCACAGTGGCTAATCTAACAATGGGAATTAAATCATATTCATCGGCTTGATCAAAAAAGGCCTGCCAGTCATCTTTCTTCTCTAAATCAGCTAAAGTTAGCGGCACCGTCAGATATCGATCTCGATCTGCTTCAGGCAACTGACTAAAAAAGGTCTGGACCAAATTTAACTCATGAATGTTCATGATGTGCATACCCAAAACGTCCTGAGCTTGTACTTGAGGACTAATACTCAAAAAACAAACCAAGACCAGGCTGGAGACTGCTAGTCCTATAATATTCCTACTCATAGCTATAGCATACTTGATACCCCAAGTTTTGTCGACTAGAATCATCTGTTATACTGACTTTAGCAACATATGAAAAGATTGTTTTTTTCTTTCGCGTGGATATTCTTAACAGTTGGGGTTATGCTCACCAGCATTGCGGGCTATGAATATCTACTGATGCCTAAAGATGAAGTTGAACCTGACGCCTCATCTCAGCAAATTCTGGGTGCCAGCCGCGATCGGCAACTCTTATCATTCCTAGATGAGAGCAACTCTAATACTGAAACCATTGTGGCAGCTCATGATGCTCGAGCAGAGATTGTGGCTCGATTTTTGGAGAGATATAACTCACCTCTGACACCATATGATTATTACGGCCAGGTTTTTGTTGATCTAGCCGATGAGCATGATTTTGATTTTAGACTACTGCCAGCCATAGCCATGCAGGAAAGCAATTTGTGCAAAAGTATTCCCGAGGGTTCTTATAACTGTCTTGGCTTTGGTATTCATGAGCGGGGCACTTTGGCTTTTGAAAGTTTTGAGGCAAATTTTGATCGAGCCGCCAGAGAACTGAAACTCTACTACATCGATCAAGGCCTGACCACACCCACCGCTATTATGACTAAATACACTCCGAGCAGTGACGGCAGTTGGGCAGACTCTGTTAATCAGTGGATGACGGAAATGCGCTTTAATGACCGTGAATTGGGTAGAGAACTAGATCACAATAATAGCGTCCTCGAGTTCACCAGATAAGAAGGTTTTTTTTATTTCCCCGAGTAGTTTAGTCAATTAAACTGCTTTTTATTAGTCCATATTGACATTATTATAAGATATGATATTATTATAAATACCTCAGAAGGTGTCCCTCACCGGGGATGACGTTCTGAGTTAAAAGAGCCCCGCTTCGCAGTATGCGGGGTTTTTTTATGGGAAAACTGCGTGCCACGGGTGGGACTCGAACCCACACGCCTCTCGGCACACGATTCTAAGTCGTGCTTGTCTGCCAATTCCAACACCGTGGCTGGTGTTTGTAGATCATATTGTACCTTATTTTTTGTTAAGATAAGATGATAGCCGCTCATGCATGACTATCAGCATCACACCCATCCTCGTTCTCGATCGATTAAGATCAGAGTTGAACCACCCGATCAAGTTATCGTGGTGACTCCTCAGCACGTTCCTAAGCGTAAAATTGATGATTTTGTTAAGCAAAGTGCGGTCTGGATTGACCGCCAGCTAGCCAAGTTAAAAGAAAAGAATAACTTTACTCTAACAGATAAGTTTGTGATGATCTTTGGCAAGAAGCATGACCTAGATACTCTTGATATTAGTCCTTTTAGTCAACTTGAATCTTATTTAAAGGCTACAGCTGAAAAATATTTGCGTCAGCGCACCCGCCAGTTAGCTGAAAAAATGAAGATTAGTTACGGAAATCTAACTGTTCGCCGCCAGAAAACCAGATGGGGAAGCTGTAGCAGTGAAGGAAATCTCAACTTTAATTGGAGCCTGGTCCACTATCCGACCGAGGTCATTGATTACGTTATTATTCACGAACTGGCCCACAGGCGCGAGATGAATCATTCTGCAAAATTCTGGGAAATTGTCCGTCACTATGACCCAGCCTTTCAACAGCATCGCGGCTGGTTAAAAAGACACGGCGTCGCAATTGGTTAATCAACTCGGCCCACTACGTTAGCCATCAGCCAACCCTGCACCAAATTCAATACTAAGCCCAGCACCACCGCAACTAGCCAAGAGCTGATACCCAGCCCAGCAATTAAAGCAAATCTCGCTACCAGCCACACCGCCCCGGCATTTAACACCCAGTACAAGGCTAGCCACTGCGTATTACTAAAGTTCAGCTGATACCAATTAGCCACCCATTCCACAATCGGAATAATTCCCACTGCCATCAGTGCCACAATTGTCATCGAGTACAAAGCCCCTTGAAATGGAGTTAAGAGCTGGTTACCTAAGACAACAGCCTGGGGGAAAAACATATTTGCCACAATTACGACTAAGGTATTCCCAATGATAAATGCAAATAACGCCGCACTGAGTTGGGCGAAAGAAGTCATGGGTTGCTCAAGCAATGGTTTCCTAATTACACGATTTCTGGCCATACCCGCCTTTCATGATTTATTGAGTACTAATTTGATTAAGTTATATCATATCTTCTGCTATCATAACTATATGATGACCATTCTTCATGGAGAGAACACTGTTAAATCACGAGCCAGACTTGTAGAGCTGCTACAGGAAAAATCCGAGCAAGGAGCCGCGGTTGAAAGAGTCGAGGCTAAAACACTTGCTCGAGCTGAACTGGAAACTAAATTAGTTAAAACGGATCTGTTTGGGACGGAGCGGGTGGTGGTCATTGAAGAGCTGCACTCATTGCCAAAATCTCAGCGCAAAAATGAGTTGATTGAGCTAGCAGCCACTAGCAACACCGATTTAATTTTATGGGAAAAAAGATCTCTTACCAAAACGATGCTGAAAAAATTCCCCCAAGCAGAAGTGGAGGAGTTCAAGCTGAGCAACGCACTCTTTGGCTGGCTGGATACACTCCGGGGAAATGGCGGCCAGACCCAACAGCTAACCGCTTTACATCAAGCTTTGGCAGCTGAAGATGCATATCTCTGCTTAATCATGTTAGCAAGACAGGTGCGGCTACTGATAGAAATTAAAGATGGCAGTCAGCCAGCTGGACCACCTTGGATGATGAAAAAAATGAGCCATCAAGCCGACTCATTTACCATGCCGCAGCTGCTGCAACTTCACTCGCGGCTACTGGAAATTGACCTGGCTCACAAAACATCTACAAACAACCTCGAACTGGATCAAGAACTTGATTTGTTAATTATTAACCTGTAAAGTGAAGAAGCTAATGAACACTTCATTAAATTGGTGCTTTTATTACTACAACTTCGATAGCAAACAAGACAAGTATTAATAAAATTGTTAGGAGCATCAATGAAAATTACCCCCTCGATATTTAAGGATTACGATATTAGAGCAGTAGTTGATGAACAACTGGATTTAGCTGGAGTCAAACGAATTGGGCAAGGTTTGGTTGAACTATTTAAGCCGTCTCGAATCGCGGTGGGTTATGATATGCGTAATTCCAGCCCCGAATGGAAAGAGGCTTTAATCTCAGGAATTACAACTCAAGGTGCAGACGTGATTGACCTTGGTTTAATTGCTACTGATATGACTTATTTTGCTGCTGGGACACTTGATGTAGATCTAGCTGTGATGATTTCCGCTTCACATAACCCCCCTCAATTTAATGGCTTTAAAATTGTCAAACGAGGCGCGATTGGTGTCAGCGGTAACTCTGGTATTTATGAATTAAGAGATCTAGTTATTTCAGATCATGAATTTATTCCAGCAGCTCAATCAGGTTTGGTAACTTCTCAAGATATCCTTGAAGATTGGGTTAATCATGCCATTTCCATGGTTGATGTGAAGCAGATTAAACCGCTTAAGGTTGTCATTGATGCCGGTAATGGCATGGCTGGAAAAATTATTCCCGCCATTGAAGACCAACTACCAATTCAAGTAATCCCTCTATATTTTGAACTAGATGGAACATTTCCCAATCACCTGGCCAACCCACTCCTACCTGAAACTTGGGATACAATTCAAGAGACCATTGCAGAAGAGAAAGCTGATCTTGGCATCATGTTTGACGGCGATGGAGACCGTATGTTTTTATTTGATGAACAAGGTAACTTTATTTCCGGAACCATTACCACAGCCATGGTAGCTGCTCAAATGCTCAAGAAATTCCCCCGTAGCACCATTCTTTATAATGCTATCTGTGGTCGAGTTGTTCCAGAAACTGTTGCTAATTTAGGTGGCAAATCTCAACGTGTCAGAGTGGGCCATACCTTGATTAAAGAAGATATGCGCAAATATGATGGTCTTTTTGCAGGTGAACACTCTGGCCATTATTACTTTAGAGACAATTTCTCAGCTGATAGCGGCTTAATAGCTTCTCTGGTAGTTTTGGAGTTAATTAGTCAAGAAAATAAACGCATGTCGGAACTGGTGACTCAATTTGACCTTTACCCCAGCAGTGGTGAGATTAATTTCAGCGTTGAAGATAAAGCGGAAATGATGAAAGCTCTTGAAACAAAGTTTGCTGATGCTGAATCAAGTGACTGGCTCGATGGTGTTTCTATCTGGTATCCAACCTGGTGGGCAAATATTCGCCCATCTAACACTCAGCCCGTCTTAAGATTAAATGTGGAAGCAGATAACCAACAGATACTTCAAGAAAAAACAGCAGAAATTAAATCATTTATTCTCAGTCATGGTGGTGAAATCGCAGAAGAACATTAATAAGAAAGGACCTTTATCATGTCACAAACTCGTCTCTTTGATTTTGCCGAGGCGATGGAAAAACTCGACAAATCCGGCAACATTAGCTCTATCGAACAATTGGGTGACCAGATTCAGCATGTCTGGGAGTTAGCTCAACAGGTTGAGTTTGACGACTCTTATCAACAAGTAGATAAGGTCATCGTCGCCGGCATGGGCGGTTCTACCATTGGCACTCATGTTATTCAAACAGTTTTTAAAGATGAGTTGAAAGTGCCGGTCGTCGTCGCCAGTGACTACGATGTCCCCAATTACGTTGATGAAAATACCTTAGTCATTGCCTCTAGTTATTCCGGCAACACTGAAGAAACCCTGAGCGCCGTCAAAGATGCTCAGCAAAAAGGGGCGAAAATTGCCGGCATTTCCTCTGGTGGTAAGTTGGCTGATTTCCTCCACGAGCATCATTATCCCGCGCTAGTTTTTACACCCACCTACAACCCGTGCGGCTCTCCTAGAATGGCCCTTGGTTACTCCGTTTTTGGCCAAATAGCTTTATTTGCCCAAGCCGGTTTACTGAAAGTGACGGAAGAAGATTATCAGCAGGTTTTGCAAACTATAGCGGAAGGCCAGTTAACCTCCAGCCGCCATGTCCCTCAGGAAGAAAACCCTGCCAAACTGTTAGCATTTAATCTACTCGAGAGAATTCCGGTAATTACTGTCGCTGAACATTTGGAAGGACCAGCTCATGTTTTTGCCAATCAAATTCATGAAAACTCCAAAACCTACGCCAGCTATCGCGTTATACCCGAGTTTAATCACTTTGGTTTAGAAGGTTTGCAGCATCCCGTTTCAAACCGCGACAATTTAATGTTTTTTGTCATTCATTCTGACTTGTACAAGGAGAATAATCAGCACCGGCTTAAATTAACCGAAGAAGCGGTAACGCAAAATCACATCGAGTACGTCCATCAAACTTTAACCGGTCCCACCAAGCTGGCACAAGCATTTGAACTAATTTTGTTAGGCAGCTATACCAGTTATTACCTGGCCATTCTGAATCAGGTTGATCCAACTCCCAATCCTTGGGTGGATTGGTTCAAACAGCAGTTGGCTTAACTTGCTAACTGGTATAGTGGAGATAACTGGTATTACTGCTGAGATTAACAGTTAGTCTAGATAGGGGAGACCATGAGGCCTCAACCGATGTACATTATTCCGCTTTTAATCAAGCAACCCACTTGGGGCGGAAAATATATAGCCCAGTATAAAAAAATTCAGGATGAGGAAACGCTGGCCGCTAATATTGGGCAAGCTTACGAGTTGGCCCAAGACTCTCTCTTGATAGATGAGCCGATTGATCTCAAGCCAGGTGATCAATTGCCTTATCAATTGGCTGAGGCAACAGATCTGGAACACCCGCACTGGTTTGGAAAAAAATACCGGACAATTTCCATGCCTGATTTAATTAAAAAAAATGTTAAAGATATCTTGGGTGAAAAAGTAGCTGCCAAGATGAATAATCAGATGGCTGTTTTGAATAAGTTTACTCAAGCTCAAGAAAATTCTTACCAAGTCCACGTTCAGCCAGACCAAACTTTTGAGAAATGGCAGCCTAAACCTGAATCCTGGTATTTTTTTGAGCAGGGCAAAGCAACTCTGGGCTTGAAGACTAACGCTAATGTGCTGGCATATCAAAACCGGTGCACGGAAATTTATGAGTATTCACAAGAGTTAAGCCGACAAGTCCGAGAAGGAGAGCTGGATGTGGCTGCCGCCAGAGAAAAATTGGAGAAGTTTATCAATCATGATCATCCCCGCCATTACGTCAATACACTAGAGCTAAAAGCTGGACAGATTGTTGATTTAAGTGAGGGCGGGATTCACCACTCATGGGAGGCAGATGCCAACTTCCCCAAAGGCAATATTGTATATGAGGTACAGCTGGATCAGCGTGATGATGTCAGCTCAATACGAGCTTTTGATCAAGGTAAAATCAAAGATGACGGCAGTGTCCGTCAACTGGCGATCGAGGCTTACTTCAAGGCACTAAATATCAATGCGGATGCAAACCTGCCAGATCAATACCTGCAGAGCCATGATTCATTTCAAGACGATGATGGCTTAATCACTCATCTATTTGACTGCGAACACTATCGCTTGACTATGATAGAGTTTGACAAAAATTACGGGGGTTTAGAGACACAGCTGGATGATGAGTTTCATCATCTGTTTGTCAAAGAGGGAGAGGTGGAAGTGAGGTATGATGGCCGGCGCTGGTTGGTACCCGCTGGATGGTCGATTTTCATCCCGGCTGGCTGTCAGCAGTACCAGTTATCCAGTACCGCGCCGGCCGTGGTTCTAAAAACTACTGCTTAACTCTTTCTGCGGAGCTGAACTTACGCTACACTAGTTCTATGGAGATACCTGCCCTAATTCCTTTGTCTGCCGCTGATGGCTATGCTCGATCAGAAATAGGCGAGAGCGCTTTCCTGTTACACCAGGCTGCAAAACTGAAAGTGCCAGTCGCTGATTCTGTGATTATTACCCAAGCGGCCTTAGAAAAGATTGCTAGTCAGGGTAATTTTGCCAAACAACTGGAAAAAGCACTCCTTTCTTTTTCATTTAAGTCAGATCAACTGCCAGCCGAACTGGAAAAAATCAAAAGACAAATCCGGCAATTTCATCTGCCAGCTCAATTGACTGCTCCAATTATCAATTGGTATCATCTCCAGCCAACTTTTGTTAGTGTTAGCACAGATTACAAAACTGATCACCAGCATCCGCTCAAGATTGAAAATATCAAGGGTGAAGCTAATTTAATTGAGAGCATCCTAGCCTTGTGGTCTGAACAGCTCCAGTTTGATCCTAAACTAAAACAGCTCAAACTTTATGCCGAGCCCATGCTGCTGCAGCGACAAGGACAACCGGAAATATCTGGTTACGTGGAAACTCGATCTGACTTAAGTAAAACTAAAGCTTATGTTTACAGTGTGTGGGGAGTCTATCAGCCTTACCATCCTGAAATCATGGCCGATGAGGTGGTGGTCGACATTCGTACTAATCAAGTGGTGCAGCGCAAAAATCAGCTTCAGTACCTGAGCTTAGAAAGACGAACTGATCATCTTCAAGAAAAAGCCTTGCTTTACTACAAACAAGGCGAGCTCAGCATGACAGATGAGATTGCACTCGATCTAGCCAGCTCTGCTGCCAGCCTGAAACGAAAATTTTTCACTGACTGCCGACTTTATTGGTCTTATCAACAGCATCACTTGGTCATCACTGGTTTTGAACGACTGGACCCTGCTCAAACTGGAGTAGTTGCTGAACCCAATATTCTCCTGACTGGCGATAGCTTGCTTTCTGGAATTGTGGGCGGCAGAGTGGTAACAGATCTGACTCCAAAAAATAAAATTGCGACCGGTGACGTTTTGGTGGTCACTGAACTAACTTCTAAACACGCTTTGCTGCTGAAAAAAGTCTCTGCTATTGTCTGTGATCGCGGCATTAAATCTACCCTACTGGTCAAGCAGTTGAAAGAATATCACTTACCAGCGGTCGTTAACACCATTCATGCCACTCATAAACTTAAACCTGGGCAGTACGTGATTGTGAATGCTAACTCTGGAAAAATTTTACAGTCTCCACAGCCTTTGGCCAGCGATCATTCATCTGCCAGCACCAATATTCCCACCATTACCAAGGTTTATATTTCTGCGGGCAATCCCCATAAGGCTGAAAGCTATGTCACCTCAGCAGTTGATGGGGTGGGGGTGTTGAGAAGTGAGTTTACTTTTGCCAGATTTGGCGAACACCCACTTCATTTAATTAAATCGTCACGTCGCCATCAGTTAAAACAAGAGCTGAAGCAAGTTATTACCACTTATCAGCAGACTAGGTTAAATCTGCCCGTCATTTACCGGACACAAAACTTTACTACTCAGGAGCTGAGCTATCTCACGCATGCCAGCCGTTACGAACCGACTGAAACTAATCCTTACTTGGGATTTAGGGGCGGCATTAAGATGATTAGTGAGTTTGAGCTGTTTGATTTTGAGTTGGAAGTAATTAGTGAAGTCTTAACAGACAGCAAAGCACCGCTGGCCATCTTGCTCCCCTTCATTAGAACTCCAGGAGAAATGAGGTTGGTAATGAATCGAATTGCCAAGCATCAACTCCAGCATCACCCCCACTTTGCTGTTTATCTGCAACTAAATACACCTGAAAATGTCTTACAGCTAAAACATTATTTTATACCTGGTTTAGCTGGCGTTTCCGTCAATAGCCGCAGCCTACATGCGTTGATGCACGGCATCGACCCGGATAATCCCGATCTTTACCGTCAATACGCTTACAACCTGCAGTTGATGGAAGAGCTACTCATTAGAGTGCAGCGGGTGGTACACACCGTTGACTTCCAGCCTCAGGCTCTCCAAACTAGACCGAAAATGTTTTTACACTTAGAAGATCCGAGCTTGGAACTAGCGGAAATTGCGGCTAAACTCAACTATGACGCGATTACCGTCAAACCAGAATTTGCCCCACGGGTGAAATCACGTATTAGAGAACTCGAAGAACGAAGATATGGCTAGTATTCAAGCAATTCAAGCTAGAGAAATTCTAAACTCGCAGGGGTTGCCCACGATTGAGTGCAATTTGTGGCTGGATACTGGTTATTTTGTCAGCACCAGCGTCCCCACCAGTAATAATCCAGGCAAAAATGAAGCGATTGAGCTACACGACAATCAACCTGAACGGATGGTGGGGAGAGGTGTGCTGGAAGCGGTTAATAATATTAATAACATTATTGCCCCTGCCTTAGTTGGCCATGATCCCACCCAGCAAACCACTGCCGACCAACTCATGATCGATCTAGACGGTACCGCCAATAAGGAAAAATTGGGTGCCAATGCTATCTTGGCTGTTTCGCAAGCAGTTTTAAAAGCTGGTGCAGTTAGTGTGGGGATGTCGCTTTATTACTACCTGCAGCAAAAATACCAGCTGACTGACTCTCTCAGGATCCCCACCGTCATCTACAGCATGCTTAATGGCGGTGCTCACGGAGCGCAAAACCTTGATCTGAAGGACTTTTCCATTATTCCTGCCAGCAACTTAGACTATCCCACTTCACTCAATATGGCGGTTAATTTTTTCCATAAACTGGAAGAGGTGTTGATAACTAAGGAAGCGATTCACTGCGTTGGTAAAGCCGGCGGTTTTGCGCCAAATTTATATTCCAACACTGACGCGCTGCATATTTTATTGGAAACTTCTAAAGCCACTCCTTATACCTTTACTCAGGATCTCTTTTTTGGCCTAGATGCTTCAGCTTTTAATTTTGTTTCAGAAAGCAAGTATAAACTTAAAGACAGAGCTCAGCCTTATACCGCTGATGAACTATTTACTTACTATCAGAATCTGCGTAACTCACATCAGGTGACCTACTTTGAAGATCCATTTAGCGAAGATGACTGGAAAGCTTGGCAAAAAATTACGGCAGAATTGGGACCAACCACTAATATTGTCGGTGATAGCCTGTTAGTGACCAGTCAGGCCAAAGTTGCCGAAGCTATTGAGAAAAAAGCCTGCAATGGCATCTCCATTAAGCCCAATCAAGCCGGCAGTATCAGCGAAACTATTGGCGTCATTAAACAAGCTCAAGATGCGGGCTGGAAAGTGACTATCTCTCATCGCAGTGGTGAGACAAATGATACTTTCCTGGCTGATCTAGCCGTCGGAGTAGGGGCAGATTTTGCCAAGTTTGGCGCACCTAATCGAGGCGAAAGAGTGGCTAAGTACAATCGCTTACTAGAAATTCAGGCTGAGCTGGAACAGTTGACGGCCGTCCAGCCCGCCGACATTGTAACTGATCAAGTCAATCCTACGACTGATCAAACCACAGCTGCAACCAGCTAGTGTTACCATGATTGAAATGATTTAGAATAGAGAACATGACTGATCAAATAATGGACCAAACTCAGCCCAACCCCACCTCTCAGCCCAACCTTAGCTCTCAACCTTTCACTGAGACACATCCCCGCAACAGCTATCAAGGCATTAAACCAGTGGTCCTGCTGATTCTAGATGGCTGGGGCATTGGTCCCAACAATGCCGGCAATGCCATTACTCAAGCCCACACACCTAACATGGATAAATACTGGATCAGTTTTCCCCATACTCAGCTAGCTGCCAGCGGTGAAGCAGTTGGTTTGCCGCGCGGTGAGGATGGTAATACAGAGACTGGTCACCTCAATATTGGAGCTGGCCATATCGTTTACCAAGACTTACCCAGAATTAACATGTCCATTGCTGATGGCTCTTTTTTTAATAACCAAGCCCTCTTAAATGCGGTCCAGCATGTCAAACAAAATAACTCGGTGTTGCACCTGATGGGCTTAATCGGCGCGGGCGGAGTTCATTCCAATATTGAACATCTCTATGCCTTGCTTAATTTTGCCAAAAAGAACAACTTAGAAAAAGTTTATATTCATGGCTTTACCGATGGCCGAGACTCGCCGCCTACGGCAGGGGTTAATTACATCCAGCAGTTGCAGGAAAGATGCAAGCAGCTAGGAATAGGCCGCATCGCCACACTCATGGGTCGTTACTATGGCATGGATCGTGACAAGCGCTGGGAAAGAATTGAAAAAGCCTACAACGCTCTCACCATTGGGGCAGCCGCCTGTACTCAAGATCCCATCGCAGCTTTACAAGAGCAGTACAGCCAAAATATCACTGACGAGTTTATTGAACCAATTGCCGTTTGTGATGAATCAGGCCAGCCACAAACTATTCAGGATAATGATGCTGTCATCTTCTTTAACTATCGAATTGATCGGCCGCGGGAGCTGACCAGAGCCTTCGTTCAGCCTAATTTTGAAGAGGGCATTAAGCACCAAGCTTTTGACCCTTATACCGAAAAGTATGAGAAAACCAACATTCAGCCTCAAGTTCACATCTCCACTTTTCAGCGGCAAAAAATTATTAACAATCTGTATTTTGTCACCATGACCAGATATGAAGAAGGTTTGCCAACTGATGTGGCTTTTCCGCCACAGTTTGTTAAAAACCCAATTGGCAAAGTTTTGGCCACTCATGGCATTAAACAATTGCGGATAACAGAGACTGAAAAAGAACGGTTTGTCACTTACTACATGAACGGCCAGATTGAAGAGCTTTTTCCAGGCGAAGATCGTGCCATCTTACCCTCCAAGGGAGTCAAATCTTATGATGAGGCACCTGAGATGAGCGCTCGAGAAATTACCGATCAAATGTTGGACCGGTTGTTTAAATATGACTATGACGTGGTCATTGCCAACATTTGCAATGGTGATATGGTGGGTCACACCGGCAACCTAGAAGCTGCCATCAAGGCTTGCGAAGTGGTGGATGAAGTAGTAGGCAGAATTGTTGATGCCGTCTCTGCTCATGGCGGCATAGTCCTGATCACAGCTGATCATGGTAATGTTGAAGAAATGATTGATACTGAAACCGGCCAAGTCGACACTGAACACTCCACTTATCCCGTGCCATTTATCGTCGTTGGTCCTCAATATGCTGGTCAGCCAGTCCAACTGCCGACGGGCATCTTGGCAGATATTGCACCAACTATGCTACACTTAATGGGTTTGCCCAAGCCTGATACTATGACGGGCCGGGCGTTAATTTAGCAAAAAGGGAATATTATGGGTGGAATTACATCATTTCTAATCGAGTTAATGCAGGAGCTGGCTCAGCGTGTGCCGTTACCGCTCTTCACTGTGCTCGGTGCCATGATTGAAGAAATTTTGGCGCCAATTCCATCACCGGTCATCATGACCTTATCTGGTTCATTAGCTGCCGCTAGCAATCAGCCCATCTCGTATTTAGCATTTTTAGCCTTAATCGGTGCCATCGCCAAAACTTTTGGCAGCTGGGTAGTTTATCTTGTCGCTGATAAGGCGGAAGACTTCATTATTAGCAAATTTGGTCGAATTCTCGGTGTCAGCAAAGACGATACGGAAGGTTTTGGCAAATATCTCAACAAAGGCTGGCGGGATGACATTGTATTATTCTTACTCAGAGCCCTACCCATCATGCCTACCGCCCCAGTCTCAGTTGTGTGTGGCTTAATTAAGCTCAATCTGCGCACCTATCTGGTATCAACCTTTTTCGGCACCATCGTCCGCAATGCTTTTTATCTTTACTTTGGCTACACCAGCCTGCATGCTTTGGAAACAATCAATGAAGGCTTTGACAGTCTAGAAACCATTGGCTACATCATTTTGGCTGTCTTGTTTGGCGGTTTGACACTCTGGTTCTACAAAAAAAGACGATCTGGCCAAGAGCTGTCCTTCTTTGACCGAGTGACTAAGATCCTCAAAATTAAATAATTAGTACCAAAAAGACGAATCACCTCACTTTCACCCGAACTCAACTGAATTTTGATACTGCCTCATTCTTGATGTTTGTTATATTTTGATAGCTTAAGATCATATTGCATCTTCGCTTCTCTTTCGGTTATGCTGTATTTAATTCGGGAAGTTTACGCCCGAAGCAGTAGTTAAGTTCAGAAAGGATTCAGGTGGCGGTAACTCTCTACAAACGGCAACGGCAAATTTTAGATTTTATTGCTCAGTATATTCAGAGCAATGGTTATGCGCCCACCCTACAGGAAATTGCGACAGCAATTGGCGTTTCTTCTTTAGCAACTGTTCATGAACATCTCCAAGCTTTAGAGCGGAAGAAAGTGATCCGCCGCTTTGATGGTCAAGTGAGAGGCATTGAAGTTGTTGATCGAACTTTCCTTAATTCTGATGAAGGCATTGATGTCCCCATCATGGGTTTTATCGCGGCCGGCAAGCCAATTGAGCCTTATCAGGATCCCGATGCTTCTTTTAAAGTCTCACCAGAAATGATTTCAGGTAAAAAACGCGCATACGTCTTGCAAGTTAAAGGTCAGTCAATGATCGAGGATCATATTGATGACGGCGACTACGTGGTCATTGAGGAAACTCAAGAAGTCAGTGATGGCGATATCGTGGTAGCTCTGTTGGATAATGGGCTAGCTACTTTAAAGCGCTACTACAAAGAGGTGACACGAGTCAGACTTGAACCAGCTAACTCCAACATGAGCCCCATCTATGCCGTCAACGTGCAGATTCAGGGTAGAGTAGTGGGGCTGATTCGGAAGTTTAAGTATTAAGAACTTCTTCTTATTTTCGTATCTTAATATATCTAACTATATAAAAGCAGTTACTAAGCAGTTACTAATCATTAGCACTCCCATCGTCAGACTGCTAATTCACCATTTTCATTTTTTTAATTGATGTACAGGGTTATTTCTTACTCTTTAATTCTTTTTCTTGGTATTGTTGCAACTGATTAATTTGGCATCTTAACAAATATAGATAGTCAGACAAGCGGTTAAGAAATTTTAAAATCACTGGTGAGACAGTGGTTACTTCACTTAACTTAAAACCAACTCTTTCCGCTCGCCGCGCTACTGTCCGCGCCACATCAAAATATCCACCCAGCACCGTACCGCCAGGAAACAAAAACTGCCGGTGCCAATCATCAGCCAACTGCTCTTGTAGCACGTCAGCCTTGGCTTCTAAATCTGCCAAATCAGCTTCCTGATATTTTTTGCCAGGGTATTGAGCTACTTCCGCACTAATTTCATATAACTGCTGCTGAATTTTTTCTAAATCAGCCCTCATGGCTGGAGCGGAAAACTTTTCTGTCGCCGCCTTGGCCAAATCAGCCTCTTTTTCTCTCAACTCAGCCACAATTAAACCCAGCCAAGAACTCAACTCATCCAGCCCACCTATAAACTCCATCACCAGGCTATGTTTAGGCACGCGCTTGCCATTCGCCAAGCTGGTCTGACCTTGGTCACCGGTTTTAGTTGAGATAGAGATCATTTCTTAGTCTCCCAAGGAGCTGCTAACAACATCGGTCCGTAAACATCATCTTTCATCTTGATCTGCAGCTCGTTAATTTCTTTTTGAGTGGTAGCGCGATTTTGAAACTGCACCATTTTTGAATCTTGAATCAGGCAAAGTGGCTGAGCTTCGTCCGTTTCACCCATTTCCAAGACTGCCGCTACTGCTAAAGCTTCCGCCACTGCAACTTGAGTCATCTGCATCTGGTGACCAAATAAATCAGCTTGACCAATCTTATTATTCAGCGCCTTAAAACCACAATGACCCAAGCTGGTGCCAATCACACCCCACTTGAGAGGAAAAGTTCGACTGTCAGTAATCACCACCCCGACTTCTTTAACTCCAAACTCTTTTCTTAAAAATTGCCAGATCTGACGTGCGGACCGATAGGGATTTTCCGGCAGCAAAATGTAGTGACCATTGGCATTTGACTCATCAACACCGGCATTGACCGCCACCGTGCTGTGTTTGACAGTAATCATGATCTGGTACTGCGAGTGCGAAGCATCGATATAGGCTTCAGCCTCCTGCTTAGCCAGCAGTTGTTTTTCTTCTTTAGTGCCTGTCTGGATGGGCACCAGCCGGCCTTCGCAGATGGCAACTACCTTAGAAGTGACCGCCAGAACGCTTTTCTCGGGCAATTCTCGGACAGAATCTCTAATTAAAGCCAATAAATCATAGCCTTCATGAATGACTGGCGTAGCAATGGGTGTAACTCTCATAACCCGAATTATAACGCCTTTAGCTGTATAATGAAGATTCATGCCTAAGTTACATTTCTTATAATTTCTAATGCTTAAACTAAAATCTGCTTACCAGCCTACCGGCGATCAGCCCCAAGCAATTGAGGCTTTGACTGCTGGAGTCCAAAATGGCAATCCGCACCAGGTTTTACTAGGTGTGACGGGCTCAGGCAAGACATATTCGATCGCCAATGTCATTGAAAAAACGCAAAAACCGACTTTAGTTATCGCTCACAACAAAACTTTAGCAGCTCAGCTCTATCAAGAGTTTAGAGATTACTTTCCTAATAATGCGGTCAGTTACTTTGTTTCTTACTACGATTACTACCAACCAGAGGCGTACATTCCCACCACTGATACCTATATCGAGAAGGAAACCGATATTAACGATGAGATTGATAAACTACGCCTGGCCGCTACCACCAACTTGCTGACTCGAGATGATGTGATAGTCGTGTCGTCTGTATCATGTATTTATAACTTGGGTTCACCGGTGCAGTATGGCAAGTATGTGCTGGAAATAGTCGAGGGGGAGTTGATCGGCAGGAAAGATTTACTGCTGAGGCTATCTCAGTTGCAATACGAAAACTCTGCAGCTGATTTACGGCGCGGTACTTATCGAGTCCGAGGCGATACGATTCAGCTCTGGCCAGCCTATGAAGACCGAGCACTGCGGATTGAAACTTTAGAAAATAAGATCACCCAAATCAAGTGGATTGATCCCGTCACTGGCAGCAATATTCCTCAACATCAGCTTGATCAATACGAGCAGCAGCAGCGGGCATTCACCATCTACCCCGCCAAGCACTACATGATTAACCCCAAAACTCAGGATCAGGCCTTGGCTGAGATCAAGCGTGATCTTGAGGTCAGGCTGAAGGAGTTGCAGGCAGAAAACAAAGTTTTTGAGGCTCATCGACTGCAGCAGCGAGTTAATTATGATATGGAGATGATTCGCGAGTTTGGCTTCGTCAATGGTATTGAGAACTACTCGAGGTATTTTGACGGTCGTCAAGCCAATGATCCGCCTTTCTCATTACTGGATTATTTTCAGCATAATGCCCAAGAGTTTGGCCACGACTCATTTTTAACCATAATTGACGAAAGTCATATGACGATTCCGCAAATTAGAGGTATGTACGCTGGGGACCAGTCAAGAAAAAGTACCCTGGTAGATTACGGTTTCCGACTGCCCAGTGCTTTAGATAATCGGCCACTGCGTTTTGATGAGTTTTTAGCCAGAACCCCTCAAACGATTTATGTCTCCGCCACTCCTAAAGAATGGGAAATAGAACAAGCGAGAGGGAAAGTAGTGGAGCAGCTGGTGCGGCCAACTGGACTGCTTGACCCAGAAATTGAACTGCGGCCAACTCAAAGCCAGATTGAAGACTTAATTATTGAGATCATTAAGCGGAAGTTAATTGGCCAACGGGTGCTAGTAACCACTTTAACTAAAAAAATGGCTGAAGCCTTGACTGAGTACCTCAATGATCGGCACAAAATTGACCAGCTAGTCCAAAGTTTTATTGAGAAACAGCGCCAGCAGCAGGCACAGCTTGATCCAGAGCGGGTGATTAACGCTAACGAGATGCTGCCAGTGGGTGAGTTGGAAATTGGTAAGCTTGATCATCGCTACCAGACGCAGGCTGAGCTACCGCCAGAGATGCTGAGATACTTTGAGGCGGTGAATCGGGGAGAAGAGCAGGGAGAAGCCGTGGGTAATGCAAGTGAAGGCGCCGACCCAAGTGAAGCCACGGCTGAGTGGTATCCAAAAGTTGCCTACTTGCACGCGGATGTGGAAACTTTTGAGCGGTCGGACATCTTAGATGAGCTACGGCAGGGAGCATATGACGTGGTGGTGGGAATAAACTTGCTGCGGGAAGGACTAGACTTGCCCGAAGTGACGCTGGTGGCTATTTTAGACGCAGATAAAGAGGGCTTTTTAAGATCACGCATCTCCTTAATTCAGACGATGGGGAGGGCGGCGCGACACGTCGAGGGGCAAGCGATTTTATACGCTGACAATTTAACCGGCTCGATGCGGGAGGCGATCGCGGAAACCCAGCGCCGCCGCCTAGTTCAGCTCGAGTACAATCAACAACATGGCATTGATCCGCAAACAATTGTGAAGCCAATTCGAGAACGACTGATTGAAAAAAAAGAAGAGACTGAAGACAGCACCACACTTACTAGAGGTTTTCGCTTCCAGGATCAGGGTCAAGCTACCTATGGTCAGCCGCTGATGATTGACCTCGATGGTAAACAAATTGACCTGAACCAGGTTGATTTTGATGCCATGACCCCACCTGATTTGAAAAAGTTTTTGAAAAAAATCTCCCAGCGAATGCGTCAGGCTGCCGCTGAGATGGACTTTGAACTCGCTGCAGTCTTGCGAGATTGGATTAAAGCTCAGTCTGACTCAGCAAACTAATTTAACCAACCAACTCAGCGAACTGACGCTACTGATAATTAATACCCGCTTCTTACTTACCGACCCTGCCAGCCGAGACGGAAAAGCGGTATAATGTAGGTTTGCGTTTTTTGCGATTTACGCACAAAATTACGTACGGATCAAATACAAAAAACTAAAAAATTTATACAAAAAAACTAAATAACTTATGCCACAGACAAAAATTACGATTACTGGCGCCCGGGAACACAATCTTAAAGATATTAATGTTGAAGTCCCTAAGAACAAACTAGTTGTTTTCACTGGTTTATCTGGTAGTGGCAAAAGTTCTCTGGCATTTGATACTCTTTACGCCGAGGGGCAGCGCCGCTACGTCGAAAGTCTTAGCTCTTACGCTCGGCAATTTTTAGGAGTGATGAGCAAACCTGATGTTGATCAAATTGAAGGTCTGTCGCCGGCCATCTCCATAGACCAAAAAACCACTTCTCATAATCCGCGTTCAACCGTGGGTACGATCACGGAAATTTATGACTATCTGCGGCTGCTTTATGCTCGAGTTGGACATCCGCACTGCCCTGAATGCGGCCAAGAAGTGGCTACCCAAAGTGTCGATCAAATTGTTGAGCATGTGCTGACAGAGCTAAACTCACGCACCATTAACGGCACACCCACTCGACTGATGATCTTATCGCCAGTCGTGCGTGATCGCAAAGGCGAGTTTAGCGGGCTAATCGATAATTTACAGAAAAAGGGTTATGTCAGAGCCAGAATTGACGGTCGCATTTACGATTTATCTCAAGAACTAAATCTGCTAAAAAATAATCGGCACACCATTGAAGCTTTGCTAGATAGACTAACAATTTCCAAAAAACAATTGCGCGATGACTCGTCCCGCCAATCTTTCCGTTCTCGTTTAGCTCAATCACTTGAGGAAGCACTGAAGTTATCAGATGGTTTTGTCGTCATTAGTTTTATTAATGATGACTCACTCGACTTTCCCGAGCAGCCCAAAAATGTTGAAGATCGTTTATTTAGTGAAAAATTAGCCTGCAGCAACTGTGGCATCTCAATTGATGAACTAGAGCCGCGACTGTTTTCATTTAACGCACCGCAAGGAGCCTGTGAAACTTGTCATGGCCTGGGATCTTTACTCAAAATTGATGTAGAAAAGATTATCGCGACTGATTTATCGCTGAGTGAAGGGGCCATTATTCCCTTAGCCAGCCAACTAACACATGAAACCTGGTGGAGTAGAGTAGTAATGGCAGTAGTCGAGGCAGCTGGTTATGATTTTCGCTCAACAGCTTGGCACGATTTTGATGAAAAAACTCAGCAGCAACTGCTCTATGGCACTGGCTCTAAAAAATACACCGTTTATGGTGAAAATCGACAGGGCAGACCCACTTCAATTCATGAAACTTTTGCAGGTTTTGTGCCTGAATTGGAAAAACGTTATCAAGAAAGTGACTCGGATTATGTTCGGCACAAGATCGAAGAGTTCATGCAGAATGAAACTTGTCCGGATTGTCATGGTGCCAGATTAAAAGAAGAAGCTTTAGCAGTAACAATTGAGGGCAAAAACATCGCGGATATTACTGGCTTGCCCATTGATCAATCTTTAGCCTGGGTAAAACATCTGGCGGCAGAACAGATCCTTAGTCCCAAGGAACAGGTCATTGCTGATTCCATCTTAAGAGAAATCACTTCCAGACTTACTTTTTTGTCCTCCGTTGGCTTAGATTACATCAGTTTACATCGAGAAGCAGCCACTTTAGCTGGCGGTGAGGCCCAACGAATTCGGTTGGCCTCTCAAATTGGAACTGGTTTAACTGGCGTGCTCTACATTCTGGATGAACCAACCATTGGCTTGCACCAAAGCGACAACCACCGCTTAATCAAAACTTTAGAAAATCTGCGCGATAAAGGCAATTCAGTGGTAGTAGTTGAGCATGATCGAGACGTTATTCTCTCTGCAGACTATGTCATCGACTTTGGTCCGCTGGCTGGCAATCAAGGAGGGCAGATAGTGGCTCAAGGCACCCCCGCCGAAGTAATGCAGTCCAACACCTTAACCGGTCAGTACTTGTCTCGAAAAAAAGAAGTTACTCGCCATGGTCCTCCTCAGCAATCATCAGCTCAAACCAATGAACGTCGCTACATTGATCCTGACGAAGTAGCGGTCTCAATTAAAACTGAGCCAGTCATCAGATTAGAAGGAGCTAGCAAGCATAATTTAAAACAAATTGATGTGGAGTTTCCGCTGCGTAGCTTTACCTGCATTACTGGTCTTTCCGGTAGTGGTAAATCTACTTTACTGCACGACACTTTGTATCATCAGTTAGCCGCTAACTTAGGTTATAAAACCAATGATAAGCCTGGTCACGTTGATAAAATCACTATTCCAGATGAAGTGAGAAAGATCGCTTTAATTGATCAAAGTCCGATTGGCAAAACGCCACGCTCCAATCCTGCTACTTATACTAAAGTTTTTGACTACATTCGCAAGATTTTTGCCAATACGCAAGAGGCCCAGATCAGAGGATTTAATGCTGGCCGGTTTAGCTTTAATGTTAAAGGCGGCCGCTGTGAAGCTTGCGCCGGGGATGGTCAGATCAAAATTGAGATGCAGTTTTTACCTGATATTTATGTCACCTGCGATGTCTGCGAAGGCAAGCGCTACAACGAAGAAACATTGCAAGTCAAATATCGAGATCTGACGATTCATGATGTCTTGAAATTAACTATTGAAGAAGCTTATGACTTTTTTGAGCATCACAGCACTTTACGTGAGAAGCTGAAAACTTTACTTGAGGTAGGCTTGGGCTATCTAGAACTCGGCCAGCCGGCCCCTACTCTCAGCGGTGGTGAAGCCCAGCGGGTAAAATTAGCCAAAGAACTTTCCGGTCGTCAGTATGATCATGTGGTTTATTTACTTGATGAACCAACCACCGGTCTTCATTTTCATGATGTACAAAAACTGCTGAATGTACTGCATCAATTAGTCGAAAATAATAACACCGTCATTGTCATTGAGCATAATTTAGATGTGATTAAAAATGCTGATTACCTGATTGATCTTGGACCCGAGGGTGGAGAAAAGGGCGGGCAAGTAGTTGCCACTGGCACTCCTCAGGAAGTGGCAGAATTAAGCGATTCTTACACCGGCCGTTACCTCAAAGCAGAGTTTAGTCAGGTGAAGTGATAAAATACGCGCATGACTTCCAGCCTATTAACTGAGCAAAGACGAACTGAGCTCGAGTCCTATCTTCCTATGTGGGCGGTGTTATTTGTAATTGCTTTTATTGAATTTGCGAGTGATTTACAAACAAGCCAATTTGCATTTTTCTAGGTTACGAAGGACCAGTTGTAGTCGAGGGACAAAATTTTTCAGAGCTAAGGAACTTTTTTGAGCAACATGCTGGCGATGTCTATGAAACTATCATGCTGTTTTTCTTGCTTCAAAACATCATTTATCTGATGAATAAATTTCTTAAACATCAAAAATTAGCAATAATTACTAAGGAACAAAGTACTGCTCTTACTCTAGTCGCTTCATCGTTCATTATCACTTTTTTCGAGCTTGAAGGCATTTATAATACAGCTGATCCTCTCGATCTACTGGGAGTTGGATTAGGAGCAGTTAGCATCTATCTGGCCTACAAATTATCTGGCATACTAGAGGCATCTACCCAGTCATAATATAAGTTCTGCCCTTTTCATATAAAGAAACCTGATTTGCAAGCGATCTGGTTTATTGTAATATGATATGCTTAAGGACCTAATGATCGTCAATAATTTTCTGCCAAAAATACGCTCTCATCATCACTTGAGCTTAATCACTTTGCTTTTCACAGTTTTCACTCTGATAGTTATTTCCTTTTTCACGGATTTTCACGGAATTATTACAGGCTTAAGTAGTTTTCACGCATTTTCACAGAAACACTTTTCCTCAATAAGTTTAACAGCTCAAGCCCAAACTGAAACGCAGCCTAGTTCGGGGCTTTTCCAGACAAATCTTACTACCACCGTCACTGTCAATGAAAATGGTCTGAGTCGAATTAAGCAAGATTTTGAAATAGTTAACCTCACGCCAACAAGTTATATCAGTCAATACGGCTTAAAAATCAGCTCTAATCAGCTTAAAAATATCGTTGTCACCAGTGATGGTCAACTCATCGAACCAGAGATAAATTATCTTAATCCAAGCACAACTAGTGGTCCCGGACAAACCAGTATCGGCATTACTTTTGATGACAAAGTGGTAGGGGAAGGTAAGTCACGCCAATTTAGCATTTCCTATCTTCATCCAGATGCAGCTATTATTAGCGGCTCCGTGTTGGAAGTGTCGCTACCGCCTCAAGCCAACCCAGCAGACTACCAACAATATACCGTGCACTTGGTTACGCCTGCTCGTTTTGGGCCGCCGGTGAGAACTACCCCAGATCAGCATTCTTACACTACTCAAGACGATCAGGTAGTGACTACTTTTGAACAAAATGGCACAGCAGGGATTTTTGCGTTGTATGGCTCAGAACAAATTTTTGATCTGATGATAAATTATCACCTTGATAATGACACTAATAATCCTGGCATCTCTCAAATTGCCCTTGTCCCAGACACAGCATACCAGCGCGTTTATTATCACCAGCTAGATCCGCTCCCAGACCAAATGGAACTCGATCCAGACGGCAACTGGATTGCAACTTACCACCTGCCAGCGGGCAGTAAAACCACAGTAAAACTACAGGCAGCGGTCAAACTCAGTTTAGAACCAGCTGCTAACCTCCCCATAGCAGAACCAAACTCTACTCATCTGGCAGCTTTGCCATACTGGCCGGTAGATCAGGCGGAGATTAAAGAGTTGGCGGGTCAGCACCAAACTGCCGCCGCCATCAATGATTATGTGGTAAAAACGCTCAGCTATAACACCCAGCGGGCGTTAAATAATCCCGAGCGAATGGGAGCGGCGGCGGCCCTCAATCAGCCCGACCAAGCAGTTTGTCAAGAATTTACCGATCTTTTTATCACCCTGGCTCGAGCTGCCAACATTCCGGCCCGCCGCATGACCGGCTATGCCTACACCCAAAACAGCGATCTGAGGCCACTGAGCTTAGTCGAGGATGTTCTACATGCTTGGCCAGAATACTATCATCAAGACTTAAAACAATGGGTGCCCATTGATCCCACCTGGGAAAATACCACTGGCGGCATTGATTATTTCAGCCAAGTCGACTTAAGCCACATCGTCTTTGCTATCAATGGCCAGCACAGCGAGACTCCCTATCCCGCCGGTAGCTACAAGGCTGATGCGGCGGAAAAAACTGTTGAAGTTAATTTTGGTAGCAGCTTTCCTGAACTTAATGCCAGCGCCCTAACCACTTCCCAAGAACTGGTTCCCAGAAAAATCCTTGGCCTTAACATTCCGGGTCTTTACACACTCAAAATCACTAACCTATCTGGAGAAGCGGGTTACTATTTACCGATTGAGGTCAGCGCTCAACAAGTTCAAGTTGTTAAAACAAGAACTTCCGGCAATATCAAGGCATTGCTGCCTTTTCAAACGTTAGAAATTCCGTTACAGTTACAGGCCAGTTCAGGTTTCTTGCCCGAAAAGGATACAATAACAATTAGTATTAACCATGACAGTCAAACCTACCAAGTCACCAGCGGACCCAGACTCAGCGACTCCATCCCGCAGCCGTACCTCTTCATTGGCGTGGCTGCCATCCTGGTCGTCAGTACCCTCATCGCCGGGAGTGTACTGGTTTTTAGAAAACGACCAGGTTCTGTACGTCGGAAAAGCTAAAGATTTAAAAAAGCGTCTCCGCCAGTACACCCAATTAAAGCGTCTGCCTACCAAGATTAAACGGATGGTTCACGAAGCAGCCACTGTCAAATGGCAGGAGTTGGAGAGTGAGTTTGAAGCACTGCTGATCGAAGCAGAGCTGATTCGCCTCCATCAGCCCAACTATAATTCATTGCTGAAAGATGATAAAAGTCCCATCTATCTGCAGCTCACCAATGAGATCTATCCTAGATTACTGACTGTCCGCAAGCGAGACTTAGATCACCGCCAACTTTCAGGCACAATCTTAGGTCCGTTTCCCAGCGCGTATCGGCTGCGCGAGGTCTTAAAAATTGTCAGGAAGATTTTTCCCTGGTGCAACCAAGCAGGGCAGAGCAGTCGGCAAGAACTCGTCGGCAGTACAGCCTGTTTTTATTATCATTTAGATCAGTGCCCAGGCGCATGTGTGGGTGCGATCTCACCAGCTGATTATCGAGCTCAACTCCAACAATTGGTTTTATTTTTACGAGGTAAGAAAAAAACCGTTATCACCAATTTGGAACAAGAATTAAAATCCGCTGCCGAACAAGAAAAATATGAAATAGCAGCCGAGCTGCGTGACCGAATTCAATTAATTAAATCGGTCACGACTCAGCAGTATCAACTCAAACCATCATTGGTGCTGCCTCAACTAACAGGCCAATATCGCGAACAAGCTCTGTTGCATCTACGCAAACTACTGTCCACCTATCTTTATCTGCCAAAAACTTATCCCTTATCGAGAGTTGAAGGCTATGATGTCAGCAATACTTCCGGCCAACTAGCTAGTGTCTCCATGGTGACGTTTGTCAATGGTCAGCCGGCTAAAGAACATTACCGGCTGTTTAACATCCGCACTCTTGATACCCCCAATGACTTTCAGATGCTACAGGAAGCCGTTCTTAGGCGGCAAAATCACCCAGAATGGGGTGAGCCCGATCTACTTGTTATTGATGGCGGCAAAGGCCAGCTACGGGCCGCTCTGCAGGGCTGGTATTGGCCAGCACCAGTCATTAGCATTGCCAAAAATCCAGATCGAATTATTCTGCCCACCCAAATTGAGCGCCCCGAATCCGGCCGGCTTAAAATTAAATACCAGATCATTAGACTACCGGCCAACCACCCTACGCTGCACTTGATCCAACACATTCGTGATGAATCACACCGTTTTTCCAAAAAACAACATACTAGCCGTCGCTTGAAAAAGATGTTTAAATAACAGTATGGGATTTCTCAAAGCTGTTATAAACACCGGTCTCACCTTATTTATCTTGGCTTATTTTCTGCCTACCGTCAGCTATATGGACTGGTCGACACTGATTATTGCGGCCATCGTCTTTACCCTGGTTCATAAAATTATTAAGCCAATTCTTAAGTTGCTCTTTTTACCCATTAACATCATCACCCTCGGCTTCTTCTCACTCGTTCTCAACGTGATTTTACTCTGGTTGGTCACTTATCTTGTACCCGGCTTTCGCATCGCTCCCATGGTAATTCTAGGAGTTGAGTTTAACCAATTTTTCTCTTTGCTCATCATCTCGGCTTTAATTGGTTTTATTCAGTCATTTTTGGGTATCTTTATCAAGTAAAACGCTCGGCCCAGCTGCCTGTACTTGTAGGGGTAGGATTTAGTATAATAATCCTCATGAGAAAATTTTTGGCCAGCCTTCTAGTCTTGTTAAGTTTAACCATAGCCGTTTCCACTCCTGTCGTGGCTCAGACTAATCTGCGGGTCAGTCCTTCACCAAGTCTATTAGATGAAGAGGCAACTGAGTCTGCAGATGCTACCGCCGAAGCTGAGCTAGCCACCGCCTCTGCTGAAACTGAGCAACGCATTCAAGAGAAAAAAGCTCGCGATATCACCGAACCGACTGTGGAGCAGAAAAGTAAATTAGTCAGATATCTCGAGGAAAATCCTGTTGAAAATCCCTCTGTTACCAACGCCTTAGCGAGAGCCATTCGCAGTGCCGTTGCTGAAGGAGTCCCACCCAACGTCATCGTCTTAGTTCTACTGTTCCCCTTAGTCTCATCTTTTATTGCCGCCTCCAGACACGTCATTGGTCTCAGAGGTTTCGGCATTTACATTCCAGCCGTCTTGTCCGTAGCTTTAGTCTCAACCGGCATAATCGAAGGCACCGCTATCTTTTTAGCCATTGCCTTAGTCGCTTTACCAGCCAAGCGCATCTTGATGAAATCTAGACTGCCATACTTGCCGCGGACAGCCATCTTATTGTGGTTTGTCTCTTTAGCAATTTTGGCCTTACTCTTGGCCGCACCACTTTTAGATCTGGTCTCACTGATGAGCGTCAACATTTTCCCCATCTTAATTTTGGTATTGTTGGCTGAAAACTTCTTAGACGCTCAAGTCAGAACTAAACCTAGTGACGCCATGGCGCTGACACTAGAAACTTTAGGCTTAGCTTTCTTATCTGGCTTAATCTTAAAATGGGAAACACTGCAAAAGTTCGCCTTAATCGAACCAGAGCTACTCATTATTGCCATCCTGTTGTTTAACCTCATCATCGGCAAATTTGTCGGCTTGAGGTTTTCTGAGTACTTCCGCTTCAGAACGATGATGGAAGAGGAATAATTATCCCATCAAGAGCAGCAATAACTAGGCAACTATTATGGCAATTAAACCCTCCCAAATTCTCGGGCACAACGGACGCAATCGCTACACTTCCATGAATAGTCGCGAAGCTAAAAAATATGGTTTTTCTAAGTTAAGAACCAAAGAACTGCTGCGCCAGCATAATATTCCCACTGCCGAGTTGTATCATGTTTTTGAAACTCCCGAAGATCTCAATCTAGTTTCTTGGGAAACTTTGCCCGTGCCTTTTGTGATTAAGCCTGCCAGTGGCAGTGCTGGTAAAGGGATTTGGATTATTAAAAAGAAACTCAAAGATCAATCGGTTTGGGTCAATGAACGCCAGGAACACCTAACTAAAGCCGATCTGGAACTGCATGTCTTAAACATTCTTGATGGTGAGTTTAGTACCTGGGGCAGTCAGCATCGAGCGTTGGTGGAAGAGATGATTCCTCCCCATCCTAAATTGGCTAAGATTTCTTATAAAGGCACCCCCGATATTCGGATTATCATTTTTAACTCCATTCCAGTCATGGCTATGGCACGGATTCCAACTGAAGAATCTCAAGGTCGAGCCAACCTGGATCAAGGCGCAATTGGTCTCGGCATCGATTTGGCCACCGGCATCACCATTCATGGAGTGAGAGGCAAGAAAACTGTTATTTCTAAACTGCCTGGGAAAAAAGGCCGAAAAGTGACCGGAATAAAAATTCCCATGTGGAATAAAGCTCTGGAAATTGCAGTTAAAGCCGCCAACGCTGCTGGCTACACTTTTATGGGAGCTGATCTTTTTATTCATGAGGAAAAAGGACCAATGGTGGTGGAGCTGAATGGTTTTCCAGGTTTGTCAATTCAATTGGCTAATGATGCCGGTTTGAAAGCACGCCTAAAAAGGGTTGAGGATGTTGAGGTGCTGAATGCTAAACATGGGGTCAAAATTGCTCAAGCTTTATTTGCCAAGATCTTTATTGATGAAAATACTGTGGAAGAAGGTCTGCAAATTTTATCCTACCGGCCAACCATTGAACTCTATGATGATCAAAACAAGCCCCACCAAGTTGAAGCATTGGTCAATACGAGCCGTTATCGATCTGCCATCAGCCAAGAACTAGCTGAAGAGCTTGGTCATTTTGATATTGAAGACTTGCTGTGGCGGCAAACTGAAATTGTTGAGGGCAATGTGCCAGTGGTGGAGATTCAAACCAAGATCGGTGACCGACAAGTGACGACTGCGATGCTGGTCATTAAAAGACTGAACCGCACCCAACACAAAGTAGAGTTGGGCAGAAGAGATATTCAAGGCTTCTTAATTGGCGAAGGAGCACAATGACTTTACTGCAGCGCCTTATTCCAGTTAATTTACTCGAGGAAAAAGAAAAGTTTATGGCGGATCAGACCTATAATCCTCAGTTTATTTACGAAGAACCAGTGCCAGCAGATTTTTTAACTAAATATGGCCAGCCCCAACAGAACAAGCTGGACTTGGCTAAGACTATTGTAGATCGAGCTTTTAGCCAAAATAATGCTACCGCGTTAAGAGAAACAGAAGGAAGAATCCTGTCACAGGATGAAACAGAGCGGCAAATCAAGCGGTTTTTAAGACTTCATCAACTGGAAGACAGATTTAATTTAACTTGGTCCAGTTCGTTTGTAATTCGCACTTCGATCTCATCGAATACGATTAAGCTTAGACATCCAGCCAAGTTTCGCCAAGATGGCTTGCTGGGCATGCTTTACCATGAGATCGGGACCCACATCTTACGGCGCATTAATTATGAGCAGCAGCCTTGGTATAAGAAGAAAAAGAAATATGGCTTTCAAGAGTATCTGTTTACCGAAGAAGGCTTGGCTATTTTAAATGGTCTCTTGCCTAAAAAGTTTCAACTTGCGTATAAGTCGGCACTAAAATACTTGGGTGTAGCAGCTGCTCAGGAAAAATCTTTCGCTGAGCTCTGGTCTTTCTTTGAAAAATATGCTGATGAACCTAGCCGACGGTGGGGGATGACTTTTCGTCAAAAACGCGGCCTTGAAGATACCAGTCAGCCTGGAGGATTTACTAAAGATATTACCTACTTTGAAGGCCTGGTAGATGTCTGGCGATATTTAAAGAGTCAAGACTTTAATCCTACTGAGCTTTATTACGGTAAATTAGCTTATCAAGATGTCGATAAAGCCCGCCAGCTTAATCCAGATTATCAGCCGATTCTTCCCAGCTTCTACTTAGTTGATCCAGAAAAATACGCCGCAGAACTAGCCAAAATTGGCCGGCTGAACTATTTGGATTAAAATTAACTTAAACATGACCCAAATTTTACTGTTCGACTTTTTCAATACCCTTTACTTTCCCCAACATCTTCGCGAACCACTTAACCAAGAATTGATTGAGTTTGTCCGCCAGCATGCCAGCCAGCATCCCAGCTATATTTTCACTTCAGCCGCACCCATTTTTCTAGAACGACAGCGGTCAAAGCTGGTGCCGCCGTTTATTGATCTTTTTTCCAGCAAAAAAATCGGCTCTAAGAATGATCCTCAGAGTTACCTCCAACTGGCAGATCAGCTGCAGCTAACACCTGCTGAAATTATCTTTGTTGATGATGGTGAAACTAAACTGGCGGCAGCGACCACAGCAGGGTTGATAACAGTTCATTACACCACTAATGACCAGGTCATTAGACAGCTCACTCAACTTCTCTCATGATTTCCGCACTCTATAAACCGCTCGGCGCTTCTACCCACCAGCTAGCTCAGCGCTGGGGAGAGTTGCAGCAGCAGTCCACAACTCACACTGGTACTCTAGATCCCATGGCAGATGGGGTGGTAATCGTTTTGAGTGGTCTAGATCGTTTCAACAAAACTGCCTTGTCCAACTGGCAAAAAACCTATCAATTTGAGATTTGGTGGGGAGTGCAAACAGACTCACTGGACTTGTTGGGTTTAACTACCAAAATTGCCAAATTTGATCTGAATCAATTTCCCTCAACCGGCCTGGATACTGATCAATTACAGGATCAGCTAGCTATGGTTCTGCCAAAATTTTTAGGTCCACAGCCGCAGACCTTGCCTCACTTTGCTGCCAAACGCATGGCCGGCCAATCTTATTTTGACTTGGCTAAAAGAGGAGAGAAGTTTCAACCAGCTGTAGAAGAAGTTGTCATTCATCAACTGCAGCTACTAGCTAATTTTTCCTTAGCTAAAAACCAGCTTCATCAAATCATCCAGCAACGGCTTTCTTTGGTTGAAGGTGATTTTCGCCAAACAGAGATTTTAGCTAACTGGGCCAACCAAATTCCTCAACTGCCGCCGCAGCTATTTGTTTCGCGCCTAATCGCCACTACTTCCAAACGCACTTACATCCGCGCCTTAGTTCGTGATTTAGCTTTGGCAGTGGGTCTGCCCGCTACTACCTTTGCTTTAACTCGGACTCAAAATGGACCTTATGGCATCCAAGATTGCCTGTGCCTGATCTAAATGCCGATGTCTGATTTAAATATCCGACTTTTCTTGCCACCATTGATATAATGACTGCCTGATGACAAATACCAAAAAGCGCGTCGCGCTGGGAATGTCTGGCGGTGTTGACTCATCCCTTTCGGCTCACTTATTGATCGAGCAAGGGTATGAAGTTGTTGGAGTTTACCTCGAGTGTTGGCGAGCTCCTGGTTGCCGGACTGATCAGGATCGGCAGGATGCGTTGAAAGTTGCTTTAGAGCTCGGCATGCCATTTCAAGTTTTGGACTTTAAACAGCAATACCGCCATCAAGTGGTGGAGTATTTCTTTAACGAATACAAAGCTGGCCGCACCCCTAATCCAGACGTAATGTGCAACAAAGAAATTAAGTTTGGCTTATTTTATGACTGGGCTATGACTCATGATTTTGATTATGTTGCCACTGGTCACTACGCTAAGTCAACTGAAGCAGGCGAACTGCTGATTCCGAAGGATGACTGGAAAGATCAGACTTACTTTTTATATCTGCTGACTCAAGATCAGTTGCAGCACACTCTCTTTCCTTTGGCAAAATTAACTAAAGACGAGGTCCGAGCCGAAGCCGAACGGCGCGGCATTCACGTGGCAGAGAAAAAAGACTCAGTTGGCATCTGCTTTATTGGGGATATTGATGTGCGCGAGTTCTTACGCGAACGGCTAGGGGAGAAGCCAGGCGAAGTGGTTGACCACCAAGGCAATGTGCTGGGTTCACATCAGGGAGTCTGGTTTTACACCATTGGTCAGCGGCACGGTTTCACCATTCATCCTAAATCTCAAATCACTCAAGCTGATGGCCAGGTAGTAGAGCGGACTAACTTGCCGCCGTTTTATGTGATTGGTAAAGATGCGGTCAAAAACCAGCTGGTGGTTGGATTTGGCGCGGATGCTTATCGTCAGACATTTGCTTTTACAGATCTGCATTTAATTGATGAAGGTGCCAGGCTACCGACACAGCTTTTAGCCAGAATTAGGCATACCGGTGAAAAAATTCCGGCTCAGATTGAAGACAATCGGGTCAAGTTAGCTAAAGAAGTCAAAGGAATTTCTCCAGGTCAAAGCGTAGTGTTTTATGCGGAGACTCAGGATGGAGTGAAGTGTCTGGGCGGAGCGGTGATAAATTGAGATTAATTCGCCATTAACTGTTTTGTGATTGAAATATTTGGCTGTGAATTTCAATCCTGGCCCCAACCGGCTTTCCATTATCGTCAAAAATCGTACCACAGATCATCTCTGTCCCTGGAAAATCATGATTAAGAGCTTGGTGTAGTTCTGATAAACCGATACCCTGCCCTGAAGCCACTTCACTCCAGTTACTCACTCCCTTAGCGGGAACGAACTCCAATAACTCTGCTCCGTCCAGCTCGCTATAAATTATTTCGGATCCTAGCTCATTTACACCATTCATTTTTTGAGCATTGGGAAACCCTACTGCTGCATCGGTGAAGGAAATTATCAATTTATCCGCTCTAACAGCAAATTCGACCCATAGCTTTGTTGGATATCGCTCAGCCAATTCTTCATCAGACAGTTCTTCTTGTGTGGCTTTGACCCGGTATGCCTTAGATAGGTTCTGTAGAATGTTAAAAAAAACTCGACTCATCACTGGAAAGTTGATGTTGGTCCATAAATTATTATTCTCCAAAAAATTATCTGGATCATCCACAGAAAATATAATAAAATTTTTCGACGCTTCAGTTGCTGTCTGACGATTGATTATCTTTCTTAGTTTATTGACTAGACTAATGAGTGGCTCAGAATGAAGAGGTATACCAAATGTTTCTATACGAAATGCGTTTAGGGTAGCTAGAGCACCCTCCACACCTTCTTGAATTTGGTATAAAAAAGCTTGATCACCATAGTCTTTGTAGAGCGAAATAAAACCAACAAAATTTTGAATCGAGTTGCCTAGATCATGAAAAAAAAGAGTTAGGTAATCTATTTTCTCAAAAATATCACCAGAGTATTGACTCCCTCTCATTTCCTTCAACATCTGATCAAATCTATTCCTGGTTTTCATAAAAAGATCGACAAATTCATTTCGCTGTTGAACTTGTTTCTTAACCTTATCCTCGGCATCACTCGCATGAATCAAAATCGGATCCGCTTGGAATTTTTCTAAAATTTCCCGCCACTGCTTAGCTTGATCTTGAAAATATCTTATTTCTCCCCTCACCTCCTCTTCACTTAAGCCCTGTTTTTCGACTCCTACATCACTGTTTAACTCATCTTGCTCGGGAATAGTTTGTTCAGTCATATGCCTTAAATATATCTAACTATTTACCCTTTATCCACCCCATTGACCCCCCACCTCAATTTGGTATAATGACAATCCTGACGAGGTTAAAGTCCGCTTCGGATACTGATCTTCGCGGTTTCACATTAAGTGAGAGTTCTAAATAAGCTAACAGCATTCCCATCTGGAATACTGCTTAACTTTTTCTGTTCATTAACAAGTTAAGAGTGCCAAATATATAGACCAATCATGTCTGTTTCAGACATGGTGGTAGAAAACGCTAATTCAAAAGATAACGAAAACAAATAATGTCCTTCGCGGGACATTAAAACAATAAGAGCCTAAATTTCTCTTCGTGTTCCCACATTGAAGAGAAACTCGAAAACCAAACTTCTGTGGAAGTTTTTTTGAGAGTTTGATCCTGGCTCAGGATGAACGCTGGCGGTGTGCCTAAGGCATGCAAGTCGAACGAGATCCCTGCTTCGGCAGGGTGACAGTGGCAGACGGGTGAGTAATGCGTAGGAATCTACCCTGAAGTGGGGAATAGCCCTCCGAAAGGAGGGGTAATACCCCATAGTCCCATTTACCGACAGGTATCTGGGTAAAGAATTTCGCTTCAGGAGGAGCCTACGTCCTATCAGGTAGTTGGTAGAGTAATAGCCTACCAAGCCAATAACGGGTAGCCGGTGTGAGAGCATGACCGGCCACAAGGTTACTGAGACACGGAGCCTACACCTACGGGTGGCAGCAACCAGGAATATTGCGCAATGGACGAAAGTCTGACGCAGCGACACCGCGTGTGGGATGAAGCTCTTCGGAGTGTAAACCACTGTGGCGAGGGATGAAGTACTGACAGTACCTCGCTAGAAAGCACCAGCTAACTACGTGCCAGAAGCCTCGGTAATACGTAGGGTGCAAGCGTTATCCGGATTTACTGGGCGTAAAGGGTCCGTAGGCGACTTGATAAGTTACTTGTTTAAGCCTGAGGCTTAACTTCAGACAGGCAAGTAAAACTATTAAGATTGAGTTGGTTCGGGGTAGCTGGAATTCTCGGTGGAGGGGTGAAATCCGTAGAGATCGAGAGGAACGCCAAGCGCGAAGGCAAGCTACTAGGACTTAACTGACGCTGAGGGACGAAACCTTGGGTAGCAAAGCGGATTAGAGACCCGCGTAGTCCAAGGTGTAAACTCTCCCTGCTAGTTGTTCTGACTTCGGTCGGAGTGACGTAAGCTAACGCGTTAAGCAGGGCGCCTGGGGAGTACGACCGCAAGGTTAAAACTCAAAGGAATTGGCGGGGGAGCGCACAACCGGTGGAGCATGTGGTTTAATTCGATACAAAGCGAATAACTTTACCTGGGTTTGACATCTAGCTGCAAAGCCTGAGAAATCAGGAAGTCTTCGAGAGTGCTAGACAGGTGATGCATGGCTGTCGTCAGCTCGTGTCGTGAGACGTCCGCTTAAGTGCGGTAACGAGCGCAACCCTTGTCGTATGTTACACGTATCATACGAGACTGCCCCGCACATGCGGGGAGGAAGGAGAGGACGACGTCAAGTCAGCATGTCCCTTACATCCAGGGCTACACACATCCTACAATGGGAAGGACAACGGGTCGCGACGGAGTGATCCTGAGCTAATCCTAATAAACCTTCTCTCAGTTCGGATTGCAGGCTGCAACTCGCCTGCATGAAGCCGGAATCGGTAGTAATCGCAAATCATCAGGTTGCGGTGAATACGTTCTCGCTCCTTGCACACACTGCCCGTCAAGCCAGCAAAGTCAGCAGCGCCCGAAGCGGATGACCGTAACCATTTTATGGAGCGGCTCTGCTACGGTGAGGTTGGCGATGAGGACTAAGTCGTAACAAGGTATCCGTACTGGAAGGTGCGGATGGACCACCTCCTTTCTAAGGAGTAGGGTGGGAGAATCACGACCTCCCTATCCCGTTCATGCAGTAATGCGGAACGAAAAATAAAAAGACCTGAGATCACCATATCCAGGCTGAAAAAACGTTTCTACCACCATGTTTGGATCAGAGATTTGTCAAAAAATATAATTTCTGGCACGAAATAAAAAAACCGCTTGTAGCAGGCGGTTTTTTTATGCCTTCTCATCCTGCTGCTGATTACGAAATCAATAAAAAAATATAAGGTTTGGGAACTCCAAGCAACCCAGAGGGCCAAATAGTCAGTGAGTTGAGAAGACCTAATTATTTCACCAAAAAATCTTAATCGCCACCACCTGAGGCACGTAAGAGGCCAGCGCTACCTTCAGCATCTGCAGATAATTTATTAATCTTTCTTTTTCTGAAGCCTGTATATCAACGGGCGGCAAGTCATACCAAGACTTAAAACTGCGCTGACGAGGCCGCTCCTCATTCATGTAAATAGCTTAGTTGGTTACGGTAAGGAAATGGCAAGAAGCTGGTCGGAGTTAAGTAACTCGGTTTGCTCTTAATTTAATTAGTTCTCGAATGGAAGTTGCTAACATCATGGCAAGAAATGCCCGTGTGGTGGAAAATTCCTTGTCACCGGCGGCTGTAAATAATAAGTAGAATACAATTGTTAAAAGATAATTATGAATAAATTCTGTTGTCACCTCTCTTAACTCAATTCTTTGACGCATTCTTTCAATTCTTTTCACCATATCAGCGATTGATATACTCTGATCTGCATCCATCTGAGCCATCAGCTCCTCTAGGGTTTTCGGCTTAAGTAATTTATCACTCGAAATGTCAGGCCCACGCTTGCGATGATTTTGATCCATTTTTATGTATATTTATATACTAGTATATATATTGATGTATCAATGAGAATTTTCACAAGCTTATTTTAGCACTCTAACCCCTGCTCTGCCAATTACCACTTCACAGATTTTAGGCTAAAGGTTAAAATTAAAGCCGGTGTATTAGTTTACTATTAATCTATATATGGCATTTGATCCCAACCAACTCACTACTAAATCTGCTGAAGCTGTCCAGGAAGCAATGCAGCTGGCAGGCCAGCTTAATCATGCGGAAATTACTCCTTGGCATTTACTAAAAGTACTAGTTGAGCAGCCCAATGGCATTGTGCCGTCACTTTTGCAAAGACTTAACATCAATCCTGCCTCAATTTCCGATCAGCTTTCAGCTCAACTGACTTCTCTCCCAACTGTCTCCAGCCCAACTAAATCTTTAGTCTCCACTGATTTAAATAAAGCACTTAATACGGCTGAAACCGAAGCCGGCAAGCTCAATGATGAGTTTATCAGCACTGAACATCTTTTCTTAGGCTTACTTCAATTGACTGAAGTGAAAGACTTGCTTAAGATTGATGATCAAGCGGTCAGGCAGGAATTAGCTGAAGTGAGAGGTTCGCAGCGAGTCACAGATCGTGACCCAGAAGACAAGTATCAAGCTTTAGAAAAATACACCATTGATTTTACGCAGCTGGCTAGCGAAGGTAAGATTGATCCTGTCATTGGTCGCGACCAAGAAATTAGACGCATCACCCAAATTCTTTCTCGCCGCACTAAAAACAATCCTGTTTTGGTCGGGGAGCCTGGGACTGGTAAGACCGCCATCGTCGAAGGCCTAGCAAAAAAAATTGTTGACCGGGATGTGCCTGACGCTTTGCTTAATAAAAAGATTTTATCTTTAGATTTGGGAGCTTTAATCGCCGGCAGTAAATACCGCGGTGAGTTTGAAGATCGCCTCAAAGCGGTCATTAAAGAAATTGAAAAGTCAGCCGGTCAGATTATTCTTTTTATCGACGAGCTGCACACGATTGTCGGTGCTGGAGCTCAGGAAGGCAGTACCGATGCTGGTAATTTATTAAAGCCAGCTTTAGCTCGGGGTACTTTACAAACAGTGGGCGCGACCACTCTCCAAGAGTATCGCAAGTATGTCGAAAAGGACGCTGCTTTAGAACGCCGCTTCCAGCCGATTATGATCAACGAGCCTTCAGTTGAAGATGCTATTTCTATTTTGCGCGGCATTAAGGATAAATATGAATCTCATCACGGAGTGCGTATCCGCGACAACGCTTTAGTCGCCGCCGTTAAACTCTCCGATCGCTACATCGCCGACCGCTTTTTGCCAGACAAAGCCATCGACTTAATGGATGAGGCTGCTTCAGCTATCAGAATTGAGATTGATAGCAAGCCGGCTGAACTGGATGCACTAGAAAGAAAAATCCGTCAGTTAGAAATTGAAAAGGAGGCTCTTAAGAAAGAACAAGATCAGCAATCTAAAAAACGCTTAAAAGATTTGGAAAAAGAGTTAGCTGATCTGAAAGAAAAATATCGAGAATTGGAAACTCATTGGCAAAATGAAAAGCAGTCCATTGACCAGATTAAACTGATTAATCAAGAAATGGATGAGCTGCGAGCTGAGGCTGAAAGGGCGGAAAGAGATCTAGATTTGCAGCGAGTGGCAGAAATTAACTACGGCCAACTTCCAGAACTAGAAAAAAAGCTGTCTGCCGCTCAAGAGTCATTAGCTAAAACCCAATCCAATAAACAAATTTTGCGGGAAGAAGTAACCGAGCAGGATATTGCACGGATTGTGGCACGCTGGACTAATATTCCAGTCGAGAAAATGCTGGAAAGTGAAAGCCAAAAGTTGGCCCAGATGGAGAAACTACTGGCTAAGCGAGTAATTGGTCAAGAAGAAGCGGTGCAAGCGGTCGCTAATGCCATTCGCCGCAGCCGTGCTGATCTCAAAGAAGAGGGGAGACCAATTGGTTCATTTCTCTTCCTCGGTCCAACTGGCGTGGGTAAAACAGAGCTGGCCAAAGCCTTAGCTGAATTTATGTTTGATGATGAAAACAAACTGATTAGAATTGATATGAGCGAGTACATGGAACAGCATTCAGTGGCGCGTTTGGTGGGGTCGCCACCCGGTTATGTTGGCTATGAAGAAGGCGGTCAGCTGACAGAATCGGTCAGACGCAATCCTTACACCATCATCTTGTTGGATGAGATCGAAAAAGCCCATAATCAGGTCTTTAACATTCTGCTGCAAGTTTTAGATGATGGCCGACTGACTGATAGTAAAGGCCGGACAGTTGACTTTAAAAACACTGTCATTATTATGACGTCAAATTTAGGCACAGAATTGATTCAGGAACAAAAAGATCGGGATCAGCTTCAGACACAAGTTCAGCAGCTCCTCCAGCAAGCATTTCGACCAGAATTCTTAAATCGGATTGATGACATCGTCATCTTTGACCCTCTCTCTGAAAAAGAACTAGAAAAAATCATTGAACTGCAGCTGCAGCTAGTCGAGGAAAGATTGGCTGAAAAGCAAATCAAGCTCACTGTGACGCCGGCTGCCAAAAAGTACTTGGCTGAAGCTGGCTTTAGCCCTACTTTTGGCGCCAGACCACTGAAACGATTAATTCAAAACACCATCTTGGATGAACTTTCCATGGGGATCATTGAAGGAGAAATTACTGAAAATAGCGCGGTGACAGTTGACTACCAAAAAGGGAAAATCATCCTTCAGAATTAACGACTCTGTGATACAATAAAAAACTCTGCAACACAGGGTGTGTAGCTCAGTTGGTTAGAGCGCAGTCCTGATAAGACTGAGGTCCCTCGTTCGAGTCGAGGCACACCCACCCTCACTTTAAAATCACAACTTAATGTCATTAAACTAACCTCTTGTCTATGTGATTTCCCATTGCCAATTAGCAGTCAAGCGTTTAGAATGCTAATTGCTATGATAGATGATTCATCAGAAAAAAACGATCAAGGTCAAGTGGTCTTTAGCAAGAGTCAGTCTAGCGAAAGCGACTCCGATAAAATCCTACCTTTAGATCAGCTTGTTCTACCAGTAGTACCAATTAGGGAAGGTGTCCTTTTTCCCAGTACTGAGTCGGTGCTGACATTTGGTCGGGATTTATCACTGAATGCTATTAATCAAGCAGCTGAAAGTGACAACAAATACGTGGTGTTGCTAACGCAAAAAGATCCAACTGTTGATCTGCCTGGCCCCGATGACCTGTATCAAATAGGCAGCTTAGCTGAAGTTGATCGCACCCTCAATACCGAGGGCAGGGTCAATGCGCTGGTACGAGGCATTGGCCGAGTTAAAGTCGCTTCTTTTGAGACCAAAGAACCATTTTATCAAGCTAAAGTAACCCAGTTATCAGATTTTGTCGAACGTGATGAAGAGATGAAGGCTCTGACCAGCCATTTGCAAAAGATCTTTCGCAAAGCAATTCACATGGGCAAGCCGGTGGAGTTTTTAAACTTCATGAAGTTGATGAGCGGCGTCACTGAAGGTGAGTTGGCTGATCAAATTGCCAGTACCTTAAATGTGAAAACTGAAGAAAAACAAGCCATTTTGGAAACTACCGAGGTTAAAAAACGCATCAAGCTCATCATCAAGTACTTAACTCGTGAGATGAAAGTCCTTGAGATTGAAAAAGATGTAGTCCATAAAACTCAGGAAAAATTTGACAAAACCATGCGGGAAAATGTGTTGCGGGAAAGACTGCGCACCATTCAAAAAGAGCTAGGTGATCTGGAAGATGAAGAAGAAGTAGCTAGCACTTATGAAGATCAACTGAAGGACTTGCAGTTAGCTCCAGAGGTAAAAGAAAAAATTTCAAAAGAGATTAAACGCCTCCGAACCATGTCTCCCAATAATCCTGAGTCAGGTTATGTCCGCAGTTGGCTGGATACAGTTTTTGATATTCCTTGGAATAATGTGAAGACGAGCGAGATTACACTGCAGGAAGCAGAACAGATTTTAAATAAGAGTCACTATGGCTTAGAGGAAGTTAAGGATCGGATTTTAGAATACTTAGCTGTGCTGAAACTTAAACAACAGCAAACAGCAGATGAAGCTGCCACTGTCCCTACTATTTTATGTTTTGTGGGACCACCCGGAGTAGGGAAGACCAGTATTGGCAAATCAATTGCTGATTCGCTGGGCAGAAAATTTACTAAAGCTTCATTGGGTGGCATCCGCGATGAGGCGGAGATTCGCGGTCACCGTCGGACATATGTCGGCGCCATGCCTGGCAGAATTGTCAGCAGCATTATTCAGTCCGGCAGCATGAATCCAGTTTTTATGCTGGATGAGGTCGATAAGATTGGCACTGATTTCCGTGGCGATCCTTCTGCAGCCCTTTTAGAAGCTCTCGACCCCGAGCAGAACAAATCATTTGAGGATCACTACCTTGATATTCCTTTAGATCTATCTCGGGTTATTTTTATTACTACTGCTAATACTCTAGACACCATTCCACCGGCACTGCGAGATCGGCTGGAGATTATTCGCTATTCTGGTTACACCGAGTTAGAAAAATTTCATATTGCCAAAGACCACTTACTCAATAAACAGTTACAGGCTAATGGCTTGTCTCCAGATGTGATTGAGATGCCAGATGAGTCTTTGCAGTACATCATCAAGCGTTATACTCAAGAGGCTGGGGTGCGTGATTTAGAAAGAACCATCGGCAAAGTGCTACGGAAAGTAGCGCGGCGCATTGCAGAACAACAGACGGCTGAGATTGATGCCGTCAAGAAGCAGGATCAAGTTATTACGGTAAACCCAAAACAAGTCCGCGAGCATTTAGGTCCAGAACAGTTTGACGTCAATCGAACTGAAGAAGTGGATCGCATTGGTGTGGCAACTGGCCTAGCTTGGACAAGTGTCGGTGGTGATATCTTATTTATTGAGGTAGCCTTAACTCCAGGTAAAGGTCGGGTCCAACTCACTGGAAAGCTAGGAGACGTGATGAAGGAGTCCGCTCAGGCTGCTTTAACCTACGTCAAATCTAATCTGAAAAAATTGGGTATTGATGAGAAAACTTTTGAAAAAACCGATGTCCACGTGCATATTCCCGAAGGCGCCACTCCAAAAGAAGGCCCGTCAGCTGGTATTACCATTGCCACAGCCATGGTCTCAGCTTTCACCAACACACCCATTAACCGTGAAATTGCTATGACTGGAGAAGTGACATTAAGAGGACGAGTGTTAAGAATTGGTGGCCTCAAAGAGAAAGCCATTGCCGCTCATCGAGCCGGCAGCCGCATTGTCCTAATTCCTGAGGAAAATGAGCGCGATCTAGTTGATGTACCAGATCAAGTGAAGGATGACATTACCTTTAAGCCCGTGGCGACTATGACCGAAGTACTAAAACTAGCCCTGGTGAAACCAAAAAAGACTTCAGCCAAGAAATCTTCAGCCAAGAAAAAGTAGCTTACAGTTCCTCAAGTAGATCTGGCGGCTTGTGTTACACTAACGGTATGCCTTTAAGCCTAAAATTACTCAGCAAACTGAGCCTTGTTTTCTTAGCTGGCGTGCTGTTAAGCGGCTGCACTGGCTTAGAACGCAAGAATGTTGGCGGTCTGCAGGTAATCACGGAGAATAGCAGTGCCAGTCTTTTTTTAGATGGGCAATATCTTGATAAATCGCCCTACATTAATAAATCTATTAAACCAGGCCAGTATACGTTGCGGATTGAGCCAGAGGATAAAAATCTCACTCCTCACGAAACTCAGGTAGCAATTCGTCGCAGTTTGCTGACAGTGGTCACTTGGAAACCAGGACCCACCGCTGAAACCAGTGGGGGAGTTGTCTATGAGATGGAGCCGATTCAAAGCCGGCACGGTGAGTTAGTTTTTATTACCATTCCTGATAACGCTTTAGTCAAAGTAGATCAGCAAGAACAACAGTTTTCACCAGTAACCATTAAAGATCTTGAACCAGGACTGCATCAGTACGAAATTTTTCTAACTGCCTATGAAACTCAACAGCACTCAATTAACATTTTGGCAGGTCATCGAGTCACAGTGACGGCCAAGCTAGCTCGTCTGCCAGAAATTGATCAAGAAACCACTCGCAGTTCCAACACCCCACCAGCATCGAATTCTACTGCTTTAACTGCAGCCAGCGGTGCCAATGCTACTCAAAGTGCCAGCACCTCTCAAAGTGCCTCTGCTGCGGCCAATCTGGCCGGACGAATTCCTAAACCTAGAGTCACCATTACTACCACAAATTATTTTCAGGATGAAGTCGAAGTGCTGCGCGTGAGAGATAAAGCCAGCAATGCCGGGCAGGAAGTAGGTTTGGCAGAGGTTGGAGCAGTTTATCCTTATGCTGGTGAAACCAGTCAGGGTTGGTATAAAATTAATTTCAACGGCAAACAAGGTTGGGTCAGTACACAATTTTCTCAACTAGAGGAATAGATCCTTATGCTAACAGGTGATCGCAAGTATGTGGTAATTTTCTTTGCCTTTTGGATTTTGTATTTTTTTCTATTTTGGTCGCAAGCAATCAAAATTGACCAACTCGGTCATGTTATGGTCGGCAGCGTCAACATTTGGGGTGACTGGGCGGCTCACTTTACCATTGGCTCACACTTAGCCGAACAACAGCTACTACCAACTGCTAGCCCTTTTTTAATAAATCATGCTTTTAGCTATCCATTTTTAGCTGATGCAATTTCGGCTTTTTTAATCAGATTTGGCATGCCGTTTTTCCAAGCTTTCGTTATTCCTAGTTTTATCTTTTCAGTTGGTTTAGTAGCAGCACTGTATTACTTTTATCAACAGCTTTTTTCTTCTAAAAAATTAGCCATTGCCGCCGCGTTAGTATTCCTGCTCAATGGCGGTCTAGGTTTTGCTTATTACTTTCAAGATATTGCTAACTCCACTCATCCTTGGCACACTGCTCTTAATCCGCCCCGCAAGTACACCAATATAGAGCCGTTACACATCAGGTGGATTTCCGTGATAGATAGCATGGTCATTCCACAGCGAGCATTCACACTCGGCTTTCCGCTAGCCTTAGTCATCTTAACATTGGCTTTTCAGCAAATTGAGGAGAAAAAAGTCGGGTCAAAAAAGTTTTTCCTGACTGCGCTATTATTAGGCATCCTGCCGCTGGCCCATACACACTCCTTTTTAGCAGTTATCATTATCTTAACCAGTTGGGGCATAGCTGACTTAATCACCAGTCAAAATAAAAAGAAAGCCGCACGGTTTTGGATTGGGTTGGGAAGCAGTTCGGCAATTTTGGCCACACCAGTTATTTTGAGCTATTTCTGGAACACAGTCAGTGAGTCGGGCTTTATCAAGTGGTTTCCCGGTTGGTACGCTTTTGAGTTTGCTGAGTTAGGTTGGTTAGAATTTTGGGTGAAAAATTGGGGAGTAATCCCACTCTTAAGCATCCTTGGCTTGATTCTTTATCTGACTCCCCAAGGCAAGTTTAATAAATTCAGAATAGGTCTCTTTGCGCCATTTTTTATAATTTTTATCTTGCTCAATCTATTTTTATTTCAGCCTTTCATTTGGGATAACACCAAGCTCTTAGTTTGGGCGGCAGTGGGCATGGCTGGGTTGGCAGCCTATAGCCTGCGCTATCTTTGGCACTGGTGGAAACCGGCTGCTGTAGTGCTTTTCTTCATCAGTATTTTTGCCGGCTCACTCGATGCTTATCACGTGGTGCGAACTGATCTTAACGCATTTCAAATGTATACTGCTGGTGATCTGGAATTAGCAAGCTGGGTCAAAGAAAATACTCCCACCAATTCAATCTGGCTCACCGGCGATCAGCACAATCACTGGCTTTACAATCTGACAGGCCGTCAATCACTATTGACTTTCCGCGGCTGGCTGTGGACCCATGGCTATAACTACGCTGCTATTGAAGATGATGTCCTTACCATGTACAGCACCCCATTGCAAAATCAAGCTTTATTTGAAAAATATGGCGTGGATTACGTCATTATTGGACCCAATGAATTTAATAATTGGCAGGCAAATCAAGATGCTTTTCAAAAATTTCCTATTGTCAAAGAAAATGAGTACTATCGGATTTACGCCATCTCAACTAACTGAATAAACTCAGTTGCATCAAGACTGGCCGTGCCTACCAACACCCCATCGCTGACCGCGGTATAGTCCATCACATTAGCTGGAGTGACGCTGCCGCCATATAAGACAAACACTTCACCAAAGAGCTGGATAATTCTGTCTTTCATCTCCGAGACTTCTGCCACCGGTACATTTTCTCCTGAGCCAATCGCAGCCACTGGTTCAAAAGCTACCAGACATTGAGCTAACTGGTCATCAGCAATCGCCGCCGCTTGCTCGGCGAGATAACCTGTATCAACACAAACAATGGGGGTAAGTCCATTTTGCAAAGCTTGGTCTACTTTCCGCGCTACCTCTTGAGAGGTTTCGTGAAAATATTGACGTCTTTCTGAATGACCAAGTAGCGCATATTTCACCCCCAGTCCGATTAAGTTGTGCGCTGCCACAGCACCAGTGTAGCTGCCAGCCGCATAGGGGCTTAAATCCTGAACGGCTGCAGAAATAGTGGGTGGGACTAAGTGCAAAAAAGGGTAGGGTGGGGCCACAATTAGTTCGCTGTCCGGATGAGCTGATGGATACTCAGCCAAAGTTTTCAGCCAGCTTTCAGCCTCTGATAAATTCTTATTTGCTTTCCAGTTTGCCACCACATATTTCATAAGTTTCTCCCTCTATTACTATATCATTGATCATCAGCTTTATGTTACCATGTGGAACGTGTCACAACTGCTCACTCAACTCAACAGCCAACAACAACAAGCCGTCATTCACGCCGAGGGACCTGCGGTCATTTTGGCTGGTGCCGGCTCAGGTAAAACCAGAGTTTTAACCTCTCGGGTCGCTTGGCTATTGGAACAAAAGTTGGCAACACCCGAACAGATTCTCCTAGTCACTTTTACGAATAAAGCAGCTCAAGAAATGAATCAAAGAGTGGAAAAATTAGCCGGCACCAGATTGCCATTTTCCGGTACTTTTCACCGTATTTGTGCCTTAATTTTAAGACGACATGGCCACCACCTGCACCTCAGTCCCAATTACACCATTTACGACTCTCAAGATCAGGATGCACTAATTAAAAGCATTTACAAAGATAAGGGTTTTGATAACAAAAAATACAATTGGCGAGTGGTGCAATCACAAATTTCCCAGGCAAAAAATAACATGCTAACTTACAATGATCTAGCTGATCAAGCGGCTTCTGAATTTGATGAGCATGTGGTCCGCGTCTATCAACTCTATCAGCGCCAGTTGCGCCAAAATCAAGCTGTTGATTTTGATGATCTGCTTTTGGAAACAGTGCGGTTGTTTACAGAAATTGATCAAGTGGCACAGCTCTATCAAGACCAATTTTCTCATGTGCTGGTGGATGAGTATCAGGATACGAACACTGCGCAGTATCAACTGACAAAACACCTCGCCTTGCCGCAGAATAATGTCTATGTCGTGGGGGATTTTTCCCAAAGCATTTATGCCTGGAGAGGTGCTGACTACCGCAATTTGCAGCACTTGAAAACAGAGTTTCCACAAATTAAAGAGTACCGGCTAGAACAAAATTACCGCTCCACTCAAGCTATTTTAGATGCTGCCACTCAAGTCATCTCACAAAACACGGGGCATCCCATTCTTTCACTTTGGACAGAAAAAACTGAGTTTCAGCCCATTACTTTATTAGAAAACAGCGACAATGATACTGAAGCCAGCAATATTTTGCATGAGATTAAGTATCGATTGCAGGATTATGAGTATCGGGATATTGCAATTTTATATCGGGTCAATGCTCAGTCGCGATCATTTGAAGAGGCTTGTGTACACTTAGGCATACCTTACCAGTTGGTGGGAGGCTTTAAATTCTATGAAAGAGCTGAGGTAAAGGATGTCTTAGCCTACTTAAGAGTGCTGTTAAATCCGGTAGACTTAGTTAGTGTGCAGCGGCTGCAAAAACTTGGTAAGCGGCGTTATCAAAAGTTCCATCAGTGGGCTCAAAAACAAGCTGCACCCCTGACACCTTTGCAGGCATTGGAAGAAATATTACGAGTTACCGGCTATTTGGAAAAATATGATGAAGAAGATCCTCAGGATCAAGCTAGAATTGAAAACATTCAAGAGCTGCTCAATGTCTCCTCACAGTTCCAAGATATTGCTACTTTTTTGGAAAACGTAGCTTTAGTCCAAGATAAACAGCTGGCAGATGTTGAAAACAGCAATGGCCAGAATGCCATCTCGATGATGAGTCTGCACTCAGCCAAAGGCCTAGAATTTCCAGTGGTGTTTTTAGTCGGTTTAGAGGAAGGGCTGCTGCCACACTCCCGCTCTGTTTATGATCCAGATCAATTAGAAGAAGAAAGAAGGCTCTGCTACGTGGGCATTACTCGAGCACAGGAAAAACTGTACCTGTCTTATGCGCGCAAGCGCTGGCAGTATGGCAGCAGCAGTCAAACCTTGCCCAGCCGGTTTATTAGCGAAATCAACAGTAGCTTAATTAAACGGGTGCGAGTCGGAGAAAAGGGTTACTCTGCCACTGATGCAACTAAGCGCCGGCTAGTGATCGATGATGAAGCCTTAGACTCAGTCTTGGCAGGAGAGATGGATCTTGACGCGTTCCTCGACTCTTAACTTTAACTAAACTATAATCAAACTTATGCTAATCAGAGCCATTAGAGCTGAAGAAAAAGATCTTTACAATCGGGTAGTCAGCCATCCTCTTCAATCTTGGGAGTGGGGTGAGTTTCGCCAAGAAACAGGTGTCAATACCGCCCGTGTAGGTTTTTTTGACAATGGTCAGCTAAAAAAAGGCATTCAAGTCACTTTTCATCAGCTGCCAGTTCCTGGTTTCAACCAAGTTGTCGGCTACTGTCCTCGAGGATTTATGCCCGATGACGAACAGTTGTCAGCCCTGAAACAGTTGGGCCAAGCTCATCGTGCTTTATTTATTAAACTGGAACCGAATGTAGCTCAGGAAGTCGGCATTCCATCAGGACATAAAAAAATTGCCCAGTTTTTGATCAATAAAGGTGCCCAACCAGGGCGACCGCTCTTCACCAAATATACCTTTCACCTTGATCTAACTAAACCTGAAGATGAACTCTTTGCAGGCTTACAAAGTAAGACTCGTTACAATGTTAACTTAGCTTACAAAAAAGGCGTGAAAATTTTTGAAAATACTTCTGCTGAGGGGATGGAGCAGTATATTTCTATCTTAGAAGAAACTATGAAACGGCAGGGATTTTACGCCCATACTCCTGAATATTTTAGGAAAATGTGGGCCAAGCTCGGCGACTCAGGCATGCTGAGAATTTTCAACGCAGTTTACGAAGACACCATTATTGTGTCCTGGATTATGTTCGTTTTTAACGGCGTGATTTACTACCCCTATGGCTCATCCCGAGATCTGCATCGCGACGTCATGGCTAGTAATTTGATGATGTGGGAGATGATTAGATTTGGTAAGGAAATTGGCTGTCATACCTTTGATATGTGGGGCTCACTCGGGCCTGAGCCAGATAAAAAACACGCTTGGTTCGGTTTTCACCGATTTAAAAAAGGGTATGGAGGCAAATTAATGGAGTTTGTCGGCACTTATGATCTCGTGCTGAACGAGCCTATTTACCGGTTGTACCGAATCGCCGAAGATTTACGCTGGAAAGTCTTGCGACTCAGAGCCAGATTGCCCTTCTAAAATAATTATCGTATCATCAATAACAATGACAAATTCAAACGGCAACTCATTTCTCACTAAAGCAACCATTTTTTTAGTCAAAAGATTTGGCTCCTGGTACAGCGTTTTATTTCATACGATAATTTTTGTTGGCTGGTTTTTACTGAAGTTGGAACTTGAGGTATTGTTAGTGTTGGTGTCCCTGGAGGCGATCTACATTGGTATCTTTATTTTGATGGCCGAAAATGTGGAAGCAGAGCAGAAAGAAAGGCGATTACAGCGCCAACGAGCCAAAGATAATCAGATCATTAAGGAAGATGCAAAGATTGATGAGCAATCACTATCACACATCAAAACTTTACGAAAAGAAATTAAAGACATTAAAGAAGGACTCAAACTACCCAATCAGTAGCTGTGGGTGAATTACTTAAATAGAGGAGAACACATGCGCACTTTCGGCATTAATGGATTTGGCAGAATTGGCAGAATTAGCTGTCGAGTTTGGTGGCAGCACTACCAAGACCAGTTAGATTTAAAAATGATCAACACTTCAGGCTCGATGGAGCTGGAAGAGTGGGCCCATCTGCTGAAGTACGACTCCAACTATGGTACATTTGCAGCCGAAATTTCCACTGATCGTCACCAATCTAAAGAAGACGTCACAGATGAGAACCCAGTTTTGGGAACGCTAACTATCACCTCAGCTGGCCGCTCTGCGACGATAGTCGTGACTGCTCAGCGTGATCCCAATAAATTGCCTTGGGCGGCTCATGATGTTGAAGTAGTGCTGGAAAGCACCGGTGCTTTTAACACTGAAGAAAAGGCTGCTCAGCACCTCAATGGCGGGGCTAAATTTGTCATGCTATCTGCACCTGCTAAGGATGGTGATGTAAGCTCCTCAGTCAAGGGAGTGAATAGTTTTGAACCAGGAAAAAAGATTTTATCCAATGTCTCTTGTACCACCAACAGCGTCGCGCCAGTGATGCAGGTGATTGATCAAGTTTTTGGCATCGAAAAAGCTATGCTTACTACCATTCATTCTTATACTGATAATCAAAATACCTTAGATAACTCGCATAAAGATCTGCGCCGGGGCAGAACAGCTGCTAAAAACATTATTCCCACTACCACCGGAGCGGCTAAAGCTACCTGTAAAGTTATGCCTCAACTGCAAAATAGATTTGATGGCATGGCAATGCGTGTTCCCACTTCAGTTGGCTCAATTTCTGATTTAGTGTTTTTAACCAAACAAGAAACCACTGTGGCGGCAGTTAATGAGGCCCTGATTAATGCTGCTGCTCAGCCTCAGTGGCAAGGTATCCTGGCAGTCACTGATGAACCAATTGTCTCATCAGACATTGTCGGCAGATCCGAGTCAGCCATTGTTGATTTGAGCTTTACCATGGTTGTCGCCGGTAACCTGGTTAAGATTTTAAGCTGGTATGACAATGAGTGGGGCTATAGTCACCGCTTGATGGATCAAATTCAAGCTATTCCTACAGTTGGCTAAAACTAGTTGTGCTTGAATTAGTCGTGTGCTGGCCCGAACCTACACTGCCACTATTCGTGGTTTAACTCCGATTAAAATTGAAGTGGAAGTCGTCAGCACGCGCGGTACTCCCAACTTGATTATCATTGGTTTGCCTGGCAGAGCAGTAGAAGAGGCAAAAGAACGCATTACCGCAGCCTTGCTGAAATGCGGCATCCGCATCAGAAGCCGCCGCACCATCGTTAACCTTGCTCCGGCAGATATTAGTAAAAATGACTCAGTGTTTGAGCTAGCCATTGCCGTGGGCATGATGAAAATGTACGGTGAGATTAAAATTAACACCGCTCACACCATCTTCTTTGGCGAACTATCATTAAATGGTGAGCTCAAACCGATTCGCGGGGCACTGCCTCTAGTACTGGCAGCCCAGCAAATGGGGTTTAAAAAAATAGTGCTGCCAGCACAAAATGCGACCGAAGTAGCGATGGTTCAGCAACTGACAATTCATCCGCTCCAACACTTACAGGAGTTTATAAACTATGCTCGCGGGCAAGCTTCTTTACCAATCTTAACTCCACGCCAGCTTGATCTAAGCCAGGCGGCCGCGGAGCGACTAGATTATGCTGATATTCATGGTCAAGTTGGAGCGAAAAGAGCTTTGGAGATAGCGGCGGCAGGCGGTCATAACTTACTGATGATTGGACCACCCGGCGCCGGCAAAAGTCTCCTCGCTAAAACTTTACCCACCATTCTGCCGCCGCTGACAACTGCTGAAGCGCTAGAGATTAACTCTATTTATTCCATTGCTGGCTTAAACAATCAGCAGTTTCTCACGCACCGCCCTTTCCGTGCTCCCCATCACACCATTTCCAAAGCAGGTTTAGTTGGTGGCGGACCGCGGCTCCTGCCTGGCGAGCTATCTTTATCACATCGGGGCGTGCTTTTTATGGATGAACTTACCGAGTTTTCCAGTCCGCTGTTAGAAACGCTTCGCCAGCCTCTAGAAGATAGTCAAATCACAATTACCAGAGCTGCTGGTTCACAAACCTTTCCTGCTGCTTTTACCTTAGTTTCAGCCGCCAATCCCTGCCGCTGTGGCTGGTACGGCTCAGCTGCACACGCTTGTCGTTGTTCACCTTTTCAGTTACAGCAGTATCAGCAAAAATTGTCTGGACCAATTTTAGATCGAATTGATCTCATCATTAATATCAAACCAATTTCGCTCCAACAATTAACGCTTTCATCTGCCACTGCCCAAAGCTCTTCGTCGGAATCTTCCGCTGTGATCAGAACTCGAGTTATAGCAGCCCGAAATATGCAAACCTTAGCTCTAGCAAAAACTGGAGTTTTAACCAATGCGGAGTTGAGTTCTAAACAATGCCGACAGCTATTAAAATTGGTGCCCGCTGCGCATAAATTGCTCATTAAAGCTGCTGCTGAACTGCAACTCTCAGCCAGAAGTTATTACAAAGTTATGAAAGTGAGCCAAACAATTGCTCAGTTAGCGGGAGAAAAGTTGATCCAAACAGATCATTTAGCTGAAGCACTGCAGTATCGCGCTAGATAATAATTAAGACCGCTACACCTGCTAACAAACAATAAATACCAAAAATTCTTAATTTTGATTTCTCAATAACGAGTCGGAGCAGATACAAGCTAGCAAGCCCCACTACAAATGACATTACAAAACCAAATGCCCAGGGTAAAACCGCAATCGTTACATCTTGCTGGAGCGCTTCAATTAATTGAAGTATCATTGCGCCGATGATAACTGGCACTGACATGATGAATGAAAACTTAAAGGCTTGCCGGCGATCAATTCCCTGAATAATACTGCCAAGCACCGTTGATCCTGATCTAGAAATTCCTGGTATTAAAGCAACAGCTTGAAATAAACCTACTACCAGCGCTTGCTGAACAGTATATGACTGCACAGTTTGACTAGACTGAGCACTCTGAACTGCAGTCTGATCCCGCTGAGTTAGTTTTTGATCGCTGATTAAATTCATCAACCCTGTAACCAACAGCGCACCACCCACAATTACCTCAAGATTAAAAATCTGCGTCAAGATATCCCCAAACAAGAGTCCGACCAGTGCGGCGGGAATGGCACTGACCAAAATCAATCTGACTTCATGCAGAGACAACGAGATTAATTCCCGCCAAAAAAATATCATTACCGCCAGTAAAGTTCCGGCATGTAAAAAGACACTAAACAAGAGATCTGATTCCACCCAACCCATAAAATATTGCGCCATCACCAAATGGCCAGAACTGGAAATGGGCAAAAATTCAGCCACACCCTGAATTAAACCCAGAATAAGAGCTTGGGCTATATTCATAAAATTTTATTTTTTCTTGACTTCTTTAGAGGTCTGATCGTACCAATTTCGCAGCACCTCTCTGACCACATCCTGACCGCCTAGTCCTAAAGCTAGAGCCAACCCCAAGGAGAGCATAGAAACAAATCCGATGAAGATGACCATGATGAACTCGCTGGCAATTCTTAACTCATTAATTGCTGCCAGGACAAAGATAATCATGACCAAATAGCTTGAGACTCTGCCTAGTAACCGTGCACTTTTGCCGTCAATACTTCGAATTGAACCTTTGACTAAGCTTTCCACCACTCCCGCCACCAGCACCCCAAAGAAGAGGACTAAAATTGACGAAATGATATGGGGAATGTAGTTGATAACTCGATCTAAAACACCGCTCAAAGAGGATAGTCCTAGCACAGAAACCGTCGTGTGAATAACCACCAGCATTAGCAGCCAATAGACAATGCTGCCCAAAACTCCTTCAATCTTTTCACCAAATTCTGCGTTGGCAAAAAAATGTTCCACCGGGGTATTTTTAATCCAGCTGGAAACTTTGACTGTTTCCAAAAGTTTAACCACCACTTTCTTTAAACCACGTGCCAAAGCAGCCCCAATAATCAAGATTAAAATAGCGGCAATGAGCCGAGGAAGATAAGAGGAAATTTCCGACACAGTTTCGACTGTCATGAGTTGTAATGAGTTATAAAACTCTGGCATAGATTCCTCCTTTTATTACTCTTCATTATAAGCTTATCATACACAAAAGCGTAGAGTGGAATGCTCTACGCCTTTGAAAAAGTGTAACCCGTAAGCCGGATTCTGTTTTAGACAATGATTTATCTATGCCTGAAACCTTATCACCATCATAGGGAACAAGTCCATTAAGGTGAAAATCGTCAGTCGCAGCGGGGAGGATTACCCTCGCCGAGGCGAGACCCAATCGCTTGGCCGTTTCACGCGGCGCTACCCGCATCGTCACTGTGGCTCTAACTACACCCTTTGTTCTGCTGTCCGGACTTTCCTCTCCAACGGCAGGCCGTTTGGAGCCATTGTCCAGTTACACAGTTATAGGATATCATTAGCCGCCGAATTTTGAAACTATTAATCAATTAAATGATCTTTAACCCAAGTCGAGTAGATAGTGCGAAGAATAATGTATATGGGGATGGCCAGTAAAGCACCAATTACTCCCGCCAACTTTAATCCAATTAAAATACTCACAATTGAGATGAGTGGGCTGACGTCAACATTATCTTTCATTATTTTCGGCACTAACAAGTTATTTTCAAACTGCTGCACTAAGATATAAAAAAGCAGAGTAAATAGTCCCATCAATGGTCCGGCAGTAATGTAGGCAATCACGACTGCTGGTACCGCTGCTAAAGTTGGACCTAAATTAGGCAATATTTCCAATGAAGCAGCCAGTAAAGCCAGAGGCAAAGCATAAGGCAGACCGAGCAGCAATAAACCAATGTAGGTTAGGATCCCAATGACCAACATTAAGATAATTTGACCTCTAACCCAGCCGCCAAGCTGATATTCTAAAGAATCTATAAAATCTTTGGCCTGCTCCAAATGTTCTTTACGCTGGGTAAACCAGGCTATTCTCAAATGCAGATTGCGTCGGTCTAACATCAAGTAGAAAGACATGACCATGATGGTGAAAACAGTGAAAACTCCGCTGAAAGTTGAGCTGACAATAGAGTAGAGCGTGTTGGCAGAACTGCCAAACCGATCAATTAAATTTCCCACCTCGTTGAGATTAAGCGTAAAGTTGGATAGTTGATCTTGTAGCCAAGGTAGTTGGAAAGTCTTGACAAATCCATACAGCTCAGTCGCTAACGGCGGTACTAACAGTGCTAAAACAGAACTGATGGCAATAAAAAGCAACACGTAAGCAATCACAATCGATAACAGTCGCGGAAATCTAAGCTTTCCTTCCATTCTTCTAACTAGCGGATTCAAAGCCACCATGATAATGAATGACATGAATAACAAAATGATGATGGATCTAATTAGAAAGATAAAATAAAGCAAGAGTAGCAGCGACACCGCAAAGACTACAATTGAGGGGGAAATTTCTACTGCATTTTTCCGGCGGATTATTTTGAACATAAAGTCAGTATATAATCGAAAGCCTTGCTTTTCCAGTCAATATTATCAAGCTGAAACCACTCTACCGGCTGATCTTGCCACCAGGTCAGCTGACGCTTGGCATACTGCACCTCCCGCTGCGACCACAACTCGAGGCACTGGGCTTCGTCCAGCTGTCCAGTCAAATACTGGTGCAGCTCTGTCACGCCAGTTGCACTTAAGGCAGGCAGCTGAGGATCTGCATAGTGACTCAGTAACTCTTTCACTTCAGTCAAGGCACCTTGATCAAACCTCTCTTTCACTCGGAGGGAAATTCTAGAGCTGATCTCGTCAAAATTGTCACTCAAACCAACATATTCGTGTCTAACAGCAGGAATCTCAGTAAAATTAGGTGGAGATGAAGAGATTGCCGCTGACTTGATTTCCTCAGCTGCCAAGCCAAACTCAATGACTCTCACTAATCTTCGCGGGTTCTGCCGGTCAGAATGATTAAGACTCGCTAGCTTTTCCGGATTAACCTCTTCCGCCCAGGATTGCAGCTCAGTCAGACTCATTTGCTCCGCCCGCTTTCTCACTTCAGGATTGGGACCAACTCTCAGTTGCGGATCTCTTTCTAAGGCTCGATCGTGATAGAGGCCGGTTCCGCCGACTAAAATGACCAGCCGCTGATCTGCTGTAGCTGCTGCTAGAACCTCCAAAACCAGCTCTTGGAAGTGCTTTACTGACCATTCTTGATCAGGTGCAACTATGGCCACACCATGCAGCCGCAGCTGGCCTGGTTGATCTTGGTCTGGTTCATCAGATTTTTGTTGATCTGGCTCTGATTCATAAAATGGATAAGAAAAATTGGGATTAGTTTGCTGGGAAAAACCAACCGGTAAGTCTGCTCCTGAAACAATCTCCAAACCCTGATAGACCTGTCTGGAATCAGCCGAAACCAAATCAATCCCTTGATAGTCAGTGCTGTGAATAATCTCTTGAGCCACCGCCAAAGCAAAACCAGTTTTACCGACTGCTGTTGGACCGACAATTGACAGTAACATTAAACAATCCTTGGCCTTTCCGCCAGATGTTTTTGATTAATTAAATTTTCTAAAATCTGCCAGCGCTTTTTCTTGACGGGATGAGGAATATCATCTTCATAAATCCGCCAGCTGGCTGTACCGGGTCGAGGAGAGTAGATAGCCACAAAGGCAATATGCCAATCAACCTGCTTAGCTAACTCCACCGTCTCTTGAAACTCAGCATCTGTCTCACCCGGAAAACCAACAATAATATCCGTCCCTATGGTAATTTTAGGATCTGCTTGTTTGAGCTTATTCATTACTTCGAGATATGTTTCGCGCGTGTACCCTCTGTTCATTCGGTACAAAACTGCGTTGCTGCCAGACTGAACAGGCAGATGAATGTAACGATCAATTTTCTTATTTCGACCCACCTCTTCAATCAGTTCATCATGAAAATCCCACGGATTGCTGGTTAAAAATCTGATTTTTTTGACTTGCTTAAAGGCTGAGATATCACGCAACAACTGCACAAACGGCGGCGTTCCATCAGGAGTAAGATATTGAGACTGATTTTCTGGCAAATCTTCTCTGGAAAAACCGTCTTGTTTCATCATCAATTTGCGAAAACCAATCCCAACTTTTTCTAAACCCCAAGAATTAACATTCATTCCTAACAAAGTTAGCTCTTCATAACCATCAGCCACCAGTTTTTCCACTTCCTCCATGATTGATTCTTGACTCCGCGACTGCTCCCGACCTCGAGAGTAGGGCACAATACAGTAAGTACAAAAGGAATTGCAGCCTGTAGAGATAGGAATCCAGGCGTGCTTTTTATCCTTGCGAATAGCTGCTTGATTAAAACCAACCTCGTTGATGGGTAAAATCTCATCCACCATCGGCATCATCTGATAAAGCTTGTCGTGACCGTGATGAGTCATGCAGCCAGTTAAGATAATTTTCGGCCGCTGCTGGCCGATTTCATTAAAGTGAACTACCACATTATGCAAAAAGCCACGCGCCCGGTCCTCAGCCCGTTGGCGCACCGCACAGGTGTTGACAACTAATTCTGCACATTCTTGCCAATTTTCAGCCTCACAATAACCCCGAGCTTCATAATCACCCGCAATCCGCTCTGAATCTGATTTGTTAGATTGGCAGCCAAAGGTATGGATGAAATAAGTTTTAGGCTTTATCATTGGGAGAGTATTGTACGAATTAAGCTGGAACAAGACAAGCAGACTTCTGTGTTAATCCTGCGCCGCCGCCTCCGCCGCCGCCGCCTCCGCCACCTCCGCCGCTAGCCCCACCAGAAGAACCGACTCCAGAAGCCCCGTAGCTTGATGAAGCGGCTGTGGAAATTGAGGATAGAGCAGAGGAGAGATCTGAGAAACTTTCGCTAATTGAACTCATACCAGTCACACCCCCATCGGCTAGGTTCATCCCGGCCCAATAGGTGCCCACTGCCGTGGCTTGAGCAGGATCAAATTTCACCGGAAATTCCGCCAAGGCTTTAGCAGAAATCCCAAAAAGCATTCCGTAAACCAAATATTTTTCCCAAATAACTATCGAATCGAGCGGGTACTTTTTCGTTTTTTCATAATCTTTCATGTGTTTTTTAAAGGCCTGCCACTTGCCAGCTTCCAGACGCCCCAACTCAGTCCTTTTTTCACCAAACATCAATAAAAATACTTCAATCATAATAAATAGGAAGTTCAAACCAATCCCCGCCAACCCGATTAACAGACCTATCCTCATATCTTGACTGCCCGCAAAGAGTGTCATCAACACAAAAAATGCTAGTAACAGGGCATAAACTGACAGCCATCTATAGCTGGTAGTGTCTCGATGAGCTCTTTCATCAAATAAGCCAGCGGCTAAATTTTCTTGCAGCGCTACTTTTTCCAAATTTTTGAAAAATTGATAAGAGCTTTGACGATGATTTTTGCAATAAGCAGCAATCTTAGTGAGCGGAATAGCTTGTACCTTATTTTCTCCCACCTCTTCAGAAACATCCTGCACCCCCACTTGCATTAAAAACTGTCTTACAGCCTCTTCCACCTGGCTTAATTTAACTTTCTGCCCGACAGCAGCCTCCTCTGATAATGGCTCAAGATAATAGCGGTGTTTCTTACTCAAAAACCCTTTCTTTTCTTGACTGCGCAGTAATCTAAAAACTCGTTTATGAATTAGGTTCAGCACCGTCGCTGTAAAAGCTTTGGGCGTCAATGTGGGTGCAGCAGCCAGAAGCTGTTCAACTTGGGCAGGACTCAACTCACTGGGAGGTTCCCACAGCGTACCGGCTAAATTTGGCTTAATAATCGGCAAATCACGACTAGTCTTCCAGAAATTAATTAAACGCCGAATAAAGTGAATTAAACTGTAAATAAGCAACGCTCCGCCTACTACTACCGCCAGCCGCTCCAAAAAGCGAAAGCGGGCAATTTTCCGTTCGGTTTCTTTAATAAAACCAGCTTCTTGAGCTTGAATATCTGTCAGGTTAGAGCTGCCGGTAGCTCCAGAAAAAAACATCTCTTTGGGCAATAAAATTCTGCCTTCAAAAAACTCACCTGCCGGCAACCGATCTAATTCATACTTCACTAACTCGTTGGAGAGAATACTAACTTTTCCACTCAAGGGACCATGTGCCCACGCTTGAATGGCATCATCAGCAATTCCAGCCGGCAAAATTACTTCAGCTGTAATATCTCGCTGAGACACTTCCCATTCTGTTCCAATAAATTGCCAATAAAATTCCGCTGTGTCTTGATGAAGGGTGATGCCATTTTCAATCAAGTAAGAAATAGTGAAAGTTTTCGTCTCGGAAAATGCCTGATAATACCACTCCAAATGGTAGTTGTCGGCTGTTTCTAAAACATAAAATTTTCCTGCCCGAGCAGAAAAATCCATGTTCTCTAAACTTGGATCACCTTTTGTATAACAACGGTCCTCATCACAAACTTGGAAATTACTTAGTTGATAAGGTTCATCGCGGCGACTGCCTAATTCATGAGAGGGATTTTTAGTTTTATCAAAATATGCAAAAGAAAAACTGCCGTCAAAATCATAAGTTCTGGTTTCCGTGATTAAGACCGTGCCATTAGTAAAAAGCTGCGCGGAAATATTAACTGGTCTAACTTCATACTCTTTAGCGAAAACAGGAGTAGGGCTAATTAAAATTATCAGTAGCAAAGTTGAGAGAGAAATAACTAGGGTAGAGAAGAAAGAAAGCTGGCGCATAGATCCATCATATCACCAGCCTAATACTTGAAAAAGTGATTTAGAAAAAAAATGAGGCGCGGGCGGGATTCGAACCCGCGGCACGAAGGTTTTGCAGACCTCGCCATTCGACCACTCTGGCACCGCGCCTAACTTCACCGCCTCAACCAAATGGCTGCTGACAGTGCTAAGCCTATATTATAGCCAACAATGCTAGTTATGGTTAGCTGACTTTGTAAGCAAGCAGATTAGCTCAGCTTGCGAATTTCAAATGGTGTACCGCCGGCCGGATAATCAAAACGCATCGCCGCTGTTTTTTCAGTCATATGATGAACTCTTAAAAATAACTCCACAAATGGATCATCATACCCAGACGAGCCAGCATTGACCGCCAACACACCTCGTTCCACGGTAAAACCGCCATCGGCAATCACACCCACTAAACTAACCCCATTCAAGATGACCTGCACCTTTTCACCAGGTTTAAAACCCTGTTTGACTAAGTCAGACTTGCGCATGGTTGTCTTAACGTTGCCAAAGCCATCGGTCCAAGCTACTAAATTATTGGGTACCTCCTCAATCTCAGACACATTTAGCTCATCAGTTAAAATTTCTCGGTCACCGTTAATCAATTTCGCTACTCGCTCAGGAAAGTAATCGCGAGAACGAAACTGTGATCCAGCCGCAGGTGAAGCCACATCTCTAAATTCCACAATCTCATCTTTCAAAAAGCTCAATGAATATTGAGAGTAAACCTGCATAATTTCTACACCATTTTTAAGCCTGACATACTTCAACCCGCTCCCCACATTATTTTCCTGTGCCTCCCGCTGATCCCGCCGCGGTGCAGCATTACCATAAATAAACATTCGACCATCAACCGGCGCTAAAGCCAGCTGATAAGTCACAAAGCCAACCGCAATTGTATCTAGGGGCGGGGTAGCTAACTGCTGAATTGTAACTTGATGGGGATCAGCCAAATGAAACTGAATCCGGCTCATAATTTCTGCAAACTCCAGTCCATTGGGTGCGTAGTCACAAATGACATGAAGTAAAGTTGAGTCTTTGTCAGGCATGCAGATCCTCTCGAGATAAATATACTAACTGGTGTATAATACCAGCCTATGCCAAACCAGAAAACCACAAAAAAGACTAATAAAAACACCAAATCAGCAACTGAAGAACCAAAAAAAGCTGCTGACTCTAAGCAACCCGAGGTGGTGGTGGACAATACTAAGCTAAAGATGACCTTAACTTGGAATGATGTCAAAACCGCCTATGACCAGGAATTAAAAAAAGCTGCTCGAAATCTGAAGTTAAAAGGATTCCGCAAAGGCAAAGTGCCAGCGCACGTGGCTGAAAGTCAGATTGGACGAGTCAACCTAGTACAGAGTACTTTGGAAGCAACTGTTCCCCAAGCTTATCAAGAACTAATTGTGGCTAGCGGCAAACGGCCATTAACCCCTCCCCAAATTACCCCCACTTCACTGGAATGGGAAAAGGACTGGGAGCTGGAGGTTGAAATTGCGGAAACACCTCAAGTTAAACTAGGCAATTATCGCACCACCATCAAAAAAGCCCTCAAAAAAGCGGAGAAAACCATTAAAGAAGAAGCTAAACAAGCAGCTAAACCAGCTGCCAAGAAAGCTCAGGCTGATGCCGACCATAATCATGCCCATGATCACGATCACGATCACGCTCATGACCATGACCACCATCACGATCATGCCCAACAGCCCAGCCCAGAGGAAAAAGCTCGAGAAACTAAACTAAGACAGATTTTTAATCAACTCATTGAGGAAATTCAGCCCAAAATTCCTGAGCTGCTTTTGAAAGAAGAAACCAAGCGAGAGTTAAATAATTTAGCCAATGAACTCGACAGGATTGGCTTAAAGATGGATGATTATTTAGCTAGAATTGGCCAATCATTTGAGGATTTATCAGCTCGAACCGCTGCGCAAAAATTAGGCCAGTTGCAGTTAGAATTTATTCTGCAAAAGATTCAAGAAGAAGAAAAGGTTGAAGTAACTGAACAAGATTTTACTCAAGAACTAACCAAAATTGAAGATGAAAAAGTCAGAGAGCAGATTGCCTCAAATCCTCAGTATCGCCAATACATGGAAAAAGAAATTGAGCGCAAAAAACTGCTGGAAGTGCTGTTGGCAGTTAAATAAAAAACTTAAGCCGCTTTTTTGAGCCACTTTATGGCTATTTTTCGCTAAGCCAAATTATTACAAAATTACGCTTCACCCAGCCGAAATCAACGGTATAATACCAGTATCTGACTTGTACTAGTTAGATGGGGTTTAACTATCCTATAATGTTGTTTTTATGGTATAATAATAGGTTAAGATGAATAATCTCGGACAAAACAACCAGCTCCCAGGATCCAAAAAGTCAACTCATGCTGCGACCAATCCGTTCGCCAGAGCCTTAGCGGAAACTGAGAAAGGTGCTTACTCTAAACAGGATCAGGCTCAATCAGCTGGCCTCAATCCTTTTAGTGAAGCGCTGGCTCGGGCTGGTGGAAATTTGCCTACCGATTTTAGTCCGCAAGATTTTTCTCCTGAAGATATGTTGGCTGAACAGCAAAAATTAGCTGAGCAGCAGCGCAAAGCCGAGATGCGCAAAAAACTTCATGATCAGGTTAATCCTGTTGATCAAACTGATATCTTTAGTGCTCGCCGTGAGCGAACCAAAAAAGAACTGGAAGATGTCAGAAAAGAGCTGAAAGCTTTAGCAAGTGAAATCAGCAAATTTTACAAGGAAGTTGACATTCAAACTACTCTCCAAATCACTGAGCAAGGTGATGAAGGAACTGGTTTGAAAACTTACTATCAAAAGTTAAAAGCTTTTATCGTTTTATTGACTAAAAAAGTCCGCAGTGCTAGAACCTGGATGCAGCAGCAGCAATCAATTTCCGCTAAGAAAAAACGCAAAATTAAAGGTGGTTTAATGATGCAGGGCGGGGGAGTCCAGGAAACCAAAACTGTCTTTGACATGATGCATCATGAGCGAGGCAGCACTTATAGCGGCGGATAATTCCAATTTTATTAAAAGAAAAAGGAGAAATGGTGAACTCGAGTGGACTCGAACCACTGACCTCGTCGATGTCAACGACGCGCTCTAACCAACTGAGCTACGAGTTCTAATTTAGAGTTTACATTATACCGAACCAATCCCCATTTCACAATCTCTTAACACCTGGTATAATGCGAAATTCATGTATAAGTAAAAATAAGAAAGTAAATTTAACCTCGGTGGTAAAAAATAAATACTATCAACGTAGAGTCAATGACGGCATCGTGGCAAATAAAGCGATTCGCTTTCCTGAAGTCAGAGTCATCGATGCACAAGGCCAGCAATTAGGCGTCATGTCCAGCAGAGATGCTTTAGAAGAAGCACATCGGCAGGGAAAAGACATGGTCTTAATTACTGCCCAAGCCCAACCACCCGTAGTAAAAATAATTGAACTTTCAAAATATAAATATCGCTTGCAGCAAAAAGAAGCTGAGCAGAGAAAAAGTGCTCGGCAGCAAGAGATTAAAGGAGTTAGACTCACCCCTTTTATTGAGGAAGCTGACTTTCAAACCAGATTAAGACAAGTGAAACGGTTTTTGAAAGATGGGGACAAAGTCAGAGTTGAAGCCGACTTTAAACGCGGCCGACAACGCAGTAAAAAGGAGTTCGGCTTTAGAAATTTTGAAAGAATTATTGAAGAAGTTGGAGATCAAGCGGAGGTCGAAATTGCACCTAAATCAATCGGCACGAAGATTATGATGCAGTTGACACCAACCAAAAAGTAGCAATAATACAACAGTTCAATCATGAAAAAGTTAAAGAGCAAGACCAGAAATTCAGCAGTGAAGCGATTTAAAGTTACCGGCAGCGGTAAAATTATGCGTCGCAAGCAAAATGCTCGTCACTTACGGCATAACAAAAGCAAGCGCACTCGCCGAGCCTACCGCACTCCAGTTGAAGTATCTGGAAGAATGGCTAAGAAAATTAAGCAAATGATGGGTCTCGCCTAAGGAGTTATTATGTCACGTACTAAAACAGGAGTAGTCAGAAGCCGCCGCCATAAAAAAGTTCTCAATAGAACTAAAGGCTATCGCGGTACCAACAACCGACTTTTTAAACGAGCTCATGAAGCCATGCTTCATGCTTTTGAGTATTCATTCCGTGGCCGAAAATTACGCAAGCGTGATTTCCGTAAGTTATGGATTATGAGAATTAATGGCGCTTTAAGACAGCTTGATGCAGAATTCAAATATTCAAGATTTATCAATGCCTTAAAAACTGCCAATATTGAAATTAATCGGAAGATGCTCGCAGATTTAGCTGTCAATCATCCCAATGCTTTCAAGGCAGTAGTTGACAAGTCAGGCCTGAAAAAATAAGATTTGTCAGCATGTTAATTTCACGTCATCTCACCACTAATTATATTTTTAGCCTGCGCTAAATAGGGGTGTGATTAACGTGATTTAAACAAGTTTATTAAAAATTTAATCAAGCCCCGCCCAAACAGCGGGGCTTTTTTTTGGTTTTAAACCAAAAAAGGAAAGGAGAAAAGTGGCGAGAAACCATGAGGAACAACCAAATGGAAACGGAGGGGGAAAACAATACTACAAACCATATCAGCATGATCGCTGGAGTGTTGTGGCAGATATAGAAAATCCTCAACAGATTAGCAAGTTAAACTAAAGCCGAACACCACGCAACTCCTTGTTTAAAGTTAACTGACGGAAATTATTTGGGTTGTTGTAATGCTCTCCTCGATAATCATGCACTTTTAGAAATGAGAAATGACTTAGCAAACTTAGGTACTGCGACTAATCGTCGAGAAGAAAACTTATTTGGTCAGTAGTACTTTTCCGGCTCAACTCAAAATGCGTTACAATAGGAACACACGTCATGACTGCAAAAATAAACTCCTTATCAGCCTTAAAAAAAGCCATTGCCAATCTTCATCAGCAATTTGATCAGGAAGATAAGTTGGATCAAGAGCTGCTGAAACAGCAATACCTGGGTAAAAAGGGTTTCGTTAATGAGTTGCTGAAAGAGTTAAAGGATTTACCAGCTGAAGTCAGACCCCAAGCTGGCCAGTTACTAAATCAGTTAAAAAACAGCCTTCAGCAGCAATTTGAATTGCTGGCAGAAGGCGATCAAACACCGCTTGAGACCATTGACCTAACACTGCCGGGAATTAAGCCTCAGGTCGGTCATCTTCATCCCATTTCGCAAGCCATGGCCAGAATTACTAATATTTTTGAAAAAATTGGCTTTAGCCGCGCCCGCTATCCAGAGGTTGATTGGGATTGGTATGTATTTGAGTCTTTAAACATGCCTCAAGATCATCCAGCTCGCGATGAGTGGGAAACTTTTTTTGTCGATGCTCCTGAACATCCCGAGCAAGGCAAGATGGTTCTGACCACTCATACTTCTAATGGTCAGGTGAGAGAGATGGAACGGTTAAATCATCAGCCGCCGATCAGAATGATTAATATTGCCCGCTGCTACCGCCGTCAGCAAGATGCAACTCATACTCAAATGTTTCATCAGTTTGAAGGCCTGGTGGTAGATGAAGGCATCAACATTCAGCACCTGAAAGGCACACTAGATTACTTCGCTGAGGAATTTTATGGACCAGGTACCAAAAGCCGGATTAGGCCTTTTCATTTTCAATTTACCGAACCTTCATTTGAAGTAGATTTTAGCTGCCATATTTGTGGCGGCACTGGTGTGAAAGATGGTGAGAAGTGCAAGTTATGCAAATCTGGCTGGCATGAAGTTGGCGGAGCTGGCATGGTTCATCCCAATGTCTTGAAAGCTGGCGGGATCGATCCGGAAAAATACACTGGCTTTGCTTTTGGCTGGGGAGTTGAACGAACCTACACCCTTCAAGATGGTTTAAATATTGATGACATCCGGTTGTTTTATTCAGGAGAGCTGAGATTTTTAGAACAATTTTAAGAAATAAATTATGAATATTTTAATTCCACACCGCTGGCTGTTAGATCATCTCGACACACAGGCTGAACCTACCGAAATTCAGGCTCAGTTGTCGTTAGCTGGACCTTCAGTCGAGCGAATTATTGAAGCTGGAGATGAAAAAGTTTATGACATTGAGGTCACTACCAATCGAGTGGATGCCATGAGCGTCAGGGGAATCGCTCGTGAGGCAGCAGTAATTCTGCCCAAGTCTTCATTAAAGAAACAGTCACTGATTGATCTGACTCAACTTCAACCCGACCCCAATGTCACCGTCCGACCACTGCCAAAAATTATCAATCATCCTGAGCTTAATCAGCGAACTTTGTGCGTGGTGCTAACTGATCTTAAACGAAAAGCCACTCCCAAGTGGATGGCTGAGCGATTAGCTCAAGTCGACCTGAACGTTCATGAAGCTGTCATCGACATTACCAACTATGTCACTCATGATCTCGGTCACCCTTGCCATGCTTTTGACTACGATAAACTGATGGCGGCAGGCGGTGAAATTGAGATCGTGGAAGCAGGTGCTGGAGAAAAGTTTGTCACTTTAGATGGAGAAGAATTTGAGACAGTGGGTGGAGAGGTGGTTTTTAAAAATGGTCAGGGTGAGATCATTGATTTACCTTCAATTAAAGGCACCGCCAACACTTCAATTGATAAAAGTACTAAAAATATCCTGTTATTAATCGAGTCGATTCGACCCGACAAAGTCCGTTTTGCCAGCATGACCCACGCCATCCGCACCACTGCGGCTCAGCTGATGGAAAAAGGAGTAGATCCGCGCTCAGCTGACCAGGTGATGGCTAAGGGCATTCAGCTGTATCAGGAAATTTGCCAAGCTAAAGTAGCCAGTCCCGTTTTTGATGAAAAAGTAGCTTTAACTCAGCCCGCTACCATTAAACTAAGTTTGAAAAAGATTGATCAATATTTAGGTCTGGAACTTAAATCAAGTTTAATCATCCAGATTTTAGAAAAATTAGGCTGCGAGGTCGTTATTGAGGATCCAGAAAAACAATCACCACGCGCAGCTAGCTTGATAGTTACGCCACCTACTTTCAGACCTGACCTCACCATTCCAGCAGACATAGTTGAGGAAATTGCTCGGATTTATGGTTACCATCAATTGCCCAGTCAAATTATGGCCACCGCCATCCCACTGCAAAAACAAGCCGGAGTTGATTTTGATTTTGAACATGAAATGAAAAGTTTTTTGGCCGCGATTGGCTGGCAAGAAGTTTATACCTACTCATTAGTGAGCCAAGAAATTGCTCTACAATCAGGCTATGAGTTATCTGATCAGTTACAGCTGGCTAATCCGTTGACAACTGATAGAGTTTATTTACGCCGCTCACTACTGCCATCTTTAGCAGAAGTAATTGAGGCAAATTCTCAACGCGATGTCAGCTCTGTTTTTGAATTAGCCAATGTCTATCATCCACAAGCGAAACATCGGCTGCCTAAAGAGGAACTGCAGTTAGGTCTGGTTTCAAATCGATCTTACCGGCAGGTGAGAGGAGAGCTGGCAGTACTGTTAGATCACTTTTATGTCAGTCAGTATGAAATAATACCCAGCGCCACCCCACCCAAACAATTTGCCCAAGCCGCTAAGATTACGGCTGTTAGGAAAGACAAACAAGCCGCATCAGCGGAAGCAAAACAAGTGGAGTTGGGGTGGATTGGCCAATTAAAGTCAGGCTTATTTGCTGTTGAACTAAAAATAGCTGCCTTACTCTTAGTTAAAAATAATCACCCTCAATATCAGCCGCTCTCAAAGTACATGCCCATTGTGGAAGATTTAACCTTTACCTTGCCCGCCTCAACTCAGGTCGGAGCAGTGATGAAGACCATTCAGCAGGAAGCAAAAATTATTGCTCATATTGAGTTAAAAGATATCTATCAAAATAACTTCACTTTTGGGGTTGAGTACCATCGTCCTCGCAAAAAAGTAACAGCAGCTGAGGTTCAGCAAGCTCGAGAAAAAGTAGTCAAGAAAGTTGCTCAAAAATTTCAGGGGAAGTTGGTAGGAGCTCTTTAAGCTATGCCGATATTAATGGCGGCACTCATTTTTTTAATACCCAGTAATTTATTTCTAAAGCTGGCAGAATCGAACGCTTTTGTTCATGGTCGGCTGGTAGATTACCTTATTCCCAAACTATATTTATCTGATCTCGTTATCTTGGGAATTTTTCTATTGTGGTTTGGTCAGTGGCTGATGCAAAAATGGCAGACTCAACCCAGCTTAAAATTTCTTCTCAAGATTAATTTTAAATTAAATTGGCAGCAGGTAGCCTTTGGGGTATGGCTGCTGCCATTCATCTTAAGACAATTTTTTACTCCTCATCCTGAGGCAGCCATCTGGTATACCGGCAAACTATTGGAGATGATTATACTTGGTACAATTTTAAATCGGTATTTGAAACAGCTTAAAAATGGCGTGAAGGAAAGCTGGCTGGCGCTGACTTTAGGAGCCGCTATTTTATTTCAATCGCTACTGGCAATTTTTCAGTACTGGCAGCAGCAGCCGCTATGGGGTTACTTATTTTTAGGAGAACCCAACTTACTGCAGCCAGTGGGCATCACCACTCACACTCAGGCAGGTGCTGAATTAATATTGCCTTACGGCACCACAGCTCACCCCAATATTTTAGGAGGTGTGATCACACTCTACTTATTAGTTTTGATTAAACATCATCGCCAGCGCCGCTGGATTTTTTTGGTAGTGCTCCCTGGACTTACGGCCTTATTTTTTACTTACTCGCTATCGGCTTGGCTGAGTTTTGTGATTGGCTTAGCTGTAATTTTTTTCCTACCGCAGCTGAGCAGTGCAGCACAAAAAATGAAACTGAAACAACCACAACTTCAGCGCTGTTTGGCTGGATTAATTTTGATGGTGCTGGTGGGAGCGCCGCTACTAATTAATCACCTTAGCCAACTCCCCATCGCCAACGATTCCTTAAGCCGCCGGCAATATTTGAATGAGGCGGCGCTCCGCATCTTTATCACCCATCCTTGGCTCGGAGTCGGCTTCAACCAATTCACAGCCAAAGTTGAGGAGTACGCAACTACTAGAGAAGTGGTTAGGTTCATTCAACCAGTCCATCACATATTACTGTTGTGGCTGGCTGAGACGGGTCTTCTCGGGCTTTTTGGCTTAATCATGTTCTGGATTAGATCCCATTGGCAAAAACTGCTGATTCCAGCCTTAATCTTATTACCAATCATGGTGTTGGATCATTATCTGCTGTCTCAACAAACTGGCTTATTATTACTCGTCGTCTTCCTCAGTAGCTGGGGAGTGGAGAGGCGGAGCTGAAACTTTCGGAGAAGGTGATGGCTTAGGTGAGGGTTTGGGAGATGGTTTTTCTTCTTCCTGGTCCCAATCAACACCGCCGGTTCCAATTCTAACTTTTTTACTTTCCTTGGTCTTATCGTCTCGAGAGTAAGCTTTAGCCCACACCTCATGCTTGCCCTTAGAAATTTTTATCTTCCCCTTGTATTCACGATCGTTAATTTTTTCTCTGACGTCACCATCCACAATGATTTCCAACCGGTCAATACCTTCACCACTTTCAGCTCTGACCTCAATTTCGATTTCCTCACCATCAAAGTTCTGTTTATCTTTAGGCTTCTTCAACTCTATAAAAACATCGCCAGACTCACCGCAGTACTCAGTTGGTGCTTTATAACGAGAATCATCTTGAGAATTAATCCAATTATTAATGCCTTCCTGCCAACGATTGGTGCCATCCCGACTAACTGGATCTTCTTCCCGCAGGACTATGTATTCACGCTCATCATAATCACCAGCGGCCACCCGAGCTTCATTAGCTAGTTTATCCTCGCCGCGGCATAGCTTCAGCCTAGTATGGATCGGATCAGGTGGATTAGGCAACGTGCCTTTAATGACATACTCAGTTTTCTCAGGATAACCGTCATGAGCGGGATAGCCGGAAATGGCATCGACCTGCACTTGCTCCACACCACTGGGAATATCCCAAGCAGGCGCACCATAACCTTTATCCAGCGCAGCCAAAATTATCCGGCGCCAAATTGGCGAAGCACCAGTGACACCAGAAGCGACTCGTAGCATAGAAGTATTATCGTTATTACCTACCCAAGTTCCCACAATAACCTCCTGACTCCAGCCAATAGTCCAGTTATCTTTCAAATCATTGGTCGTTCCAGTTTTGACCGCAATGGGCTGACCGGTATTGAGCAGAGAGTTTGTCCCAAAAGCTAAAGATCGCGCATTATTGTCAGACAAGATGTGATTTATCAAAAATGCTTGCTCAGGACTCATGACTTCAGGTCCATCAACATGTTTGTGCTCATAAAGAGTTTTCCCATTCATATCCTCAACTTTCAAAATTGAGACAGGTTCAATCTTTCGGCCGCCATTAGCAAATGAGCTGTAGGCAGAAACTGTGTCTATTAAGTGAACCTCACCGCCTCCTAGCGTCACCGCCAAACCAAAACGCTGCATATTTTCTTTAGTTGGCTCCAGTGTCTTAAAACCCATCCGATAAGCTTGATCGAGGAAAGTATCAACCCCAACTATGGCTAGAGATTTCACAGCTGGAATGTTTAATGAACTTCCCAAAGCAACCCTCAAATTAACCGGACCGCGAAACTGGCCATCATAGTTAACCGGTTCATAAGGTTTCTCTGTGGCATCAGTCCCAGTCATAAATGTCGTCGGTGCATCAACTAACACTGAAGCCGGAGTGTAACCTCGCTGTAGCATAGCTAAATAAGTAACTGGCTTGATAGATGATCCGGGCTGACGCAAGCCATCCACCGCCACATTAAACTGACCGCCCACACTGACCTCGCCACTCTCTGTTGCTTCATTTGCAAAGTAGTCAGCACTACCCACCATGCTGATAATCTCACCATTTCTCGGATCCATCACCATGGCGGCGCCATTGGTAATATTTAAATTAGTAATAGCTGTGACTTCTTCATTAACAATTTTTTCTGCCTCTTCGTGCAAAGCTATATCAAGCGTCGTCGTCACTTGCAGACCACCGCTTTCCACCACCTCTTCACCAAACATCTCCACCAACTCGTCGCGAACATAGAACACAAAATGCGGCGCCTTAATATTAGTCACTGTCTTTTCAAACTCTAAACTTTCTAACTCAGACAAAGCCTCTTGATGCACCACCTCGGTAATGTAGCCCTGCTCTTTCATCCGATCAATCACACCTCGGCCTCTGCTTTTCCAATACGGCACGCCCTCATCATCACTTTTGCCAAAAAATGGGGAGTACACTGACGGCCGCTGCGGTAATCCGGCTAAGAAAGCTGACTCTGCCACCGTTAACTCATTAATGCTTTTATTAAAGTACATATCAGCAGCGGCCCCCACACCCCAAGCCGTTCCACCATAAGGTGCTTCATTCAGATACATTTCCAAAATTTCGTCTTTGGTGAAGCGTCGTTCAATCTGTAGCGATAAAATTAGCTCTTTGAACTTTCGGGAAATGGTTCGTTCATTGGTGAGAAGTGCATTTTTAACTAACTGCTGAGTTAAGGTAGAACCACCGACCACTCTGTTTCTAAAGACAACATTGTATGGAATTCTAACAACAGTTAAAAAGTCAAAACCCTTGTGGTTGTAAAAATCTTTATCTTCAATGGCAATGGTGGCATGCTTGAGTGAATCAGGAGCATCTTCAATCTGAATCGGCACACGGCGCTCGGTATTATAAAGATCGTAAAGCAGCTTACCTTCTCGATCAAAAATCCGCGTGCTGAAGCCATCCCGTCGCACCACTTCACCTGGACGAGGCAGATCTTTGGAAAACCACGCAAACATCCCAAAAAATGCCAGCACACCAAAGACAATGACACCCAGTCCACCAATGGCAGCCAGTCTGATCAATTTAATCCGGCGTAATTTCAGTTCAGCAGGGGAGAAGCGCTTGGTAGCTGCTTGACTAAATGGGGTTTTATCCCACAGCCAACTCACCACAGCCCACAACCAGCGTAATGGGGTAGTCAGGACGTGCCAAATAGCAGTTAGATTAATTTCCATACCCCGTATCCTAGCAGTTTGAGGTAGTCTCGCAAGTACGCTTTTAGCCTGGGAAGCCCGTCTAGATAAAAAATCAGGATCGTCAGTATTGACCTGGTAATCAATTGGAGAAGACGAGGAATTTTGCTGCTTATTTAACCTGGAACTGGCTTTATCTTGGCTGGCTCCATCCATCTCATTAAACATAGACTGCCACTGATTAAAATCCTTAATCATACCGATCATTGTACTGAACTTTCATGAAAACAAAAGCAGCGCATAAGTCTGGTACTAGAGTAACTGCTAATTCAAGTTGGCACGAACCTCTCGAGTTGATGTACAATAATCACATCTATGTCAAATAATCTCACCATTGATCATGTGCTTACTCGGGGTGTAGCGGAAATATTACCTGCTAGAGAGTCACTTAAATCTCTCATGGAACAGAGAAAAATTAAGCTGTATTTAGGCATTGATCCCTCAGGCAATGAATTGACCCTAGGTCATGCGGTAGTCCTGCGCAAACTGCAGCAGTTTGCCGAGCTTGGGCATCAAGTAATTCTCCTCATTGGCGGCGGAACCGTTAAGATCGGAGATCCCACCGGTAAAGATAGCACTCGGCCTGAACTAACCGATGAACAGATTCAGGAAAATTTTAAAAACTGGCAGGCACAAGCGAGCAAGGTCTTGAACTTTGACCTAATCGAGATTCGCAATAATGCCGATTGGCTGGATGAACTGAGTTACAGTGAAATGATTAAGCTGATGGCTAAAGTTACTGTTCAACAACTCCTAGAACGAGATATGTTTCAGGAGAGAATTAAGGCTGGCAAACCTATTCATGGTCATGAAATTATCTACCCCCTCATTCAGGGCTACGATAGCGTGGTGATGGATGTGGACTTAGAAGTTGGCGGAACCGATCAAACCTTTAACATGATGATGGGCCGAACCTTGCAAAAAATGGAGCGAAATAAAGAAAAATGGGTTTTAACCACTCCGATCATTAATGGCACTGATGGCCGGAAAATGAGCAAGTCCTACCATAATTACATTGCTTTAACTGAAAACCCCATCGATATGTACGGTAAATTAATGAGCATGGCAGATGACATGATCATCGACTACTTTAACGTCCTGACTGATTTGCCAACTGCAGAAATCGAGGAGATGGCCGCAGCTATGGAGGCTGGAGCTAATCCCATGGAGTTTAAAAAGAAGCTGGCATTTACCATCACCGAAATGTTCCATGATTCTGCCAGCGCCATGCAAGCTGCTGATCATTTTGAGCAGACCATTCAGGGAGATGAGTTGCCGGCAGAGATGCCAGTCATTCAAGTGGGGTCAGCACCTCAACAGCTGGGAGAGCTGCTCAGTTTATGTTTGCCAGAGGAAAGCCGGAGTCAGCTCCGCCGCTGGGTCGAGCAGGGTGCTGTTGAACTGATTCCATCTGGAGAAAAACCTACCGATTTTGGCCAAGAGATCGATCTGCAGTCAACTGAAGTAATTCGAGTCGGTAAAAGAAGGTACTTTCAACTTAACCATGACTAACAAACAACGCCAGCGCCTTGTCAAAATTTTTGCCATTATTGGCATGATCACCATGATCTTGAGTATTATCGGCAGTAGTTTGTTCTACTTAATTTAACACCGTATACTAAGTTCATGTATCAACTTCATCATCCAGTCAGTATTGTGGCTGGTGTTGGCCCCAGTACAGCCGAAAAGTTTCAAGCTCAAAATATTAACACTATTCGAGACTTACTCTTGTTTGTGCCTAATCGATATGAAGACCGGTCTGCGCAAAAGAAGATCGGTGAGCTGATGATTGGAGAGTTAGTCACCATTCAGGCAGAAGTAGTAGCCATCTCTAATCAATACCGAGGCAGAAAGTCAATGCAGCGGGCGACAGTAAAAGATGATACTGGCTCCTTAAAACTGATCTGGTTTAATAGTCCATTTCTCCAAAATCAGCTCATTAAAGGTCAGTCATACTTTATCAGCGGTCAACTGAATCAATATGGCCAAATGTCACAACCTAAAGTAGAGAAGATCTCAGGAGAAGCCCTGCATACAAATAGATTAGTGCCTATTTATCCGTCTATTACTGGTATAAATCAGGGAAATTTAAGAAGATTTTTAAAGGAAATAATTGATCACCTAGCAGACGTGGCTGATCCATTGGCCAAAGAAGCTGAGGTTCTCAGCCTTAACCAAACTTTTCGCCATCTCCATTTTCCTGATGATCAAGAATTAACTATTAAAGCTCGAGAGAGACTCGCACTTGAAGAGCTGCTGGCTCTGATGCAGCGTTCTCATCAAATCAAAGAACAGTGGCAGCAAGCCCAATCTGCACCAGTCATCACTCCATCAACCGATCAAATAATTCCTGACACCGTTCCATTTAAACTAACCGCCGCCCAACTACGCTGTCTTGATGAAATTTTAGTAGATCTCAACTCTTCCACCCCCATGAACCGCCTGCTAATTGGCGATGTCGGCTCTGGCAAGACGGTGGTGGCAGGCATTGCCGCTGCTCATACTTTGCAGCATCAGCTGCATGCAGTGCTGATTGCTCCTACCCAAATTTTAGCTGAACAGCACCTGAGCACTATCAAACAGCTTTTTCCTCACCTACCGCTACAGTTATTAACCGCTAAATCTAGTTTCAGCACCCCCACTGAACCTACTTTTTTCATTGGCACTCATGCGGCCATTAATCAGTTTCAACGGATTCAGCCAGCGTATGTAATTTATGATGAGCAGCACCGCTTTGGGGTCAATCAACGATCTGAAGTGCAAAAGTTAGCTGCCCAGCCTCATGTGTTAACAATGTCCGCCACCCCAATTCCGCGCAGCATCATGCTGACTATTTTTTCCCATCTCGATTTGAGCGTCATTGATGAGATGCCGGCTGGGCGAAAAGAGGTTAAGACATGGCTAGTACCAGAGAAAAAACGGGCTGATGCCTACACTTGGCTGCAAAAACTATTGGTTAAAGAAAAAAGCCAAGCTCTAGTGGTCTGTCCTTTTATTGACCCCTCAGTTTATGAAGGCTTTGAACAAGTTGCCGCTGCCACTGAGATATTTGACCAAATTAAAACTCACTTTCCCGATCAGCAGGTCGAGCTGCTGCATGGCCGGCTGGCTCAGTCTCAGAAAGATCGAGTTATAAAAAATTTATTTGCTCAAAAAATTAAGATATTAGTGACCACACCCATGGTTGAAGTGGGAGTTGATCTGCCAGCCGCTCAAGTGATGCTGATCGAGTCGGCGGAAAGATTTGGTTTAGCCAGCTTGCACCAGTTAAGAGGCAGAGTGGGTCGAGCCGGTCAGCAAGCCTACTGTTTGCTGTTCACAAAAACAAAATCAAGAGATGCGCTGAAAAGACTGCAGATCTTTACCACCACTCATGACGGGATGAAATTGGCAGAGTTTGACTTGGAAAATAGGGGAGCGGGTGATTTATTTGGGACTGAACAGCACGGCTTTGATCAGCTGCGCTTTGCCAGCTGGGCGAATCTAGAATTAATTGCTCAGGCTAGAAAGATCTTTGAACAGTATCAGCCACAGCTAAGCCAAGAGTCACCCTGGCTTTTTCATGATCATGATTTAGTTAAGCCAATTAACCCCAATTAAGCAGCATTAGATGCAGAATTAAGGAGCAGTTTACTAGTTCTTGTATTAATAAAAACATCAAGTTATAATTACAAACCTTATGGGGGCACTACCAAAGAATAAAATCACTAGCGCCGAACGCGGTAAAAGACGTTCAGGAAATAGACCAAGTTTGGTTAAAAACTTGGGACATGCTAACGTCCCCATGCATAAAATGGGCATTGTGGCTCAGATTTTCCAAACTATTGGTATAAATTCTCCCGTCAGTTCACAAGTAACTAAGCAAGCAGCTAAAAATGGCACTGCTCAAAACGGTGAGGCCACCAAAGCTAAAAGCAAAGCAGCTCCTAAAACATCTGTCCGCCCAACAGCTAAACCTGACAAAGCACAGCGACAGCCAGCTAAAGATCAAGCTGCCAACGTCAAAGCTCAGCAAAAATCTTCCCGCCAGGTACAAGACCGCGGATAATTGATATACTACCTGTATGTCAGACAAATTTACTCCTCCCAGCAACACCATTGCTGAGGAAGAATCAGAAGCTACTAATCCCGACCCCAGACATCAACGGCGAATTCACTTAATGCAGGCGCTATTTAGTTATAGTTTTGACCAAGAACATCAGCTGCCGGATGAAGGTGAGGCTGAAGACGCAGACAGGTTTCAGGCAGTGATTGAAGTTTTACCGCAAATTGACGCTTTAATTAAAGAACACGCAGCTGAAAGACCTTTGCCTGACATTAATCAAATTGATTTAGCAATTTTAAGAATTAGCATTTACGAACTGCTGTTTGAAAAAACCCCGCCTAAAGTCATCATTAATGAGGCAATTGAGTTAGGTAAAGAGTTCGGCACTGACAACTCGCCTAAATTTGTAAACGGGGTCCTAGGACAAATCATCAAGAAGTAGTTAAAATATAAGTATGTTACCTAAATTTAATCAGCCAGAATTATTGGAATTGGCTTTAACTCACCGAAGTGCACTTAATGAAAACATCTCTCCTGCGCTGGAATCAAATGAGCGCTTAGAGTTTTTAGGTGATGCGGTACTGGAGTTAGTAACCACTGAATTTCTTTATGAACAATTTCCTAATGAACCTGAGGGTATCTTAACTGCTTACCGCAGCTCTTTAGTTAAGACTACTACTTTAGCAGAAGTGGCAATTAGTCTAGGCTTGGGCCAAAAACTATATCTTAGTAAGGGTGAGGAGGCGACAGGTGGCCGGGAAAATCCAGGTCTTTTAGCTGACACAACCGAAGCAGTCATTGGGGCCATTTATCTGGATCAAGGTATTGAGCAGGTCAAAAAATTCCTGGAGGAAAATTTATTTATTAAATTTGATGAGATAAAAGAACAAAAATTATACCGAGATGCTAAAAGCCAGCTTCAGGAAGTGGTTCAATCTCTTGGTTTTGAAGCCCCTGATTATCAAGTAGTGAACGAGGAAGGTCCTGATCACGATAAGACATTTACCATTCAAGTATTAGTCGATCAGCAAGTGGTCGGAGAGGGGATAGGCCGAAGCAAACAGGCGGCTCAACAAGTCGCTGCTCAGGCTGCTCTAGAAAAATATACTGATACTTGAGTAAAATGAATTCTCCTCGTATAATCTCAACCTATGCTTAAAATCAAATTAATCCGGTTAGGTCAAAAGAACCAGCCACATTATCGTTTTGTTATTCAAGAAGCACGGACTAAGCGTGATGGGAAGTACGTCGAGAAAATCGGCCACTACGCCCCAACTCAATCACCCAAGCTCTTGGAAATTGATCTGGATGCTTATCGATCATGGTTGGCAAAAGGCGCTCAGCCGACACCAACTGTAGCCAATTTAGTTAAGAGGTTCGAATCCGGAGAACCTTTCCCAGCCCGAAAAGCTAAGCCATCTAAGAAACAGCTCGAAAAAGCTGCAGCCGCTGAAGCTGATGCCAAAGCTGCTGCTGAAGTACCTCAAAAAGAAGAAGCTCCAGCGGAAGCACCAAAAACAGCTGAAGCAGTAGAAACAGCAGAGACAGAAGCCCCAGCGGAAGCACCAGCTGAAGAAACAGCCGAAGCCACCCCAGTTGCTGAGGAAAAATAATTATGAAAAACCTGCTTGAATTTATCTTAATTCACTTAGTAGATCATCCCGAGGATGTCTCGGTCGAAGTCATAGAAGAAGAGCGCGGCACAACTTATATTCTTCATGTTCATGAAGATGACAAAGGCAAAGTTATTGGTAAAAAAGGCGCTGTGATTAACTCCATTCGCAATATTGCTAAAATTAGAGCCATTAAAGAAAATATCCGCCCGTACATTACTTTGGCTGAAGACTAAATTTCGCCAGGCTCTGCCGGCTCAATCGATTCCGCCGGCTCACCCGATTCATCTTGCTCAGTAGTCACCTCATCACTTACTTCGATATCTTGAGCTTCTTCTTCAGTAATTTGGAAAAGATCTTCTAAGCCACCACTTAAAATTTCTTTTTGATCTTCGATGCTGGGGAATAGATAAGTCTGAATCTCATTTAAGACATTATTTTGTTCTACACCCACCGTCGGCAACGGCTGCTCTAATGCCACCGAGATCGGCTTGGTAAAGTAATGAATTTGGATCATTAGCTCAGCGCTGACTAAATCTTGATCAGAAACAGTCACTCCGCGATTGCTGGAGGATAGAGAGATACTATTAATTGTGCTCAGCGGGGCAATTTTTTCGATCTCATCTAAAAAGCTTTTGATGCTGCCAAATGACCCCTCCACACTGAGCGCCACATCCATGGCATCATATCCAGCATTAGCTCTAGCCGCATTGATTTTAGCTTTATTAATCGCTGCTAATTCAGCCGCATCAGTGGCTATTTCACCTGGAGTCAAAGATAGATCTGTAAAAACCACCCCATTTCTGACTGCCACCATATTCAAGCTGGTTAATAATTCCAGCAACGGTTTTTTAGATGGCAAAACCGAGTTAACTGCCTCCGTGTATTGATATGCTTCTCTGGCTTCAATATTTTCCAAATCTCCCACTTTCTGACGCAGCTTGCTGGCTCTGGCTTGCTGAGCAGTGATCTTCTTTTGGATCTCAAAAATTTGCCTGACAGAAGGAACCAGTGCCGCTAAAACCACGATGACCGCCAATAAACTTACTCCAATGGCGTAGAACAAAAACCGCCGGCTGTTAAACATGGTTTTATAGTTAAACTCTGGAATTTCTGTTTTAGTTATCTTCATCCTTGCTCCAAATCTCCTAAACCAACTTCGATCTGAACTGAATAGGTGCCGTCATCCCGCCGCTGCAGAGAACTGCGCTGAGAGGTGGGAAACTTTTGCTTAGTTTCAGCTGAATCTAAAATATCAATAACTTCATCCATAGCAAAAACACTCGGCGATCTCACGACAAAATCGACCGTCTCGTCATCTGCTTGATATGAAATTCTTTCTACCAGTACATCGGGTCCAAATATCTGGGAGAAGTAATCAATAGCTTGCTGCTTATTTTTTCTCGACTGAAAAATCTGCACTAAAGTATCTAGTTTATTGGCAAAAACAACAAACGCTTCTTCACGTGCTTCGTAGGCTAAAACCTGCTGTTCATAACGCTTAATTTCGCTGTCCAATTTCTTTAATTGAGTAGAGAAGTAGATTCTGCCGCCAAAAGCTGCCAGAGTAATAAAAATTAAAACTCCGGAAACTATGGCCGTCAGCTTAAAATACTTTTTATCACCTTCACTTAACGCCTTGAGTTTTTTGCGCCGGTCTCGGACAAAATTAATCAGCAGCATGACCTATGCCTCCTCGCGCATCAACAATCCCATGCAAACTGTCCACGCTGGGTGATTGCCTTCTGGAATCTCTCCACTGGCAGTGCTGAATGGCGCCGCCACCAACACTTCTGTGCCCAAACTTTCTGTGATGTACTGGACTAAGCCTGGCAATTGAGCTGCGCCGCCGGAGAGTAAAATTCTTGGCACTGACGTTCCTGGATTTTGATTAGTGTAAAAAGTCATCGCTTTTCTCATTTCGCCCACCAGAGAGTCAACTATTGGCGTCAGGATAGCTTTAACTTTTCCTTCAAAATGCTGCGGATCCAAACCATAACTGCGCTTATACTGTTCAGACTGCTGCAGGTCCAAATTAATCTGTTTTTCAATAGTTTGAGTCAAGAGCTGACCGCCCGACATATGAGAAGTGACAAATTTAAGCTCACTAGCGGCATACATCGCCATCTGAGTACTAGAGCTTCCCATATGCACCACTAAAGTCGGCGGATCCTGCTCCTCAATTCCCAAAGATCTAATAACTGATAAAACTTGAGTTTCTAAGATATCTGGCTCAATGCCAAGCGCTAAAAAGACATTAATGTAAGATTCAACAATTTCTCGATGAGCTCCAACCAAAAGTACTCTCATCTTACTGTCTGTTTGCTTGCCATTATCTGGCCGATAAAGCACCTGATACTCTAAAGACAATTGCTCTGGAGGAATAGGAATGTATTGCTCAGCTTGCCAACCAATGGCAGAAGCTAGCTCGGCGTCTGTTAAAACTGGTAATTCAATAATTTTGGTAGACACGACCGTCTCTGGCAGACTTAGTCTGACTTCACCTCTGGGCAGCTTGTGATCGGTCAGCATCGCCTCCAGCATCTCAATCATTTTCTGCGCCACCGCCTCATTATTAGGCACAGCAGAACCAAGGCTATTGAAGATTTCAACAGCGCGTTTAATTTCGACTTCTTTGCCAGTGGAGCCGTGAATGGCTTTAATGGTGTAAGTACCGATATCGAGAGCTAGAGCAGGCATATATTACAGTGTAATAGTAAAAACGAAAAAGGAGAAGTCTCTCTTTGCTTCTTGGGAGAGGATTATTTGATAATGGTCGTGCCGCTGAAGAGTGCGTTATCAAAAATAGATGGTGCAGTGGCTAAAGCCCGATTTACCTGAACAATTCTATTTTCATCGCCAGTGTCACTGGAAGCTGACGAGCGGATGGAGTAGTACTGCACTGGCAGGTCGAAACCGCTGGCACCAGCCACATAAAGTTGAGTGTCATTATAAATAGGTTTAATTCTGACTAAGTAAGAGTTATTTTCCAAAGGAATCTGGTCTTGCATCATGTAGAGGACGCCATCAACTTCAGTTTCAAAATAATGAGCACTCTCAAAGCCATCATCTCTACAATTGGAGTTGGCGGTAATGGGGTAATGCTTAACACGAGTAGTGCCATTATCTTCATAAAAAACTGAGGCAATAATAGCAGCTGGGTCTTTACTGCAATCAGTGGTTTGAGCAAAGTAAATTTGCAGGTCGTCATCATTATGAGCTCCCGTCACATCCACTCCGACACTGACTCCCTCAAAAACCTTAGTAGCTAAATGATCCACCTTAGTTACTTGGTAGTTAACATCAATATTATCTAAGGTTAATGATCCAGAAGTGCTATCACCTTCAAAATCCAGACTCGTTGACAGTGCCTCTTCAATTCCTTCCTCAGCAGCATTAAATACCCGTGCTGACTCTGTTTCTTTACCTGTTAACAAGCTTTCCTGAGTGGTTCTAGAAGCTAAAGAAAGACCAATGGTTAACATCCCAGCCATAGTTAATAAGACTATGACTCCGATTTGACCGCTTTGACGACGCTTTTGGAGAGATGAGAGCTTCATACTTCACATCATAATCAACTACGATGCCCACTGCAACTAGCGAAGAGTCGTGATACACTGGCTATATGAAACTGCCTCGAGGTAAACAAAATGGCTTTAGTTTAATTGAGCTAATTGTCGCGGTTTCTCTTTCGGTCATGCTGTTGCTAACTGCCTCAGCCATGTTTATGGTTTTTCTGGTCAGTAGCAACCAAGCCAATAACGCTAGATTAGTCAGAAGTGAAGGCCAGTATGCGTTGTCACAAATGGAATTTTTACTGCGCAATGCCGTGGAATTAATGCCCTTAGATCCAGCCAATCCCGACACCACCACCTGTGAACCAAATATGAATAGCATCAAATTTACTTCCATTGACGGCGGTGAGACTATTCTTTTAAAAGAAGATGACGATGGTCATGAAAAGATTGCCTCCAACTCTGGCATCTATCTAACCTCTTCAGCGGTAGAATTAGTGGAAGGACCTACATTTAGCTGTAGCCGGCAAAGTTTTGCGACTCGACCACATATCAACATTAGTTTTACCTTAAAAAAGAGTGGACCAGGAGTACTACAAAATCGCGAGATCATTCAAGAATTTACCACCAGCACCACCATCCGTACGCTCTAATTAATCTATCTTTTTTAATGCCTGACGCAACTCTACCTCTTGTTCTCGAGTACCATCCTGCCAAGTAACTGATACATCCAAAATCACCTCATTAGTACTCTTGTCCACTAAGAGCTCTCGCTGAAACTTCGTTCCAGAAATATATGAAGAACTAGCACACGGACCTGTATTAAGATTTGCAAAATCTTGAGTATCGTCAGGTAGATTATTAAGACAGTAAATGCCATTATCTGTTAGTTCAGCTTGAAATGAATTCCAGCCCAAGTTATCTCTTTCGCGCCGAAATACCTCGATTACTTCTTGAGCATAGAGATTGGCGGTGGCCCGCTGTTTATTTTGATCAGCATTTTTAGTCGAGTTAGTCATACCATAGGTAATCGCTACCAACACCGCTGCCACCACCAGTGTCGCCAACAATACCTCAATAATAGTTTGTCCAGCTTGCGATTTAAAAAATGTTGAACGCATTATTTTAGACCTGTATCAATAATTTCGCCGCCTTTAGTGACTGTTAGTTCATAAATAATTGTATTATTTTTCACCACGATTTTTGTTTCAGGATCATTAGTGCCGCCATGAAGACCCCTGAAGCTGATGTTAAAACTAGACTCTAAAGTCACACCATCGGGGAGAGGCGTAATTTTATCAGCACTACTAATTGCTGGTAAACAAACTGGGGAAACTTTGATCTTAGTAATCCCAGCCTCAACATAGCTTGAAACTCGATATCCTTCTAATTTAGTACATCCGGTAGGCTTCTCTCCAATCCTGGCTAAAGTCTGAGCAGAACGCAGTTGCTCTAAAATTAATTTACCGCCGCTGATAGCTTTTTGTTTTTCGTTAAATTTAATAAAAGCAGCAATACCACCCCCCAGCATAACTAACATGATGGTAACTACTACCAGCAACTCAATAATAGTAAAGCCTCGTTTTGATTTCATGTGGTTATGGATTGTAAACACAGTAGTGTTCAATTGGATCGGCTTCTAAATATGCACATAAATCGAATGAAGCTCCATTGCTATGACTGTCGTATCGATATCTGTAAGTACTATCATTTTTAGGATCTTCGATATTATCCACATTTAAATAATCTCCTGCCTGAAGTTCGCCTAGCATACTACTAAAACTATCTGTGTCAGGATAATTCCCTTCATCTGTCCGATACATCACCAGTGCCGCTCTAACCGTCTCCAAATCTGCTTTTCTTTTAGCATTGCGGCTACTGACTGTCGCTTGGCGATAACTAACTAAGCCAATGGTCGATAAAACCACAATAATGGTGGCCACAACCAATAATTCGATAATGGAAAAACCTGATTTTTTCATATTAATATCTACTGTATCACAATCTTAATGACACTGATGGGGAGATCAGCTGAAACTGCACCTCGGTCATCAGTTGCTGTCAAGCGAGCATTATACTCACACTGACCACGATCGCATTGATAGGTATGTGACCGACTGCCTTCTAACTCTGACAGCTGGTCTGCCTGACCATCACCGTAATCCAGTACCACTGAGGCTGATTGAGCAGTACCTATGCCAATTAAATAGCTAAACTCAATGCTTTCTCCGGCGCTTGCGGTCACCGTTTCAGTTTCCCGATTCATGAATGGATCAGTCCGAAAGAGGAGTACTACCGGTCTGGTTTTGCACTGGCTAAAACAGCTCTTTGGACAATCTGTCACGCCCGTTAATTGTTCACCTGCTCCGACTTCTGAGGCTTCCTGACAACAGTGAAAACTATAACCAGCGCAGACTGAAGTCGGACCAACGCCCAAGCTGGTTGGCTCTGTGACTCGCACCACAGTTTCATCTATCAAGCCAACCGCTGCCGATCTGCCAAAAGTACTAATTTCCACTGCACTCAGCTCTTTGCCCCAAAGCACACCAGCATTACCTGGCAGTTTAGTCACCAGGGGCGGCAAACTCTTTTGTTCTAAAACAATTGGATCAAGTGAGTATTGTCCGCAAATTACTTCCACCACATATTCGGTCGGGGAGAGGAACCGCAGCTGCAGGGTCGCATACTCACTGCCTTCTAGGTAACTAGTGCCTTTTTCCTGACACAATGTCAGATAATCTCTTTTAATCGCCGTGCTTCTCATCACTGACAGTGAACTTTTGAGCTGAGAAACTGCCATAAATAGCCACACTTCTCTCACCAATAACGCCCCAATCACACCCACCACCGCAATAATAATTAATGATTTAGCCATTAGTTTGAGAATGCGCATAATTTACCCCATTAACAGTCCTATGTACCAAGTGTAGAGAAACTCTCCCCAAATCAAGGCAATGGCTGTTGCTACTACTAAAAAAGGACCAAACGGCACTATCTGACCAAACTTTTTCCTACCAGCAATGATTAAACCCATGGCTACGATACCACCCAAAATAAAAGCTAAAAATAAACCCACCAAAATCCTGGGCCAGCCCAACAGTAAAGCCATGGGCACTGCATATTTTATGTCGCCCAAGCCCATACCTTTGCCTTTAGTCACCAGCCATAAACCGCCCAATAAAGAGACGGCTATGACCACCCCCATCATTGCTAAGAGTAAATCATTAAGCTGCATCACGCCTGATGTCGCTAAGTAAACACGGTAAAGCACTGTGATAACGAGTAATACTCCCACTGCCAAATCGGGAATGATCATGTAGAGTAAGTCTGCAAAAAAGATCAGCAGCAGCAGGATGCCCACCAACAGCCAGAATAGTGGCTGGAGAATTTGCAGCGGCTCTGTGGTCAAATGAAAGAAAAGTGAGCCGCCCCAGTACCACCAAACAAATAAAATGCCGGTAATAAACTCTACCACTGGATAGGAGAGGGGGATGGGCTTACTGCAACAGCGGGATTGTCCTCTTAAGACCAGATAAGAAAGGACGGGAATATTGTCATACCAGGCGATTTTTCGGCCGCAGTGATCGCATTTAGATCTGCCCGTCACCCAAGATTCCTCTCGAATGGAACGATAGATCAAGACGTTTAAGAAGCTGCCGACCGCAGCTCCCAGCGCAAACAAAGCACTAGAAATTAATAAAAAAGCAGAAAACATCGATTGGTTCAGTATAAAGAGGATTTAATCATTAAGCAATAAAAATCTCGGCTAAATTTGAAAATAAACTGGCTCATAAACGAAAAACCCCCTGGGCTATGAGTAGACCAGGGGGTTAAATTTCAGACTAGACTGCTAGGTTATGGTAAGCAGATGAGGTTATCATCATCTAAAGCAGCGCTTGTACCATTGGGACATGCATTAACTGCTGGATCACCTACACTTAACCCGGCTGGTGTAGTTCCATCCTGACAATTTTCCATAGCCTCTTGCTCAAAAGCATTGGAGGTTGGCAAGAAGCATGCATACATAGTTTCATTATAGCCAACCGCTTTTCCAACAAGGATTTTATTGTCTTGGGCAACTCTATTCACATAACCCTCTTTGACTTCTGCTGTATCTACCAAAATATCAATCCAACTCCAGTCAACTGTAGTGGTAGGAGTCAATGTGCCACTTGTAAACGCCTCTTCTGGCTCTGTGACGACTGCAGTGAAAGTGCCATTATCTACATTCCATGGATATTTCTCATGAATTGCATAGTACCTATCCACCGCATTAATCAGCTGGGCAGCATCAGAACGAGTTCTGGTGTCCCGGCCTTTGTTAATCTGCTCAATGGGGTTAATGGAAGATAGCACCGCTACCGCCAACACACCAATCACCGCGATGACCACCAGCAGCTCAATCATAGTGAAACCAGCTTGCCTCAAGTTAGCAGTGGAGAGAAGGTTTAATATTCGGGACAGTTTTTTCATAATTTACCTTTTTTTCCTAATACATCCACTCTACATACAAAAATTGGCTTATGCAAGAGTTAAGTAATAGAATTACACATTAAAATTGACTGGTCAAGCTATAGATCGGCATGATAATCGCCACCACCATCACCCCCACTCCCAAGCCTAAGATGATCATAATCATTGGTTCTAAGGCAGTTGTTAAGTTTTTCACCTGCTGATCACTTTCAGATTCAAAATAAACTGACAGTTTTTGCAGCACGTCATCGAGTTTACCAGTTTCCTCACCCACCGCGGTCATCTGAAATAAAATTGGCGGGAAAAACTTGTAGCCACTGAGAGCTGTCGAGAGTGGAATGCCTTTTTCAACTTGTTTAATCGAACTTTGCAGCGCATCACGGAAGTTAACACTTTCAATGGCCTCCGCCACAATCTCCAATCCCTCAATTAAAGAGACGCCAGCACTTAGCAGTAGTGACAAAGTACGGGCTAACTCAGTAATGACAATTTTTTTTCTCAACTCTCCAAAGACCGGCAACTTGAGTAGAAACTCATCAAATCGCCTGGCGCCGCCCTCAGTACCGATCCATTTTTTCAAGGCAAAGATACCAACTGCCATGCCGCCAATCATCATCCACCAGAAGTTAATAAAGAAAGTGGAAATATCCATCACTAGCTGTGTCAGGAAAGGCAGTTCTGCACCAAAGTCTTTATACATTTCGGTCAGTTGCGGAATCACAAAAATCATCATCACAAAAGTAACAACAATCAAGGCAACAACCACGATAATTGGATAAATCATGGCACCTTTAATTTTGCCTCGAAACTCTTTGTCTTTTTCTAAAGTATCAGCCAGTCTGCCCAGCACCTCATCCAAGACACCGCCTGCCTCACCAGCCCGCACCAACTGAATATAAACTCGGGAGAAAACATCGCTTTTTTTCTCGAGAGCAGCCGCAAAAGTACTGCCGCCTTCAATCTCCCGCAGCAGATCGTTCATCAATACTGACATAGCCGGCCGGCCCTGCTCAGCCAAGATCGACAAAGCACCTGATAAAGACAGCCCCGCCGTAATCATGGTCGAAAGCTGGCGAGTCATATTAACAATATCATCCTGCTTTACGCCCATAAACTTTGAACTGATGGCTGAAAAAGATGATTCATTTAAGGGGGTGACTTTTATGACCAACAGACCGCGATTATTTAAAATCGAAGCTGCTAAATCAATGCCGCGGGCTTCAACCTTGCCTTTAATGGTTTCACCATGTTCATTTTTAGCTAGATATTTAAAAAAAGGCATAGTTTACCTTGTTTATTCACCTCTCAGCAGCCGAGAAAGTTCATCTGGCCGGAAGGCAAATTCCCGCGCTCTTTCTTGTGAGATATAGCCCTGCTGAACTAATAAAGCTAATGAAGTCTCCATGAGCATCATGCCATCACCACTGGAAGTTTGAATCACATTATCAATCTGATAAGTCTTTGATTCACGAATTAAGTTACGAACTGCTGAGTTAGCAATCATGACTTCAGCCGCTGCTATCCGACCACCTTGCTTCAACGGAATCAGTCGCTGTGAGACGATCGCTTTAATGGAAGAGGCTAATTGTTGTCTAATCTGACCCTGCTGATGAGCAGGGAAGACATCGATAATCCGGTCTACTGTCTGAGCTGCGGTAGAAGTATGCAAGGTGGCAAAAACTAAATGCCCGGTTTCAGCCACCGTAATTGCGGCCGCAATTGTTTCATAATCGCGCATCTCACCAACTAAAACTACATCTGGATCTTCCCGTAGGGCAGAGCGCAGGGCAATACTCCAATCTTGAGTATCGTGGTTCAGTTCTCTTTGCGACACAATACTAGATTTGGGTTTATAGACAAACTCAATCGGATCTTCAATGGTCAGAATGTGTTCAGTGCGATTTTGATTAATTTCCTCAATTAAAGCAGCTAAAGTGGTTGATTTACCTTCTCCAGTTGGACCAGTTACCAACACCAAACCCTGCTTGTACTTGGTAAATTGATGATAAACCTCAGGCAAACTAAGTTCCTCAATCGTTTTTGTTTCATTGGGAATTAAGCGCAAGGCTGCTGCTAATGAACCATTGGAATGATAAGCATTAATTCTAAACCGGCCATACTCACCAAACTGATAACCAAAGTCCAGCTCCTTATTGAGCATGACGTACTCTTTTTGTTCTTGGGTCATGATCGGCTCAATTAAAGTTTTCGTCTGTTCGGGACTCAAAACGGGCATGCCCTCAATCGGAATTAACGCTCCATCAACTCTGATGGTCGGCGGTGAACCAATTAAAATATGGAGGTCTGAACCGCCCCGATCAACAACTAGTTGCAGCATGTCGTGAATGGTCATAGCTTTTAATTAAGTATAGGCTGACAGTTAAACCTGCGCCACTCTCAACACCTCCTCAATGGTAGTAATACCTGATAAAGCTTTTAAGTAACCGTCTTGTTTCATCAGCAGCATGCCATCGCTCTGAGCTTGTTTTTCAATCTCAGCACTTGAGGCATTATGCAAAATCATTTTGCTAATATTGTCGCTAACCGGCATCACCTCAAAAATACCGATTCGGCCTTTATATTCCGGCTCATTCTGCGGCCGATCTTCTTTGGCTCTAAACAGCGTCACCTGGGCTGGAGTTTTTTTATTTTCCTGACACCATTGATTAAATCTTTCGCCTAATACCTGCTGAATATCCTGAATTACCTCTGGATCTGGCTTATATTCTTCTTTGTATTCCTCATTAATTTTTCTCACCACCCGCTGCGCCATCACCAACTGCATCGTTGAAGCCAACAGGAAAGTTTCGGCTCCCATATCAAGCATACGAGGCAATGCACCAGCTGCCGAATTGGTATGCAGAGTAGAGAAGACTAAGTGACCCGTTAGCGAAGCTTGAATTGCCAAGCCCACCGTCTCGCTGTCACGAATTTCTCCAACCATAATAATATTCGGATCCTGCCGCAAAAATGATCTTAGTCCGCTGGCAAAAGTTAAACCAGCCTGAGGGTTGATCTGCACCTGGTTGATGCCGTCCATCTGGTACTCAACCGGATCTTCTAAAGTCATAATGTTGACTTTAGTAGAGTTCAAATTATTGAGAATAGAGTAGAGGGTAGTGGTTTTACCTGAACCTGTCGGACCAGTCACCAGGATAATGCCGTGAGGCACTTTAATCGCATCATCTAAATTCCGCAGGGCTAAACCGGTTAAACCTAACTCAGGCAGCGTCGGTACCTTCATGTCTTTTTTCAGCAACCTCATCACGATCTTTTCGCCATGAGTGGTGGGTAGGGTAGAGATACGCAAGTCCACCTCTTGGCCTTCTGCTTCAAAAGTAAACCGACCATCCTGAGGAATTCTTTTTTCATCAATCTTCAATCGAGAAAGAATCTTAATTCTAGACACCACCGCGTCATGCACAGCTTTTGGCAAGATTAATTTTTCCTGCAAAATACCGTCAATCCGGTAACGGATTCTAGTCCGTTCCTCTTGAGGTTCAATATGAACGTCTGAAGCTCGAGCTTTAATAGCAAAAGTCAGGACTGTTTCGACAATTTTCGTCACTGGTGCTTGCCGAACCACCCCCTGCGACAAAGCCGCATAATCTCTTTTATCTTCTTCCTTGTGACCACTTTCTTCTAAAGCTTTAGTGACCTCACCAGACAGACTCTGGGCATAACGTTCTGCAATTTTCTGCTCAACTTCAGAAGGAGTGGCAAAGTAGGCTTTAATTCGGTAACCAGTTTTTTGTTGAGCAAAATCAACCGCCGTCACATCAAGCGGATTTTGCATACCAACCGAGAGCGTATTTTCCTCGTCATTTATGGCAAATGGCAGCATTTGGTAGCGGCGGGCAACACTTTCCGGCAGCTTATTAAGTGCCTCAGGAGCAACTCCAATTTGAGTCAGATTAACAAAGGGCAGATTGTAATATTTGGCTTTAGCTCGTGTTAAGGTCTCCTCATCAACATACTTTTTTTCTCTAATGATCTCTTCAATAGTTTTACCAGAGCTGATTTGCTCAACTGTAATTAGCTCTGCTTGATCTTGAGGCAGAGCTTGCTGATCCAACAACACTTCCAAAATTGAGTTGTACTTAACCACCTCATCACCCACGTCTGCTTCACTGAGCTGATTTTCAGACACATGAGCGACTGGCGGAGTTGCAGCCACTGGTGCATTAGGTGAAACCAAATCAGCAGCGATCGGTGCTGCTTGAGGCACCATAACATCTTGAGACGCCGAAACAGCCTGAGGTGCTGAAACAGCCTGAGGTGTTTGGTTAACCTGAGGCGCTGGCGCAGCAGGTGTCACAGGCGCAGCAGGTGTTACCGGAGTTGGCTGGACTGGTGGTGCTTGGGCAGGTTCTGTCATACAATTAAAGAAACTCCTCATTAAGAGGACTTCCTCTACTAATAAGATATACGATCCAGATAAAATGAGCAACGACCAGCCCCACATTTCCCACTATTTACCGCCGGTCATCTTAGTCGTCTCTGGACAAGATGATCAGCAAGACAGAGCTCTTCAGTTCATCCAAGACCAACTGGGGTGGGCAGATTTAAAGAAAACAGAATTAAGCTGGCTAAATGAAACTGGCGAAAATATTGCTATTGCTGAGATCAGAAGTTTGATTGGCGAATTAGCCTATGCTGGCCACTTAGGCAGAAATAGAGCTTTTATTCTTTTGCATGCCGAAAATATTACCGCTCCTGCTCAAAATGCACTGCTAAAATCTCTCGAAGAACCGCCAGTCAAAACTCAGCTCATGCTGGTGACTCATCATCCCGAACGATTGCTGCCGACCATTACTTCACGCTGTTTGATCCAGTATTTGACTAATGATGTTTTAGAACCGATTAAGCTGGAAGAGCTGCCACCAACCTTACAGCAGCTGCTCAACCAACCCGCGACTGCTCCCACTTATGCGGAGTTAATCCACTTAGCTGCTGAGTATAAGGATCGAGAGGCAGCACTGCAGTTAATTCAACAAGCCATGCATTGGGTACATAGTCAGCTGTCAGCAGCTCAGCCAAATCATTCATTAGAGCAGCAACGGCAGCTACTCGCTACATTTAATCAGCTGCAAGCCAATGCTAATGTGGCACTGGCTTTGGAAAACTGTTTTTTTCAGCTAAAAAACCGATCCAGCTAACAGCGAAAACCACATCACACCTGCAAAAAAGCCGATTTTAGCCATGTTAAGCGCCTTGCTTGGGGTGTCAACACTTTAAATTTAAATAATTGTGTGATAAAACTAACATCTGTTAATAAAAACAGTTAAAAGTAGCACAAAATATGGCAACACCGGCAGTACACTACGAAGCACGAGATATTAAAGTCTTAGAAGGCCTGGAACCAGTTCGCAAGCGGCCTGGAATGTATATTGGTTCAACCGACTCCAAAGGGCTGCACCACTTGGCTAAAGAGATTCTTGATAATGCAGTTGACGAAGCCATTGCCGGCTACGGCAAACGCATCCAGCTGTATCGCCGTGAAGTAAATGACGTCGAGCGCACTATTGGTGATGAGAAGTTTTTAGGTCAGCAAGCTATCACTGTGGTCGATAATGGTCGCGGTATTCCAGTCGAGATGCACGAATCTGGTGTATCCGCCATGGAAGTGGTCATGACCAAGCTCCATGCCGGCGGAAAATTTGAGGAAACAGCTTATCAAGCCTCCGGCGGACTGCATGGAGTCGGTTCATCAGCAGTTAACGCTCTTTCTGGAGCAATGCAGGTTATTTCCAAGCGAGGCAAGAAGTATTACTACCAAGCCCATTCCCAAGGTACTCCTCAAGCACCAGTCAAAGTCATACCTGAATCAAAAGTTATCGAACTATTTCCTCTTGAATCAAAACGTTTCATAACATATGAAACTGGTACATTGGTTAGTTTTGTGCCTGACAAAACAATTTTCTCCACAACCGAATTTAGTCACCGCGTGCTGACTCAAGTTCTTAAAGACCGCGCTTACTTAATGGCAGGACTTTACTTTGAGCTTTTTGACGGCATTGAAAATGTCCACAAACACTTCTACTTTGAAGGTGGCATTCAGTCATTGGTCAAACATATCAATATGTCTAAAAAGCCACTACATGAACCTTTTTATGTAGCTGATGACTGGACTGATGACACTACTGGTAAGAAAATTGGTATTGAAGTCGCCATGCAGTACAACGATAGCTTTAACGAGCGGGTGGACAGCTACGTTAATGTAATTCGAACTCCTGACGGTGGAACTCATATTAATGGTTTTAGAATGGCCATTAGTAAAGTTTTTCGTGATTATGCAGATGAGCATGAATTATTAAAAGAAAAAGAAACATTTACCATTGATGACTTAATTGAAGGTTTAACAGCGGTAATTTTTGTCAAAATGCCCGCTAATGACCTGCAGTTTGAGTCACAAACTAAAGCAAAACTTAACAATGCTGAAGCTCAAGCCGCTGTTTACTATGTGGTTAAAGAAGGTTTAACTACTTTCTTAGAAGAAAATCCTAAAGTTGGTAAAACCATTATTGATAAAATCATGCTGGCTGCTCGCGCTCGCCTGGCGGCTCGCGCTGCTAAAGACGCAGTCGTCCGCAAAGGCGTCTTAGAAGGCAGCTCCCTGCCGGGTAAACTAGCTGACTGTCAAAGCCGGAAAGCAGAAGAAGCCGAAATTTATATCGTTGAGGGAGACTCAGCCGGTGGTACCGCCAAGCAGGGCCGTGACCGCAAGTTCCAAGCTATCTTCCCGCTGCGAGGCAAGATTTTAAATACAGAGCGGGCCCGTTTAGATAAGATCGTGGCTTCAGAAGAGATTAAAAATTTAGTAATTGCGTTGGGAGCTGGCATTGGTGATACATTTGATGTAGAAAATTTACGCTATCACCGCATTATTTTAATGAACGATGCTGACGTTGACGGTGAGCATATTACCACGCTAGGTCTGACATTTTTCTACCGTCACATGCCGGAAATTATTGATGCAGGTTATCTGTATATTGCCGTTCCGCCGCTCTATAAATTGACAGTCGGCAACAATGAAGAGTACGTCTACACCGAAGATGACCGCTTGGAAAAAATGAAAACTATGAGTGATAGTCATAAAGCTCAAATTAAGATCCAACGCTACAAAGGTCTTGGAGAGATGAACGCCGAACAACTTTGGGATACAACTATGAATCCGGAAACTAGAATCCTCAAGAAAGTCACTGTCGCTGATGCTGAAGAAGCCGACCAGACCTTCAATGATCTGATGGGCAGCGACGTCATGCCTCGCAAAAAATTTATTCAGAAAAATGCTCAGTTCGCTGAGGTGGACACCTAAAGGAGCCTATGCCAACAACTTACATTATTGGTCACCAAAAGCCCGATACCGATGCGGTCGTCGCCGCCATGGCTTTAGCAGCACTTTTCAGACAGCAAGCTAAGTTTAGTTATGACTTGGTTGAACCAGTGATTGCTGATCCAGTTAATCCAGAAACGAGTTATTTATTGGAGCGTTTTGGAGTTGATGCCCCGCGAGTTATCACCGCTGAGGAACTAGGCGCAACAGATCAAGTAGTTTTAGTTGACCATAATGAACCATCCCAGCGCTTGGCCAACCTGCCTGAAAACCAGATCACTGAAATTATCGATCACCATAAAGTCAATTTAAACTTAACTTCACCGATCTTTTTAACTTTTAAACCCTGGGGCTCGAGCAGCACTATTGTTTATTACTTAATGAAACAGCATGATTTTGTGCCTGAGCCAACTTTAGCAGCCTTAATGCTGGCAGCAATTTTATCTGATACTGTCGGTTTTAAATCTGCCACCACCACCGAAAAAGATTATGAGTTAGCTCAAGAGTTAGCCGAGTTGGCGGGAATTGAAGATCTGACCCAATTTACCACCGATATTATGAAAGCCAAGTCTGATCTCTCATCACTCAGCCCAGAGGAGATGATTCAAAATGACTATAAAGTGTTTGAGTTTGGTCAGAAAACCTTTATCAGCCAGATAGAAACAGTTGATCAAGCTGAACTATTAACTGAGCGTAAAGATGAGTTGCTGACGGCTTTAGCTAAAATGAAAGAAACTCACCAAGTACAGTTGGCTTTTACTGCCATTAGCGACGTCCTGCAAGTAAATACCAAACTGCTCTTAGCTGGAGAGGCTGAAATAGCAGTAGCTGAACAGGCTTTTGGCGGCAAAACTCAAGATTCAGTGCTGGATATTGGACCAAAATTATCAAGAAAAAAAGAGATTGCTCCCGCGATTGAAAAAGTACTATAAAAAAATATGACTGATCAAAACGACCAAGACCAAATTAACACTCAACAGCCTCAAGATGAGGCCTTAAATGGCAATGGCGGCGCAGCCGCCATGATTGGCCAGGTTGAGGAAACAGCTTACGGCAAGATGAGATACATCTCCATTACCCAGGAGATGGAAAAATCTTACTTAGACTATGCCATGAGTGTGATTGTGTCCCGGGCTTTGCCTGATGTTCGTGATGGTCTGAAACCGGTGCATCGCCGCATTCTTTACTCCATGTTTAAGAGCGGCATTCATCATACCAGCTCTTACAAAAAATCAGCCAGAATTGTCGGAGATGTCTTGGGCAAGTACCATCCCCATGGTGACTCAGCAGTGTATGGAGCTTTAGTCAGGTTAGCGCAAGACTTTAATATGCGTTACCAGCTAGTAGATGGCCAGGGAAACTTTGGTTCAGTTGATGGCGATAGTCCAGCAGCCATGCGTTACACCGAGGCTAGATTAGCAAAAATTAGTCAAGAACTGCTCCAGGATCTCAATAAAGAAACCGTTCTTTTCACTGACAACTTTGACGGCTCACTGCAAGAGCCAGCAGTCTTACCCGGCCGGCTGCCGAACCTACTCTTGATGGGTGCAGAAGGCATTGCGGTTGGTATGGCAACGAAAATTCCCCCTCACAACTTAACTGAAGTTGGCCACGCCATCATGGCCATGATTGAAAAAGGCACCTCTAAAGTTGATCCAGAAACCACCGAGAGAATTGCCAAATTAAAAAAGCAATTTGAGGAAAAGAAAAAGGTTAAGACCGAGGATATTGCCAGCTCTGAGTTAATTGATGTTTACATCAATGAAGAAGCCAAAGTTTTAGCAGGTGAGTTTGAAACTGATATTTCTTTTGATGATATTTTTGAGCACATTCAGGGTCCAGACTTTCCGACCGGCGGCATTATTTATGATTTCAATGAAATAAAAGAAGGTTATAAAACTGGTAAAGGCCGAGTTATTATCCGAGCTCAAGCTCACATTGAGGAAAAGAAGTCCAATGATTTCCAGATTCTTGTCACTGAGCTGCCGTATCAGGTTAATAAAGCCAGACTGCTCGAAAAAATTGCCGATCTGGTGCGTGATAAAAAGATTGAAGGTATCCGCGATTTAAATGATGACTCAGATCGGACTGGCATGCAGATCACCATTGATCTCAAGCGCGGTGCCAGACCTAAAGTCGTCTTAAATAAACTTTTCAAATTCTCCCAACTCCAGACCAGCTTCCCCATGAACATGGTGGCTCTCGACAGCACTGGCACACCGCAGTTGATGAACATTAAGCAGATTTTGCGCGAGTACGTCATGCACCGTCAGCTAGTGATTGTCCGCCGCAGTCAATATGACTTGAAGCAGGCGCGGGATCGAGCTCATATTTTAGAAGGCTTGTTAATTGCGCTGAAGAACCTAGATGAGGTCATTCAAACTATTCGCGACTCTGCAGATACTGATACTGCTAAAAACGCCTTAATGAGCAAGTTTGGCCTGTCAGAGATCCAGTCTCTAGCTATCTTAGACATGCAGCTGAAGCGGCTAGCAGCCCTTGAGCGGCAGAAAATAGAAGATGAATATAAAGAGATTAAAAATACCATCGACAAACTACTGGCTTTACTGAGTAATCCGCAAGCAATTTTAGGTGTAATTGTCTCCGAGATGGAAGAATTAATTCAACTCTACGGAGATGAACGGAAAACCATTCTACATAAAGGCAAAGTAGGTGAATTTAACGAGGAAGACTTAGTGGCTAATGAATCAGCGGTAGTAACCCTAACTGAATCTGGTTACATTAAGCGGATGAGTCCATCTATGCTGCGTTCACAGTCACGCGGTGGCAAAGGTTCCAAAGGTTTAACCATGAAAGATGAAGACTTAGTTAAAACCATTGTCTTCACTCAAACTCATGACAACTTACTGCTCTTTACCAATCAAGGCCGCGTCTTTGAACTGAAGACCTTCCAGATTCCAGAGGCCAGCCGCACTGCTAAAGGCACGGCGGTGGTGAACTTAATTAATCTGCTTGCTGAGGAAAGAGTTGAGTCAATTCTCAAAGTGGATATTAAGAAAGATAAAGATAAGTACATCTGTCTAGCCACCAAAGCTGGTTTAGTTAAAAAGACTAAAGTTAGCTTATATGAAAATATCCGCAGTAGCGGCATTATTGCCATTACTTTGAATGACAATGACGAGGTGGTACGTGGCAAGCTAACAGAAGGAAATGATGATATTCTCTTGGCTACTTATCAAGGCAAATCAATCCGCTTTAGCGAAAAAGAAGTTAAAGAATCAAATCGCGATACCAAGGGAGTTAAAGGCATTACTATTAAGAAAGACGATTTCGTCATAGGCATGGAAGCCTTCGACTCAGAAACAGAAGTGATTGATGGCAAAACAGTCGTTAAAGAACTGCTGGTGGTAACTGAAAATGGCATGGGGAAACGCACCCAGCTTAATCAGTATCCCGTCCAAAAAAGATCCGGTATGGGCGTCAAGATTGCTGATGTAACCAAGAAAACCGGCAATATTGCGGGAGTAAGATTAGTTTCTCCAGACCATAAGCAGCTGGTGATTGGCACCAAGCTTGGTCAGACCATCAAGATGCCGATTACCAAGAAATCGATCCCAACTTTAACCAGACCAACTCAGGGCGTGATCTTAATGAGACTGCGCACTAATGACAAAGTCGCCAGCATAACTTTGACTGAAGAAGTGGATGGAGAAGAGTAGAGTTTTAAAGTGGACCGAATGGGACTCGAACCCACGACCTCCTGTATGCCATACAGGCGCTCTAGCCAACTGAGCTATCGGCCCTTCAAGAAGGTTATTTTAACATGAAAGCTTAGATCTATGTAGAGTGGAGCCGGGTTGAGTCTGAGTTCATCTTTTTACATCTTTCTATTACTTAATATTGGTTTCTCTCTCATTGAGTATCTCTTTATCTCTTAATGTATTGTATTAGTACTTTCTAATGCTGGTCCGACCTGCGTTTACCAAAATTTTTTGGCTAACAATGGCTGAAAAAATAATTTGACTGATCGGTGGGGCAGAGGAGAGGCTAGTTAAATTTTGCTTGATACATCGGTATTTGATCTAATAGGGGCTTATTAGCAGAGTAAGAGTAAGACTGCTAATGACCGATAACATTGGTGTTAGTTAATTGACATCAGGCAAACATCCAAATTTCACCTATAAATCGGTGTGATGTTCCTCATGCATCTTGCGCAGTTGCGGGCGGGTAACATGAGTGTAGATCTGGGTAGTGGCAATATTTTTATGACCCAACATCTCCTGCACATCTCTCAAGCCAGCTCCATTGGACAACAAGTCAGTCGCAAAAGTGTGACGAATGCCGTGGGGGGTAATCTTCACCGGCAGCTTAGCTTGCCGCTGATACTTTCTCACCAAACGCTGCACACTCCGGCTGGTTAATCTCATCTCCTCACCCTCATCCCAGTTTTCCGGAGTCGCGCCAGCAAAACGAATAAAGACTGGCCGCCAATCATCTTCACGTGAGTTGAGCCACCGCTCCAACCACGCTGCCGCCCGCTGACTTAAGAAAACTACCCGTGGCTTGCGGCCTTTACCGATCACTCCAAACTCTCTTTTGAGCGTATCGATTTGGTCGCGGTTCAGTGACACTAGTTCACTCACCCGCAAGCCCGTTGAGAACAGCACTTCCAAAATTGCTTTGTCCCGCAGCCCCGCCGGTGTGCTGGGATTAGGCTGATTTAATAGTCGTTCCAACTGTTCAATATTTAAAAACTGCATATGCTGAGATTCACCTTTAGGCAAATCTACTTTTTCCGGCTGCAACACCTCCACATCATTTTTCACCAGCCACTTCAGCCACGACCGCAAAGCAATAATATGATAACCCTGAGTTTTTTTACTTAATGGATCACCATGATCATCGGTAAATCGCGCCAAAAACACTCGGTACTTCCTCATCACCTCTTGATCTAGCTCGGTCATGTCTTGATGACCCTGTTGTTCAAACCAGTGGACAAAGCGATTCAGGTAATGAGCATAATTGCGAATCGTCAACTGACTAAGATTTCTTTCCACCTCGAGATGCTCGAGAAAGTTCACTAATGATACTTGGGGAAGAGAAGAGGTCTCCATAACTCTACCGTAGGGCAGAATCACCCAGATGTCAAATATAAGTTGGTAAGAATTTTTTTGACTAATTTTATGTTAATTCAGCCAAATTTAAGGATCAACAGGTTTTACTACGTATTGTAGTATTTTTCGGGTTGGCTGGTAAGTTGGCTGTTAAAGCTGGCTGTTAGGGTTCGCTGTTAAAGTTCCTTGCTATATTTGGCTGTCGTAAATTTCTATAACCCCTGAAACGTTAACAACAGCTTGGCTAAGCCCGACACAGCCGCTGCTTGCCATATCTATTTATATTGATTTACCAGGCTATTTTATTTTTACTACCAGGCAAAAGCCTCTCAGATGCCCAAAATCGGCTTTTTTTTACAAAGATGATTACTATTACCTGGATATTAATCACTGTTGTGAGGACAAACCCATTTTTACTAAATATTACTAAAATTTCAGCCCAATCGATTGACCAAGCCCAACCCAGCCAATCGGACCAGAAATTAAGTGACAGCAGTAGGAATAGCAGACCAGAAATATGATCAGTAAATAAAAACAGTTAAATTTAAGATTAATTAGCAGCAAATGAATTAAGGAGGCAAAAAGGAGCCTCAGCCGCTGTTCTAGACATTACGTCGCAAAAGTTATATTGTGCGACATAAGACATTTGGAAAAACCTATACTCCTCTGTTGAGAGAGAGGAGCTTGGCATCAGCGCCGCAGACGATCTGATAAATTCACTTAAATTCATGACCACCATCCTCTGAGGCATCTCTCCATATCCTGATTTATCAGCTATTTTTACCTCCTTCGCAGACAGGTTTCTAGACGCATATTTAAACCCTTATTCGGGTTTTCTTAAGAAGTAATTCTTGCACCATTCTCTAGGGTGCAGTAGAACTATATATCATACTAGATCATCTACACCTAATGAACTCGAGTATAAGTCCTATAATTTTCACGCTCTTTTCATAGTTTTCCACATTGTTTATTTTACTGTATCAAACTATATCACTCTGCCCTGTTGCCGGCTCTTACAAAATTTTTCACAGTTCTTTTCACACTTATGTCGTTTTTTTATCTACCTCTTCTCCATTTTTTTTAATTATTTTTTTAATTTTTTTGTCAAATTTGATCATTTAGCCTGGTTTACTCAAGTTCAGATAATCATCGATCCAGTCAAAAACCACTCAAAAGCTCAGCTCCAAGCCATCAGCCGCAAATTTCCTACCTGCTCTTCCCTATTATTGTTGCATAATCTACAAAAATACTGATATATCAGT
>CAZYRN010000004.1:0-2452 GCA_964650185.1 uncultured Pseudomonadales bacterium
CCCCTCCAGACCCGGAGAGTGATTCGTTACTTGGGAGCGAAAGCTTTTGAGGTGCTTCCGCAATAAGTTGCTATGTATTAGGAATGTATTTTAAGGAGATCTAACACTTTTTGCAAGTCTAAAGTTAACGGAGCGGTAAAAGTGACCTCATCTTTGGAGCGCGGGTGAGTCAAGTTCAACTCCTCTGCATGCAAAAAATGCCTCGGACACCAGACTTTATCTAATTTGGCTCTTTTTTTACCCGTATACTTCCCATCACTCACCAGCGGATGCTCCCAATGTTTCATATGAACTCTAATCTGATGAGTACGGCCAGTTTTTGGCCAACAATGGACCAATGAAAAACCTTGATAAATTGAGAGTTGCCGCTGCTGTTTTTTATCAAAAAGCTCTGTCTCTACCCCATCCCGAAATCCTGTATAAAAAGCTTGTACTTGATACTGAGTTTCTGCCGGCCGGCCTAGCGAACCCACCGCCATCCGCTGACGATCAACCTTGGCTCGCTCGATGGGGGCGGAGATTGTCCCCTCTGGCACGCGAAAATTACCATGTGTTAAACAAACATACTTCTTCTGCGTTCTTCTCTCCTTAAACTCTTTGAGCAAAAATGCTAATGCACCAGGGTTTTTAGCTAAAATCAACACCCCACTCGTATCCTTATCCAGCCGATGCACTAGTCCTGCCCGTTCTTGAAAAATCTCCTCAGGAGAACCATAGCTGTCATCAAAATCTGCCGGCACTAACTCCTGCCAATCTTTGACCATATCATCTGCCTGCTGCCGTTCTGCCAGCCAGTCCTGAATGGTTGGCTCAGGGGTAGTTTCAGCCCGATTCACCACCACCCCAGCATCTTTATTGATCACCAGCAAATCTTGATCTTCATGAAGGATTTTAATTTTCATTATTTTTCCGTAAATAATGTCTTAACTCTCTAAGCATAATTAGCGCCAATGCTCCAGACATGAACACATCAGCCAAGTTATTGGTGACTCCCAGCCAAGGCAGCGGCAACCAATCCTGAACTCCGCCAAATAAGATCCGATCAACTAAATTAGACACCGCTCCTCCCCAAAATATTCCGCTTAAGCCTGGATATTTTAGCCATTCATTTTTCAAAATTAATAAAAATGCCGCTGCCAGTATCAGCAATACCACCGTTAAAAAATTAGTTGGCAGCTGCTGCAACCAAGAGAAAGAGATGCCAGCATTAAACACTACTTCAAAATAATCAGTCGCCAAAACTTTAGACAGTTGGTCGAAAAAAAGAGTTGAGATAAAGGTAAACCAAAACATAGTAAACTAGCTGCGCCACCGCCCTGACTTATTAAGCAGCAACAACACTCCGCTGAGCATTAACACCCCATATAAAACCGCATCTAATCTCAATCCCTGTACCATAACTTGAGCCGGAGTTAATAACTGCACCAACAACATAAATAAGCCGGTGGCAATCATAAAGACACTGGTTAAAAAGCCCGTTTGAGCAGTTTTTTTCTTAGCTCGATACCAGGTAAAAGTTCGATAGTGATACTCTGCCCACTGTAAATAAATGGTCAATAAAATAAAAAAGATGGCCGTATATAACTGGACTGGGTGATGTTTTTCAAAGACTCCGGGAAAAACAATCCCCCACGGCAAATTAGTCTGGTAGCCAAACCCAACTCCAGCAAAAAAGTTGCCTAAATGCCGAAAAACCATACCGATGGCAACAGCAATAAACCAAAAATCCAGGATTTCAAAAACATCCCATTTCTGCTTTTTAGCATATGAATATAAATAAAGAGACGCGCCTAAAATGGCAAAAAAGATTGAACTACCCGGCTGTCTGACAATATCAAACCAACTGATAATATTGCCGCCAAACTCCGCAAATCTAATTAAAATAAAACCAATCCTGCCTGCCAACACCCCCACTAAACTGGCCAGTAAAAACGCATCAAAAGCCTGATCTTCTTGGTAGTGCTCTTCTCTAGTCTTTCGCCAAAAAATAAAAGCACTCGCTAAAAAAGCTATGACTTCAAAAATGCTTTTAGTTTGAACTGCTAGTGGACCTAAAGTAAAAAGAGTTGGCAACATTGTTCTTATTGTATATCCTCTTTATTGAAACCCCAACCCCATTACCTGTATACTGTTGGCCTATGCTGTCAATTTCTCACAGCGCTACCGGAGCATTTATTGCTAGCAAACTACCACATCCGTTGCTGTATATTCCCTTAACTTTGGCCAGTCATTATCTGGAAGATTGGATCCCCCACTGGGATGTGGGCACTGGGTTAAGTAACGGCCATAGAAAAAAGCGGACGGCCTTTATTTTAGAGTGGTTTGATTTATTCTTGTCTGTAGCTTTTATTTATTGGCTTTGGCAGGCTGATGTATCGCAGCTGCAGCATCATGTCTGGATTGGAGCTTTTACTGGCTTAGTACCTGATTTTGTCGAATTTCCCCGCAATTT
>CAZYRN010000004.1:2552-62068 GCA_964650185.1 uncultured Pseudomonadales bacterium
GGATTGGAGCTTTTACTGGCTTAGTACCTGATTTTGTCGAATTTCCCCGCAATTTTTTTAAGTGGGAACCTTTTTTCCTCAAACCATTTAATGATTTTCACGGATTATTCCACAACTCGACACCAAATATGATGTTGGGTTTGGGGACACAGCTTATTACCTTAGCGTTGATTTATTTTTTAAGATGAAAACCTTAGTTACTTAAGTTTAATAGCAGTCATCTGATAAACCAGTCTCAGGAACCCCAGCTTTTGTACCAAAATAATCTACCCACTCTTCTAAGTTTTGAAATCTTTGTTTTACATTCCAGGGACCTGTAATACTCCATGTATCTCCGTATCCTAATACCATAATTTTGCCTTTCTATAGCGTTATATACTATAATTTGACTATGTTGAATAAAGAAGTAACTATAAAGTCTTTGCCCTCTGATTTATTTAGAATAGTCTCCTTAATTTTGTTTCCTTTTATTGTTTATTTTTTAATTTCTTCATTTAGACAGAGTTTTCTAAATCTTAACTCCAGACAATGTATTTCTAATTTTGATGCCTCTACTTTTAATTGCTTTGACGGCAAAGCATTATTTTTTTTCTCCTTCACCACCACCCTCTTTCTTTTTATTTTTATTTATCGACTTATTAAGCATTTCTTTTCCATACAAAAAAAAGAGCCCTCTAAAAAGCTCTTTTCTCCATTAAATAAAGCCTAATCTCTTAAAAATATAACTCTGATCAATGTGCCGCGGGTGGGAATCGAACCCACACGGGGTGTAAGCCCCATAGGTTTTTGAGACCTACGCGTCTGCCTGTTCCGCCACCGCGGCGCAGCACATCTCAACATCAAGTACTTAGACTGCCTAAGTAGCTTTAGAGTATACCAGCAAACCTTGCAATTTCCCAGCAAATCATCCATCATGAAGTTATGGCATCTGTCCAAGCTATAATAGCCGAAATTTTTGAGATCAACCATATTTGGTGGCTAGTGATTAAAGCTTTTGTCTGGCTAGGCATTGCCATTACCATTTTAGTCAAAACCGACTCTCCTCATCCAGAAAAGTCATTAAAAAGCCTCAAGTCATCACTTGGATTTTTTTTGCTCTTTATTTTTTTGTCCGGCGGACTAATATATCTTCTTTTTGGCCAAGTGCCGGTCTAAAACTATTTATTAGCTAATAATTTATTTGAGATCATAATCAGAAAAGTAGATGGAGCTGGATTAAATTCTTCATTTGGGGTCATAATTTTTCCAAATTACCTATTACTTTGGCTTCCATTACCATTACTTCCATTGCTACGCGCATGTTCAAGCTGTTTCCTAACTTGCTGACTAACGTCTCCACCGTTCCGATATCCTCGCTCTCTCAACATGAGAGTGGTGCGAGAATCATTATCTGCAGGCTCTTCTGCTTCACCGAATGCTTCTGGATATAAATACCCAGGTATTTTTTTCTCTTCTCTACTCCATCATCTCCGTCTCTTGCTCCATAAAGTTTGGATATTCCTCTTAGTCTTTCATTCATCCTTACCAATTTAGCACAACTTTGCGCCAGTTTGATGATTTTCAATAACTATTTTTTTACCGGTTGGATGTATGGCGATAAACTTGAAAAACTGCTGGCAGCTAAAATAAAAATAGAATTGACTTTAATTAACAACAGGCATAGAGTACCAACTTATGGTCAAACTTTTTTCCCTAGAGCTAGGACAACATCAACCTCAACACGACCACCACTCAACGGCCACTGAAAGTCAAAAAAATAATGACCCTCTAAATCAATTATTGCCATATTTAAATGAAATAATGGCTGCTCAAGGATGTATTACCGATAGTTGTTTAGATGATAAAAAACTAAAAAAAGTTAATGCGATATTAGAACCCTTAGGAATTAACTTAAGTCAAGCTTTATTTCTGCTGCTAGAACAAGGAGCTTTAGAAATGACCAATGAATATCCCACTCGTTTTAGGCTCACTGACTCTAGTCAAGATTTTCATTAAATAATCGCCTACTCCGTCGTCTGCTGCATTCCGGTTTCCATGTTGTAAAACTTGATTCGATCACCTCTAAAGAAGAGATCAACTGTGCCCACTGGACCATTCCGGTGCTTGGCCACTTTAAACTTCATGGCCTCGCGCACATCATCATCCTGCCGATACAAAAAGGCTACTACGTCCGCATCTTGCTCAATGCTGCCGCTTTCCCGCAAGTCTGACAATTGCGGTGCTTTCTCTCCCCGACTCTCAACCGCCCGATTTAACTGTGATAACGCCAACACTGGCACTTTAAGTTCGCGAGCGATATTCTTCAAACCCTGAGAAATTTCCGCTACCTCTTGGGTTCGGTTGTCTTTGGTTCGGCCATGAGCCAACTGCAAATAGTCCATAATGATCAAATCAACACCATGCTCTGCCTTTAAGCGCCGAGCCTTGGTTCTCATCTCATAAATTGACATACCTGGTTTATCATCAATAAAGAGCGGTGCATCTGCTAGCACCCCCATTGCATCAGATAACTTCAAAAAGTCCTGCTGGTCGAGTCGGCCAGTTTTCAGCCGCCACGCATCAATATCCGCCTGTGACACCAACAACCGATCCACTAGCTCTTCCTTACTCATTTCCAGCGAAAAGAAACCAACTTTCTTCTTAGCGGTCACGGTCACATATTGGCAAATGTTTAAAGCCAACGCGGTTTTACCCATGCCTGGCCGCGCCGCCAAAATTACTAAGTTTGATTTCTGCAAACCAGCTAAAATTCGGTCAATATCAGTAAAGCCGGTGGGCAAACCTCGCAAATCATCGCCAGAACGCTGCAGCTCATCTAGTCTTTCAAAACTTTCTACCAACGTATCCTTCAACGGCACAAAGGCTTTGTCAGATCTGGATTGGGAAACTTTGAAAATTTCCTGCTCTGCTTCATCCATTAAATTTTCTGCCTCTATAGATGGATCGAAAGCTTTTTCAGCTAAAGTACTCGAGACTTTAATCACTCGCCTTTTGACATAAGTTTCCACCACCAGCTGGGCATAGCGCTCCACGTTGGCGGAAGTTGAAACCAAGTTAGACAACTCGGCAATTTTAGCAGCACCGCCTGCCTGTTGGAGATGCTTCATCTTCTTCAGCTGATTATTTAAAGTCACCGCATCAATTGGCTGACGCGCTTCATAAAGCGTCTCCATAGCTTCATAGATGACCTGATGGGCGGGATCATAAAAGCTTTCTGGCCGCAACACTTCTCCAACTCTAATGATTGCTTCTGCATCAATTAAAATTGAGCCAAGCACCGACTGCTCGGCATCAATATCATGGGGTGGTACTCTGTTTGTAGCCATATGCTTAATAGTATCGTTTGGGCAGAATCATATAGTATTTACCGCTGGAAACTATGAGCGGCGCAACACTACTACTTCAGTTTCTTCCGGCAGGTTACTGCGATCAATATTGAGCTTATCATCTGGCTCAACTTCAACACCATATTCCTTTAAAAACTCCTCTAAAGTTGCCAGTTCACCAAATGTGTTTTCATCTAAGGCTGAAGTTTGGTAGTGCATCGGAATCACCATGCTCGGCTCAAGGGTTTTAATAACATTAATAGCTGCTTTAGGACCAATTGTATAAACTCCCCCCACTGGACAAAGTAAAATATCCACATCGCCAATTTCATCAATCTGTTCTGGAGTTAACTCATGGCCTAAATCTCCCAAATGACACACTCTCAAGTCATCAAGTAAGATAGTATAAATAATATTTGTACCTCGTTCTGCTCCCTGCTGATCATCATGATATGTTTGCACACCAAAAACTGAGATACCTGCCACCTCATATTCGCCTGGTGAATCAATCACAAATGGCCGATCACGGCGAGCGGTCGCACTGACAGCATCAACATAATTATGGTCTTTGTGATCATGAGAAATGGTTACGAGATCAGCACTAACTTTAGGCATTTCAATACCAATATATGAATGAAAAGGATCCGTCACCACCGTCCCTGCTTTGCCCTTTAATTTAAAGCTTGAATGTCCGTTATAAGTAATAATCATACTGAAACCCTTTCACCTGTAGCCTACCAAAACTTTACCTAACATACAATACAAAAATCCCAAGTTAACTCCCTAATAAAACCAGTAGTTTCCCGATCCGGTTGATGCAGTATAATAGAGTTTCTGATGAAAAAGGAAATTATCATTTCAGTGGTAGTGGGTTTAATTTCAGGGTTAATTATTGTTTATGGAGTCTACACCGCCCGCACCTCATTATCAAAACCAACTGCTGACCAGACTTTACTGGAAACCAACCCTTTAGCGTCGGTGTCTCCCAGTCCCAACAATGGTCAATTAGCAATTCACAGCCCTGCTGATGAGATTATTGTCGATCAGCGACAGCTGACTATCACTGGCACCACCATTCCCCACACTTATGTGGTCGTCTTTGTCAATAATGATGAAAACATCCTTACCTCTGATAGTGCCGGCTCATTTTCCATGGAAGCAGTCTTAGAAACCGGCAGCAACATCATTATCATTTATGCCATTGATTCTGACGGCAATACTATCGTGGAAGAAAGAACTGTCATTTATACCACCGAGCCCTTGATTGACACAGAAACAACCAATACAGAAACAGAGACCGGTGATCCTGAGGCAGAAGCTGATCCAGATCAAGAAACCAGCAATACTGATGTCACTGAGGAATAAATTTATGAAAAATATCACCCAACTTATCACCTTAATTCTCTGCAGCTTGGTTGTCAGTTTGGCTAACCCAGGTCAAAGTTTTGCTCAAGACAGCACTAACAGCGCTAATCCCACCGAAACTACTCGCCAGCTTAAGGAAAGAATTCAGCGGATAGTTGATGAGAAGAAAGATCAAATTAAAGGCGTTATTGACGATCTTTCGCAACAGCGCACTGGTTTCATCGGCGAGGTGCAACGAGTCACCGAAGAAAGCATTACCATTAATAATCAGCATGGCACGCGCATTTTGCCGATTGATGATCAAGTGACCCTCCGAAGAAATAATAATGACATTGAAATCAGCGAGATCGCGGTTGGAGATTGGTTGGTGGTGATGGGTGTCGAGGCAGATGATGCCTTTGTTCCTTTGCGCATTTTAGCCTCATCAACTTCACTTAGACCCAGATCTCATGTGGTAGCCTTAGGCAGCATCGCTGATATCAGCCGAAATAGCTTAACACTGCTTTCCAGAACTGGTGAAGAAGTTGAGTTTGTGACTAATACTAATACCAGCTTTCAAGACAATGATGGTGAAGAGGTGCTGGTGTCAGAGTTTGTCGAAGAGATGCAGGTGATTGTCGTCGGATATGAGGACAAAGATGATAAGATTTTGACAGTAGTCAGAACTTTAGCGCCGCTTACAGTCACCGAGAATGAGTAACCACAACTCCATTTATTCACAGCGCCTCCAACACTTACGTCAAGACCTTGACTCAAAAACCGGCCTGCTACTCTCTACTCCCACCGACATTACATATTTTTCCGGTTTTCAATTTTTAGTTCCTGAAGAGCGAGAGGCATTAATGGTCATCACGCCGCAATCAGCTACTTTACTGCGTGCTAGTTTTTCTCCCTTTAAAAAAAGTGATGGCATTGTTGATATTGCCGGTTGTTATCCCGAAGCCTTACAAGAGCTGATAGTCAAACTAAAAAAGACCGACGGGTTGCGAGAGCTGCAGATTGATCCAAACAGCTTGTTTGTAAATGAGTATTACCATCTGCAGGCTTTACCCGCTCTACATTTGACAGATCTAGACCGGCAACGAATCTGGAAACTGCGTACAATTAAATCTTCTCAAGAAATTAAGTACATTCGCCAAGCTGCCCGCATCACTAAAAAAGTCATGAAGCAAGCGTTAGAACAGCTAACAGTAGGTCAGACTGAGTTGGAATTAAAACAGTTGATTGAGAATGCTTTAACTGAACTTGGCTCCCAACAGCCAGCTTTTCCAACTATTGTTGCTTTTGGCGCACATGCCGCCCTGCCCCATCATCAGCCAACCTCGACTAAATTGAGCTCAAATACAGCCGTCCTGCTTGATTTTGGTGCCACGGTGGCTGGATATCGGGCTGATATGACTCGGACTGTCTGGTTTGGTGATCAACCCAGTGCTGAATTTGTGCAAGTAAAAAAGTTAGTTATAGCCGCTTATCGGCAAGTGCTAAAACTTTTAGACCAGCCAAAAGTTGTTACCGCTCAGGAACTAGATCACGCGGCGCGCTCTCTGATTACTGCGGCTGGCTACGGCAGTAAGTTTATTCACACCACCGGCCACGGATTAGGGTTGGATATTCATGAAAGTCTGTCACTGAGCTGGAGAAATACCCAACAGATTTTGCCCCACATGGTGATTACCATCGAACCCGGAATTTACTTGACTGGCCAGTTTGGCTATCGACATGAAAATACGGTGCTGGTAACTCAAAATGGAGGTCAAGCGCTGACATAATTAATCGACAATGATGGTTGGTGTGATTAAAATCAAAGGAATCTATGCCTGATGAAGCTCAAATTCAACTCCTTACCGCGCAAGATGCGTCCCTTTATCGCGACCTACGGCTACGGGCGCTTCAAACTGACCCACAAGTTTTTTTAGCAACATTTGAGGAAGAAAGCCAAAAACCGCTGTTAGCTTTTCAGCATGAGTTAGAATTTGCCATTAGTTCCCCAATCTGGGGTTATTATGGAATTTTTCATCAACAACAGTTGGTGAGTTTTTGCCAAATCAGTCATACTGCCTTTTCCAAACACGCTCATCTTGCTCATCTTTACAATCTGTACATTGCTCCTGAATTTCGCCGACAAGGTTATGGTCATCATCTCGTGACCTATGTGATAGAAAAATTAATATCTCACCAAGTTGAGTTGCTAGTGATTACCCATCTCGGCAATAATACGCGGGCTCATCAATTTTATGAAAGATTGGGTTTTCAAGAATGCGGCCGCTTGCCCAATAGCATTAAGTGGCAAGGCCAATACGATGATGAAGTGCAGATGTATCTTAAACTTGAAAAGTAAGTCTGGAAAAAAACTGTGATTAGTTCAACTTTTAGTTCAACTGTGGACCCGACCGGGATCGAACCGGCTACCTTTGCAATGCGAATGCAACGCTCTACCAAGTGAGCTACGGGCCCTAATTAAGCGGTTAGCCCTAATTAAGCGGTTATTAAAGAAATAAACCCACCAATTCTTATAGCGGTATTTTACCCTATTCTTAATTTTGACCAATACCAAACCAAATTTAACTAGCTATAGCAATGTAAAGTTTATGTAATAGCAATGAATTAGTATAGTAATATTTCACCAGAGGTGATTGATCTAAAATATGACTCCTTTATAATGTTAGATGATATGAAAAAACAGTTTAAAGACCTCATCGAGGCAGTTGCCCAACTTGAAAATGAAAAAGAGATTGAGAATTTTCTTAGAGACCTCTTGACCCCAACTGAAACGGAAGAGTTATCGACTCGCTACCAGATCGCTTTCTTGCTCTGGTCTACAGAAATGTCCTATGCCGACATTGCGGAGAAGCTGAGTACTAGCACCACAACTGTGACTCGAGTAGCTAGATTTTTGCATAAAGAACCCTACGGCGGCTACCGCACTGTTCTGCAACGGCTTTATCCCAAAGACTAGCTGATCTTTTACCAACACCGGCGTTCTCGATAGACTAGGCTTGAGTGCTGCTGTTACAATGAACAGCATGACACAAAATTTACTTCAAACCTTGAAGGGTTTCCGAGATTTTTTACCCGCTGAAAAAAGAAAGCGGGATTTTGTCGCGGCCAAAATCAAGGCAGCTTTTGAGTTGTATGGTTATGAACCAGTTGAAACACCAACTCTCGAGTATGCCTCACTGCTACTAGGCAAATACGGAGATGAGGCTGACAAACTGGTTTACACCTTTGAAGACCGAGGCGGTCGCCAAGTAGCACTGCGTTATGATCAAACCGTTCCCACGGCTCGACTGCTTGCCGAACAGCAACATCAGCTACCACGATATTTCCGCCGCTATCAGATGCAAAATGTTTTTCGTGCTGATAAACCTCAAGCCGGCCGCTATCGAGAATTTACCCAATGTGATTGTGATATTTTTGGCAGTACTTCCCCACTGGCAGATGCCGAGATTGTGGCCGTTTATTATCAGGCGTTCAAAAATATCGGTTTAACCTCACTCCAAATTGAAATTAATGACCGACAGACCTTATTCCAGACTCTTTCGCCTTTTGCTACTCCCGAAGTTGATGTCATGTCTATTACTCAATCCATTGACAAACTGGACAAACTTTCCCCCGAAGAAGTGATAGCAGAATTAGTTAAAAAGGGCTTATCAACCTCAGTAGCATCAGAAATTATATCCGCTATAGAAAATGCTGATAAATCTGATAATTTAAAGGAAATTGAACAATACATAATTAAGCTGGGAGTGCCTGCCGAGACCTTAGTCTTCAACCCAAAACTTGCTCGGGGGCTAGATTATTACACTGGCTTAATTTTTGAAGGCCGTATACCCGAATATCAAATGGGTTCAGTGGGCGGCGGCGGGCGTTATGATCAATTGATTGAAAATCTCTCTGGCCTCAAGATGTCGGCGGTCGGTTTTGGGATTGGTTTTGATCGCACTGTCGAAGCTGCTGATCAGTTAGGCTTACTGCCAAATGTAACCGGCACTGCCCAAGTACTAGTCTCAGTTTTTAATGAGCAGCTGGCTCCTATCTCGATGGCCGCCGCCGCTCAACTTCGCCAAGCCGGCATTGCCACCGAGCTTTACCCAGAAAACTCTGACCGGCTGGGTAAACAATTTGCGACAGCTAATGATAAAAACATTGCCTATGTCGTCGTGATTGGCGATGAGGAAGCCGCCGCCAATCAAGTGACACTGAAAGATATGGCCAGCGGCGATCAAGATCGAATTAGTCTAGAGGAATTAATCACTCGCCTCAAGCCGCGTGACTAACCAAAGCTAATTTGAATCAACTATCATCAGTCTTAAGGTGAAGATATTATGCCTGCCCAGCATCGATCAAAATCAAAAAAAATTCGCTCGACACGGCTGATTTCTTATTTTTTTCTCATTATCACCACCATTACTTGGGGTGCAGCCCTCATCATTATTAAGCCAGCCCTGGACGTAACTACTCCTTTTAGATTTCTTTTCTATCGATACTTTTTGGCAGTTATTCTCTCACTGCCGTTGTTAATTTATTTTTGGCCCAAAATTAAGCAAAAGAGGCCTGTGCTCAAAAAAATTGCTGGACTCGAGCTACTTGGCACCACTGCTGCTTTATCTCTTCTCTACTATGGTCTTGATCAAACTAGTGCTATAGAAGCTAGCTTAATTACCACTTCTTCCCCTATCTTCATCTCATTACTGGGCGTGCTGCTGCTGAAAGAAAAAGTTGAAAAACGCGAACTCTGGGGTTTTCTAATCACTCTGTTAGGTGCTGTTGTCTTGACATTAATGCCTATTTTTCATGGTACTACCCAGCTCAACGGCATCTCTTTAACCGGCAACTTACTAATCTTGGCTCAGAACCTAGCCATCGGTCTTTATTACGTCTTGGCAAAAATCCATTACCGCCAACTACCCAAACTCTTTGTCACTACTATCAGCTTTTACATTGGTCTCAGCTCATTTTTTATGCTTAGCCTGGGAGAAGCTGGCTGGTCACTCCCTGCTCTATTTAGCCAAATTACCGCCGACTTTCAAGCTCCAGTAGTTTGGCTGGCCAGCGGCTACATGGCTTTATTTGGCTCCATTATTGGTTTAACTGCTTATATTAAAGGTCAAGACGGCATTGAAGTTTCAGAAGCTGCTTTATTTACTTATCTACAGCCATTAATCTACCTCCCGCTGGGAGTATTATTCTTACAGGAACAATTAGGAGTAATTCAAATTACCGCCCTGGCAATAATTTTATTTGGAGTGGTGATCTCGGAGAAAAGAGGCCAAAAAAAGCGCTAATTTAGTTAGCTTTCTGAGCTGGCTATGCTATAATACCAATCTCTATGAAACAAAAAATACATCCTACCTGGCATAGCGACGCCGTCGTCAAGTGTGCTTGCGGCAATGAGTTCACCACTGGCTCTACTCAAGAAGTCATTGAAGTGGATATTTGTTCTGCTTGTCATCCCTTCTTTACTGGTGAAATGAAGTTTGTTGATCGACAGGGTCGAGTTGATAAATTCCAGAAGAAAGTGGCTGCTGCTCAAGCTGCCAAACAGCAAAAAACCGCTAAGAAAAGCAAGAAGTCAGATAAACAGGCCGAGCAAAAATCTTACCGCGAACTGCTGAGAGAGCAAAAAGATTCGCTGCGTGAGACTAGCTCAGCCGCTTAGCTGTTGACGCTGCCTATGTCTAATCCATTTCAAGCTCAAATCGACGAGCTAAACCGGCAAATTGCAGAGAATGAAATTCTCCTAACTGATCCTGAACTGAAAACTTTAGCGCAAGCTGAAATTGCCAAATTAGCCGAGCAAAAACAAATCTTAGACGATGCGGCAGCTCAACTTAACTCATCTTCTCAAGCTGAATTGGGTCCTGATGCCCGTCATCATCACGCTATTTTGGAGTTTCGCCAAGGTGCGGGCGGCGATGAAGCTAAGCTCTGGGCTGAAGAGCTGATGCGGATGTACATCCGTTTTGCTGAACTGCTGAAACTTAAAGTTGAATTTATTGATGAGTCTGTCATTAAAATTAAAGGCATGGCGAGCTTACCTGATCTGCCCCACCAGCTGACTGCTTACGAACTGCTTCAATATGAATCTGGCGTGCATCGGGTGCAGCGAGTGCCAGTGACAGAGTCTCAAGGAAGAATTCATACCTCCACAGCCACAGTGGCTGTATTACCTGAAGTTCATCCGGCAGCAGTACAGGTTAATGACGAAGATTTAGAGTGGCAGTTTATCCGCTCCAGCGGTGCTGGGGGTCAGTCTGTTAATAAAACCAGCAGCGCAGTTAGATTAACTCACGTTCCATCCGGCATCATGGTTTCTGCTCGCCAAGAACGTAAACAGACGCAAAATCGTGAGATTGCTCTAGAACTGCTCCGTTCTCAGCTCTGGGAAATTGAAGAGGAAAAAAGACTCCAAAAAATTGGTCAGGCTCGGGCGTCAATTGGCCGCGCCCGCCGTTCTGAAAAAATCCGCACCTACAACTTCCCGCAAAGCCGAGTTACCGATCATCGGATTAAGGAATCTTGGCATAATCTTGACGAAATTTTACAGGGCAACTTGACTGATGTGGTTAGCCAAACCTACCAGCTGCTCCAGGATGCAGAAAAACAAGCTGAAAATCAGGCCGAAAAAGAAACTGAAAAAGAGAGCTAAGCCTTCCTTTGATTTTAGGCTTTACTGACTGCGCAGCGTTACATCAACGGAAAAATTTTCACCTTCACGCCAGTAATCTATTCTAACTCGCTGATTTATGCTTTTACGGTTAATGATCTCGGCTAAATCAGCCTCACGTAAACTCTCACCATCAATCCGGGTAATAATATCCCCTTCTCTCAAACCAGCTTCCGCTGCAGTACTGCGCTCAACAATTCGCAGTAGATAAGCTCCCTGCGGGACTTCATTGGTTAAAGCTGCTTGAGCTGAAATATTTTGATAGGACACGCCTAAAAATGGCCGGTCAAAACTGCCGGTAGCAGTAAAGTTATCAATAGAGGCCTTCACTAAATTAATCGGCAAAGCAAAACCAATATTTTCAGCCCCAGCCGAAACAGCCACATTGACACCGATCACTTTGCCAGACCGATCCAACAGCGGTCCACCGGAATTGCCCGGATTAATCGCGGCATCTGTTTGAATTAAATCTTCCAAATTCTCAGACTGATTACCGCTCGGATTGATCGCCTCAATGCCTCGACCCAGACCAGAAATAACTCCAGTTGTGACGGTATGTCTAAACTCTCCCAGGGCTGTCCCAATGGCAATCACCTCTTCCCCCACCCGTAGCTGATCAGAATCTCCCAGCGGCAGTGACGACACATTTAAGCCATCTGCTCTGATGATAGCTAAATCATTCGAGGGATCACGATAAATCTGAGTCACCGGATACTCATTGCCTTCACGATCAATGACAGAATAATCAGATTCAGCATCGCCCACCACATGTTTGTTGGTGACGACTAAATTTTCTTCACCAACTACAAAACCAGTCCCAATATCTCGCTGGACTTGTTCGGTTCTAGTACTGGGCAAACCAAATATCCCAAATGGGTCAAAACGCTCTATCACTTGCTGCTCTTGTCTGATTGACACCGTCACCACCGACTCAGCCGCAATTTCAGTAATATCAGCCACTGAAGCTTGTTCTGCCATGATGGTACCTAGTTGAGAATTATCAGCGTTGCTCAATTGATTACGAACTGCTGGCAGCCTGATTTTGCCAGTAATTACATCCAGTGGCTGAATTACAAACAACCGGTCAGCAATTGCTCCGGCAAAAAATGAAACTAAGATCAAAACGGAAACGGATAAACCTAATAAGAAAGTTTTATGCTGATTGTTGAATTTCATCGTACAGATAAGCTTATCAAATAATTAGCACTCAGACAATAACTGTGCTAAATCTCTTCAATAGCTCGCAATAGCACCTCATCTTCTTCAGTGTCAGGGTTGTCTTCTACCTCAATGGCCACTGGAATGCCTTCATCATGAATCCAGTCGCCTTTTGGCAGCAACCAGCGAGCAATGGTCACATGCAATCCGCCGCCATTGGATAACTCACGCCGATCCTGAACTGTCCCTTTGCCAAAAGTCTGCTCGCCAATTAACTTAGCATCAAGTTGATCTCTTAGCGCTCCAGCCACAATTTCTGAAGCGGAAGCACTGCCTTTATTCACTAATACCTCAACTGGGAAATTGGTCAACCTCGCTCGACCCTGTGCTTTATAATCCTGCTGCGTGATCTTGCCTTTTTGTGAGACCACCACTCCGCCATCGATAAACTCACTGGCAACATCAATCGCCCCATCAAAGAAACCACCCGGATTATTTCTCAGATCTAAGACAATGCCATCTAAATCTGCTCCATTAACTAAAATTTCCTTAACTGCTTGATCATACTCAGTTGGTGTCCGCTCTCCAAAGCTTGAGACCGTTAAGTGAGCTACTTTCTTACCAGCATGCTCAACAAACTTTAGCTCCACCGACTCCACCACGATCTCACCCCGCTGGACATCAACATCAAAGGGTTCTTGATAATTGCCATCGCCATTTTTGCGGGCAATGGTAAAGGTGACAGTGGTGTTTTTCGGACCGCGGATCTTCTCCACCGCCTCAGTCAGAGACCAGTCAGTAGTATCTTCATCTAGATCCTTCATCTCATCGCGCACATGGATAATTAAATCACTGGCCTGAATACCAGCTGCTTCCGCCGGCGTCCCTTTCAATGGAGCGACAACAGCTAAAGTATTGTCGATGTAACCCAGCTCGATCCCGACGCCAAAAAATGAGCCGGCTAAATCTTCTGCTCGCCGTTGATTTTCTTCAGGGGGCAAATAAGCCGTGTAAGGATCACCGACCGCAGCTGTCATCCCTTGAATAGCGCCGTTGACCATCGCTTTTGCATCCAGCTGCTCTTGATTTAGGTAGGTTTGATCAAGATAATTCCACACTTCCCAGAAAACTGAAAAGTCGACACTATCCTGCTTTGCTTCAGGCAGCTCAGTGTTAACAATGCTGGACAGTGGGATGTTGGCTGGTGTACCGCCTTGTATGCCGTAGCGGTAACCCACTACTCCACCCAAGGCTAATAACAGAATTCCCAGTACCAGATTTCTGACTGCTGCCATTGATAGCTTGATTTTTGCCCTGTTTACCATAGAGAGCTATTGTAACTCAGTTAGAGGGTTTGGGTAAACGGCAACAATGCCAGGTGTCTAGCCCTTTTCACCGCTTTGCCCAACTGCCGCTGCTGTTTTTGAGAAAGGCCAGTTTTTTCGCGGGGAATTAAATAGCCTTGTTCAGTCACATAGCGACCCAGAGTTTTGACACTCTTATAGGTAAAAGTTCTTAAGTCTTTCGTTTTTGCCATAATTTTTCCTTTTGTTATTTATTTAGAAGGGAATGTCATCAGCGACATCCTCCACATCTGCTATATCATCTAGAGGTGCTTCTTCATCAGCCGCAGCTTCTGGTACTTCTTCCTCGTTGTAACTACTACCGCTGGAAGAACGCAACAAGATCATATTATCAATCACGACTTCAGTGGTGCGACGACTTTGATCATCATCGGTCTTCCACTCTCGAGTTTGCAATCTGCCTTCAACATAAACCTTGTCGCCTTTGTGCAGCAGTTCGCCACAAATTTCAGCTAACTTAGCCCAAGCCACAATATTGTGAAACTCGGTTCGCTCTTGCTTATCTCCACCGTTGGGCGCACTCCAACTGCGATTGGTCGCAATTCCAAAAGAACAGACTGCAGTTCCCTTGGGGGTAAACCTCAAGTTGGGATCCCGGGTAAGGTTCCCGATTAACATAACTTTATTGAGTGATCTAACTGACATTATTCATTTCCTTTCTGTGATCACTAGTTACTAAGATTCATTCAAATATAACGTGTTCTTATTACACCAACTGTAGTCAGTTCTGATCTCCTGATTCGGCTGGACTATCAGCGCCCACTTCACCCAATGAGTTTTCGCTCGGAGTAATTTCAGCCGCTTCTTCATATTCACTGCTTACCAGCAAGTGACGCATCACCAACTCGCTCATCTTCAGTTCTTTTTCAAAAGCCTGAACTTGATCTGGTAAAAAGCTGATAATTAAGAAGGTGTAAACAGCTTCAGCCTGCTTTTGGCCAGCATGACGAATCCGGTAAGCCAGCTTGCGCTTGGACCAGTCTTCCTCATGAACAACCTGACCTTGGTGCTTCTTAATTAATGCCACCACCGCCTCTTTAGCCTTGCTCAGCTCAGAGTCAGTTAAATTAGTGGGAAGAAGATAAGTCAGCTCATATAATCGAGGCTCCTTATCAGCAATGATTTCAATCATTTACATCCTTTCTTGATGTGCCCTAAAAGGCTTGGTCTCTAATATTGAGGGGCACACTACTTATATTATACAGTAAAAATCCTTATGCACCAACTTTAAACTCCACTACATCGTCGGGCTGCATCACGTAATCTCTACCTTCCAGCCGCATTTTGCCAGCTTCCCTCACCCCTTTCCAGCCGCCAAATTCAATAAAATCAGCGTAGCTGGCGAGCTGGGCTTTAATAAATTTTTTCTCAAAATCGGAATGAATCACTCCAGCTGCCTCCGGAGCAGTCGTTCCTTGATGAATTGTCCAGGCCCTGACCTCTTTTTCGCCAGCAGTTAAAAAGCTTTGCAGTTTCAATAGCTGGTAGGCTTTGGCAATTAATCTTTCTAAACCGCTTTGCTCTACTCCCAAATCAGCTAAGTATAGTTGCTGATCTTCATCACCCAAACTGCTCAGCTCACTTTCAATCTGCGCGCTGATAACCACCACATCCTGCAAACTAACTCCCAGTTCTCCACTCCACACCCCTGCAATTGGCTTGTGCTCCTTCAATCTGTGTTCATCAACATTAATCACATATAAAATTTTCTTAGCGGTCAGCAGATTCAGTTCCTTAGCTAGCTGCTGATCAGCTTCATCTGCCAAGATATTTATGATCAGCGTGCCAGCTTGAGCAGCCTCTAAAAACCGCTCTACCCTACTCCAACGCTCGAGAAGTTCCTTTTCTTTAGTAGCTTTGGGTGGTTTTTGCTTAGCTAAAGTGTCCAGATCAGCCAACAATAACTCGGTCTCAATAATTTCGCGGTCAGTTTTCACATCCACGCTGCCTTCGCGCAGCACATTTTCATCAGCGAAGTCCCGCAGCACATGACACACCAGACTTACTTCGCGAATGTTAGCTAAAAACTTGTTACCCAATCCCTCACCCTCATGCGCGCCTTTAACTAAACCGGCAATATCCACAAACTCAACCGTAGCTGGCTTAATGGTGTTAGTGTGAACAACTTCAGCCAGTTTAGCCAGTCTGACATCAGGCACTGGCACCACACCAACATTGGGCTCAATCGTGGCAAAGGGATAATTGGCCGCTAAAGCCGCCTGCTGTTTGAGTAAGGCATTAAATAAAGTTGACTTGCCGACATTAGGCAAACCAACGATACCGATAGATAAAGACATGATCTAGATTCTACCACCCCACCGCCAAGAGACCAACGCAAAAGCACTGTTTAGCTTAAGCCGGGAAATTCCTTCTGGTTTATGACCGGCAACAACAAAAACTAGCATGGCTAAATTTTTTCTAAGGTAGCTTTCCTTCTTTGCTGTGTTTCTGACCATGAGTACCGTGGGTTATAATTGAGTAAGAAATTACGAACATCACAGTATCATGTCAAAACGTCTCACCGTCATTGCCCACCCCAATTCGAAACAGTCGCGGGTGATCCAAGACGAAGCTGGCCACTGGCATTTTTATCTCCAGCAAAAAGCCATAGGGGGACAAGCCAATCAGGCTTTAATTGAGGCAGTTGCTGATCACTTTCACCTTAAGAAAAATCAAGTGCAGCTGATTTCGGGGCACAAATCAAAGCAAAAAGTGCTGTCAATTGAGTAACTAGGTTTGCTAATTTACTCTTTGTCTGGAATCACCAGCCAAAGCACTAAATATGGAAGAAGTCCGGGCAGTCCACCAGGCAGTAGCAGCAGTAAAAAAATGGCTCTGACTGCAATTACATCAACTGACAGATACTCCGCAATGCCGAGACATACTCCGGCAATTTTTCTGCCTTTGACTGGCCGTCGTAATTTTTTAATTGATGACATACCAATATCATACTTTACTCAAGGTTTGTGCTCAAGTCACACCTTTAAAATATAACTTATCGCTCAGTCAAACGATCTCGGCTATTGACTGTAAGAATGCTTCTCTACTACTCTAAGTAAGAGGAAGTATTTAACCAAGACTTTAATTTGAAGGATCGATATTAATTTTCATCAAAAACTCTTGCTCGCTGGTGGTTTTATCGCTAGTTTACTGCTAACTGGTTACTTGTTTTTAGGAACTCCCTTTTCTAAATCGACCACCACCGCTCAAACAGGTCCCCATTTCTTGACTGTCGACAGCACTGACCCACACAAATTCAATTATCAAGGTCAGCAAGTAATGCTAAAGGGTGTTAATTTTAATAATTTAAATGCTCTTGGTCTTTGGCAGGCATCAGATATCGACAAGATTAATGTCGGACCTGGAGATTATGAAAAAGTCTCGCAAATGGGAGCAAATCACGTTCGCTTTGGTCTTAGTTATCAATGGTATGAACAAGATCCAGTCGAGTTTTTCTCTGTTTTAGACCAGCATGTCCAGTGGGCACGAGATAATAATCTCTGGATAATCTTGGTGGACTTTACATTGCCTTATCTGGGAGAAAACACAGATGACGGGCTAGCTCATCCGTTAGGTGGATGTTATCAGGGTTATGGTAATCCTTGTAATTTTTGGGGCGATGAGCCAAATGAAGAAGCAGCTCGACTGGCTTTTAAAGAATTTTGGTATGACATTGTGTCTCATTATGAAAATAATGACACTGTCGCAGGATATGATTTTATCAATGAACCGTGGGCACAGGATGAAAGCTACCAAAAGGGCATCCATTCATCTCGCTATTATGAAGAGATTGTTGATGGAATTGTTGAAAATAATCACAACGCCACCCAACTCTTTTTTCTTGAATCTGAACCAGAACCGCTTTCTTGGATTTATTTCCTCGGCTATTCTCCCGGCTCTTCTTTAATTAATAGTTTGAAATCTGTCACCAATAACCGGATTGTGATGAGCGTGCACATGTATCGGCCGCAAGCGTTGACTCATTATGAGGAAGTAGTCTATCCCACTCTCGAGAGCGGTGTGGAGTGGAATCAATCTAGCATGACCGATCCCACTGCCCCAGAGGCTTTTCCTGGTGATGTGGTCAAAACAATCTATACCTCAGGCAGCATTACCGTTAACTCAGTCACCTACAATTCTGTCGATGAGTATCTTACTGATTATCCTCATGATATCCGAACTAGGTTTGGCTTAATTTTTAGTCAACAGACGTTAGGTGTGCCAATCTATATTGGTGAATGGTCAGCACAGCAAACTGAAGACTCTGGAGGAAATGGCTGGTACACCAATACCTTTATTGATTACAATATCGATATTGCTAATTTATTTGATAGCTGGGAAGTTCATGATGCCGTTTATACATTTAAGGCCGGACCTTATAACTGGGGGCTTTTTATTAGCTCCACCGCCCAACCCGCCGGTCAATTTAATCCCAGTGTGGCAAGTAATCCAGAAAATCCCACTGAGACAATCCAACCTTTTATTGATGTCTTGACCGCTCGGTGGAATTTAACAGTCAAACCTGATTTTACTGAAAGTGGTGGAGAACCAGACCCTACACCAACGCCGACACCTGAGCCATCCCCTGATCCGACTCCGGATCCATCGCCTGAGCCATCCCCAGATCCCAGCCCTGATCCCAGTCCTGATCCCAGCCCTGATCCCAGTCCCGAGCCATCTCCAGAACCCAGCCCCTCACCAACCCCAATACCAGCGGTGTTTCCATCGCCTTCTCCCGTCACCAACACCGCTCCTAAGCAAGTGTCTTTCTCTAAAGCTGAAGCCCCCACTTGCCAAGATATTTACCCGGTAGGTATAGTAGATTTATTCCAGATTGATCGCGAAGGCAGTGCTGCAACACTCTTCTTCACCCCCCTTACCGACGCCAATCAATATAGTGTTGTTTTTGGCTATGAACCGAATGACGAGCGGTTTGGCGGTATCGATCTAGCTTCAACCGATCTCAACAATGGCGTGCAATCAATTACTGTTAATTATCTTGATCCAACCCAGCAGTACTCCTTTAAAATACTTCCCACCAATGGTTGTGCTGCCGGGGCTTGGTCTAATTGGTTGAATGCTTCCGGCCAACCGGAAAACTTAACTACCTTGCAAAGATTTTACCGTTACACTCAAGAACTGCTGAATTAAACCGCCTTCTCCTAAATTCCTTTCAAAACGTTGATGTGGTTACACTTCGTGCCACCTAGTTAACTTATACTGGATCTAAATGATTCCTCAACCAGCTCACACCACCTTAAAGCAGCTACCAGTTATTAAGCAACCCCGCTCCATTTTGCAGCGAGCTGGACCGCAAAATCTCACTAGCGCCGAACTAATTGCCATACTTCTCGGGGCTGGCACTAAGCAAGTCAGCGCGAAACAGTTAGCAGAAAAAATTTTACACCGGCATCATCAACACCTCACCACTGTGACTTTCAACCAGCTGCAAAAATTTCGCGGGATTGGACCAGTTAGAGCGGCTCAACTGCTGGCTGCTCTAGAACTGGGTAGACGATACTTCTCACCTCAACCAGCCCAGCAGATCTTAAAACCCCAAGATGTACTTTCGCAAGTGACCGCCATTCGCTCCAGTCACCGCGAACATCTCTTGGTGTTATATCTCAATGCACGGTATGAGTTGCTGGCAAAGCAAACCATTGCCATCGGCTCACTAAATACTAATGCAGTCGAAGCCAGAGATATTTTTGCTCAAGCCATTACCTTGCCTTGCCGGAGTTTAATCTTGGTTCATAACCATCCTTCGGGTAATGCTCAGCCAAGTTACGATGACCTGGAAACAACAAAAAAGCTGCAAGCTGCCGGTGAGTTGTTGGGAATAGAAGTCGCAGATCACTTGATCGTCACTGCTCAGAGCCATCACTCTTTCCGCGATAGCGGTTTAATGTAGTTAAAAATTAGATTTTTTAATTAGTTCTGCACCCTGCGGGGTATCTTTCACCTCAAAGCCATGACCAAGCAGTTGTTGTCGGATTTGATCTGCCAGTTCCCAATTTTGCTCCTGACGAGCACTTTCCCGGTCTGCTACCAACTGTTTCACCTCAGTCGGCAGCTCAACTGCAGTCACCGCTGTACCGCCCCACTTAGCTAAAATCTGATCGGCTTGGCTGAAGCCTAAACCCAGCACCTGATCAAAATCCATTAATAGTTCGTGTTTATCAACTCCTGGAATGTTGGACTTAACCACTTCCCACATTACCGCTACCGCTGCTGGCGAGTTTAAATCATTAGCTAGCTCAGCAAAAAATTGCTGCCGATAGCGGTCAATTTTCTCTAGCTTATCTTCACTCAACACTGTCCGCCCTGACTCCCGTTTAAATTGACTTAATGTCTCCAATAACCGCAGATAACTCTTATGCACTCCAGCTAAGTTTTCCCAAGTAAAATTCATCTCAGATCGGTAATGAGCTGTTAAAAACAACAGCCGCAGCGCGAGCGGATGAAAACCGCGCTCCATCACATCATCAATCGTAAAAAAGTTATTCTTGGACTTACTCATCTTTTCACCCTCAACCATTAAAAAGTTGTGGTGCACCCAATACCGCACAAATGGTTTTTTGCCAGTCGCTGCCTCAGACTGAGCTATCTCATTAGGGTGATGAACTGAAATGTGGTCAATACCGCCAGTGTGAATATCAAACTGCTCACCCAAATACTTCATACTCATCGCAGAACACTCCACATGCCAGCCAGGAAAACTTCGCTCATGCCAGGGACTAGGCCAAACCATCGCCCGACTCTCTCCCGGCCGCTCAAACTTCCACAGCGCAAAATCAGTCGGATGCTTTTTACCAGCCACCGGTTCGACTCTCGCCCCCTCCTGCAATTGCGCTAAATCACCTCTTCTCGCCAGCTGACCATAATCTTCTAACCGGCTCGTGTCGAAATAAACACCATCATTTTCAATAACGTAGGTAAAACCTTTCGCCTCCAGCTCCTGCACCAACTTTAACTGCTCTTCAATATGCTCCGTCGCTCTGGGACTGACGTCAGGTTTCAAATTGCCCATCAGCTGCATGGAATACCAGAAGTGTTCTTCAAATTTTTTAGCCAGCTCCCAAACAGTAGTCTGGTACTTCTGCGCCCCCTTTTCCATCTTGTCTTCACCAGTGTCAGCATCAGAAGCCAGATGACCCACATCAGTAATATTTTGGACGAAATGCACCTGATAACCTTGGTGTCGCAGCGTTCGCACCAACAGATCATCCATCGTAAATTTACGCAGATGACCTAAATGGGCGTAATCATAAACAGTAGGACCGCAAGAATATAAACCTAACTTAGCTGGCGCTGGCGGCTGCACTTCCTCGATCTGGCGACTCATGGTGTTGAAAAGTTTCATCTCAATGCTTTGCTCCAGCATTACCTAATGTTTTTCGCTGGTGCTCCATCATATCTTCAGTTCGTTTTCTCTTAGATCCAGCTGGTCCAACTGGTCCTTTTTTCGGACTTGATGGCATCACTATCCGCTCCTGTGCACGTGCCTGCTCGGCTTGCTGGCGCTGCTCTTCTTCTTCTCGCTGGTGCTTCTCGGCCTGCATCTTGGCTTGATACTTTTGTTGAGCCACCTGCTGTTGTTCTTGATCCAATTTTTGCCAGCGCTGATGAAGCTGCTGTTTTTTAGCCTGATCTTCGGGAGTGTCCTCAACCTTAATTCCCAACAGCGCCCCAATATCAAATAAACTTGCCAAACCTTTCACCACATCTTTAACGGGTCTGCTGAGCAACTCATCCTTAATTGATCCTACCTCCCGTGGCTGGGCTGGCTGAAAAGTACCCTGACTTGGTTTTTGGTCTAAGGCGTTAGTCTTATCGAGCAGTGGATTAGTACCAGCTTTGCCTGTGCCTTGTTGCGTACTAGTCTGCTGTTGACTCAACTGCTTCTGCTGCATGGCTGACTGCATGGCATTTTCATCAAGATGCTCACTAAATCCACCCAGATTTGAGTTAAAACCGCCCATTGGTCTTGGTCTGGCAGTTGGTTTTGGTCCTGGCATCTAGATAGCTTTCCTCAATCTATTCCGACTCATCTACTTCAATTTTGATATGTTCAATTTGACGAATGCCATGTTCTTCGATATCAGAGGTTTCCGCCGCGACTTCATCCTCGGTGGCCTGAACTTGATCCTGTCGAGCTTGTTCTGCTGATCCGGATAAAACCTGTTTCATTTCTGCCAGCTGCTGTTCAATTTTCTGCGCATCTTCAGCTTGCTGCCGCGCTTTAATTTCTTCTAATTCTGCCAGCTTGGCCGCTTCCTGCTCCTTCTCCTGCTCTTCGATTTGACTAAGCTCTTGATTAACTTCAGCTGCTCCCTTCGCATCTTTTAACAGATCTTCTAAAATATCCATCGGGCTAGGAGAAGTACCAGCTGTTTGAGTTGGATCGCTAGTCTGGGTCGGATCGTCAGCCTGGGTTGGATCTGCTGCAACTACCGAATTATCTGAATCACTCATGATCTTAAGATACTAGAAAAACCAGGCTTTCTCAATGAGAAAGTGATTTGCGACTGAATTGAATCTGTTTTTCTTTCATCTTGCGGACTTGCCTCATGGCAGCGTTGGTCGCATCAACAATACCTTCATACATATCACTCGCCATGGTTCTGACCACAATGGTTTTTCCAGGCAGGCTGACCACATATTTAATAATGGCATTTTGATCTCGCTTAGAGCCAGCGACTTTATGATCCAGTGAAATCTGGACTTTGCCGATCCGCTGATGCAGCTTTTGCAGCTTGCTGGCTTGCTCGATGGCAAAAGCACGCAGTGCTTGAGTGATGGTGAAAGTTTTGGACGCGATTAATATCCGCATCAATACCTCCTTCGCCCGGGCGGGCTATTTTTTAGTACAAAAAAACACCTCTTTGTCTGTTACGAGAAAAGAAAAAGAGGTGTTCTTCTGCTAAAGCTGAAGCAAAAAAGTTCTTTGGTAAGTTGCGATCTAAATGATAGATCATTAAGCTCAGTTTACTGAATAAGTCACAGCTGAACAAGCCATAAGATCGCTTGCTATATAAGTTAAAGCTGGCGTCTACCCTCGAGTGCACGGGCAATTGTCACTCCATCGGCATACTCGATATCAGCCCCAATCGGCAGACCGTGACCAATTCTAGTCATGCTGAGCTGAGAAGCCTCACCACCAAACTCACTTTTTTCAATTAACTCGCGAATGTAAAGCGCGGTAGCCTCTCCCTCCATGGTGGGATTAGTGGCCATAATTAACTCTGTGACACCTTCTAACCTATCTAAAATTTCACCTAAAAATAATTGATCCGGTCCAATGTTATTCAGCGGATCAATCGAACCATGCAGCACATGATACAAACCATGATACTGACTGGAGTTCTCGATGGCCAACACGTCTAGTGGCGCTTCAACGACACATAACAGACTTTGATCACGAGTTTGATCACTGCAAATCTCGCACGGATCAGTTTCACTGACGTTATGACAGCGACTGCAGAGAACGGTTTTTTGTTTTAATGAAATTAATTTTTCCGCAAAATCTGCTAATTCTTCTTCAGGATTATGCAGCAGATAAAAAACTAGCCGTTGGGCAGATTTTGGACCAATTCCAGGCAGTTTTTCAAATTTTTCAATCAAGCGCTCAATGGGTCGCGGTAGTTTTGCCATAACTTTCTATCCTAGAATGAATAGCCAACAATTACAAACTGTATTATAGTGAATGTAACAATATTAAACAAAAAGCAGCCTACGAATGAACAAAATAGAAATGGATTAAATGAAATTAATGATTCTAAAGAGGAAAGTTTATTAAAAGATCCTAAGGCAACTGCAATCGCCGCAGAAATAATTAACAAGACTAGACAGCAAGAAAAATTTTATGAGGAAATGAAGAAGGCTGGCGGGGGGAATTCTGGGATATCAGCTGAAGAAAATATATTTGGTGTTGAAATAGCAGACTTATACTAAAGCCTCTACATCCATCTCTTCAAATGCAGGTTATTCTTCAGCCTCATCAATTTTAAAATTTGGTGGTTGTTGTTCTTCAATCATTTTTACTCCTATCTTGCATCTCTACTGCTAGTTCTTGTGCGGCCTGAGCCGGACTGTCTGCAAAAATTATTCCGCGGCTGGAATTAATAATTAATCCCAAACCTTTTTCATTGCAGCCATCTCTCAACACGGCTGCCAAATCTCCGCCCTGCGCTCCCACCCCCGGCACTAACAGCGTCATCTCACCCACCAACTGCCTCACTTGAGACAATTCAGCCGGATAAGTAGCACCCACTACCAACAGACAGTTGCCATGTTCATTCCATTCTGAAGCAACCTGCTGAGCTACCACCTGCCACAGTGGCTGCGTCGGTAAATTATCACCCCCAGTTCTGCTCACCATTAAATCCTGTAATTCGCCAGCACCTGGATTAGAAGTGCGGCACAAAAAAATACAACCTTTGTCTTGACGTACTAAAAATGGCTGCATTGCTTCATGACCTAAATAAGGATGGAGCGTGATGGCGTCAAAACCCAGCTCGTCAAAAATCCCTTTCGCGTATGCTTCGTTAGTTGAACCAATGTCAGCTCGCTTCGCATCAGCAATGGTGGGCAGCTGAGGATGCCGTTCCTGCAAATACATCATGGACATTTTTAGCTCCCGCCAGCCCTGCTCCCCCCTCGCTTCGTAAAAAGCCAAGTTAAATTTATAGCAACTTGTGTATTGATGAGTTTCCTCTATTATCCACTTATTAAACTCATATTGAGGATATTCTTTGCTCAAAAAAGAAGATGGTAATTTGGAAATTTCACTATCTAAACCCACACTCAGTAAGGAATTAATTGATTGCGCCCGAGCTTCGTATTTTTCTACAAAAGTGGTCATTTATTCCTTTCCGCCCAGCTCCATGGTTCTTGCAGCCAGGACTCAATTAGCTCTTTTTCTGCTGGTGAAAACAGTTTTCGCGCTAATGCCACCTCAAGAATAATAGGAAAAGTTGTTAGGGTATGCAGTTTCACATTTGCCTGCGCAAACGCCTTTTCAGCCTCAGGAAACCCGTAAGCAGTGATGACCAAACAGTCTGCCACTTCAGCTTGATCATGACGCAGTGCCTCGACTCCGGCTAGACTGCTGCCGCCTGTGGTGACGTGATCCTCGATCAGCAGCACTTTTTTTCCTTGCACTTGACCGCCTTCAATCTTGCTTTTAGTCCCATGATCTTTGACTTTTTTCCTAATAAATACCGATGGCTGCCGCAGCTGATATCCTAAAGCTGCACTATGAGGAATACCTGCTGTCTCGATGCCAGCTAACAAATCAAATTCCAGTCTTTGTTGAGCAATTAACTGCTGAAAACCTGCAATGACCAACTCCCATTCCTGAGGATGAGCCGGAAAAATCCGATTATCAACATAAACCGGTGATAATAACCCAGACTTAAAAGTGATTGGCTGCTGGGGTGAAAAACCTACCGCCTTAATATCGAGTAAAGCTGCTGCAATTTTTGCTTGCATTAGTTCCTTTCTTCCCAAATTTCCATGGCGAGATGCGGCTGCCACATAGCTCCAGTGGCACTTAGCACTGCGTCTGCTCCTAACTGTCGATAGTCAGCATAATCTTGGGCACTCATCACTCCGCCGACGCCAACCACCACGAATTGCTGGTCATATTCGGCTCTCAACTGCACCAAGCGTTTTACCATCTCCAAACCTGCCCATTTAATACTCGCTCCGCAAATACCACTTCTTTCTCGTCCTTTTCCAGGCAAAGCAGGCTTGCCAGCTTCATTCACCACCAAAGCCGGAATGGTATTAATGGCAATTAATCCATCAACAATCGGGCCGACTTTAGCTACTAGCTCTGCTAAGTGTGCCTCTTCGGCAAAATAAGCTAGTTTGAGCAGTAGCGGCGTGTTGCCAATTTCATTTTTAATCTGATCCGCAATCTGGCGCACCCGCTCCACATCAAAACATAATAGCTCAGCTGTGCCTTCATTAGGACAACTGAGATTAGCAGCTAAAATTGGCGCGCCAGTCTCTTTCACCAATCTAGCCCCCAACACATAATCATCAATAAAATCCTGAACAGAACCACCCGGCAGCTTTGTGCCTTGAAAACCGCCGATCAGCGCTTGACCCTTACCAGCTGCCTGCACGGCTGCAGCCATATCTGGCTGCCACCAATCTGGATCCATGGAGGGGACGCCAAATGAGTTAGTAATTGAGAGCGGCTCCTCATAATTTTCATCAGCCACCACTGGCTGCTGAGCTCTCTCTAAGCTGAGCTCACCTTCAATTTTCGCCGCTAGCACATTCGGGTTGGGGTGACAGGGATAAAATTTGGTGCGGACAGTTTTATAAACATTCAAATCAAAACCTTTGACAAAAGCAGCTGCCACAAACTTACCGTTAATTAATGGTCCAGCCGGAATACCAAATGGCTGAAATAATTTCTGACCTAAAAACTCTACTTGCGGTTCATCGAGTCGATGCAGCTGCTCACCATCAGCAAAAGCCCCAAATGGACCTGTCTCAAAATTAGCTTCGTATGAAAGCTGAGGATCGTAAAAAGGTTGTTCCATCATGATTTAATTTGCTTGACTGTTTTCGGTTAAGCCCAGCACCTTTCTGCCATTACTAGTGGCAATTTTGGTTAGTGCAGCTAAATCATAAAAGTGCAGACTTTCCAGTAAAAATCTTAACTCCAGCCACATCTCCCCATCAGTAAATGGTTTATAAATATCAGCGATGTTGTCGGTGCCAATGGCGACGGTAATTCCGGCCGCAGTCAGCTCCTCCACAGGTGTGACAGAATTATGAACCGGCTGCAGCTCTTCGCGACGCCGGTGGTCAATCCACGCCGTTGGGCATGCAATCATCATCACTCCTGCTTCTTTGAGCTGCTGATATAGCTGCTGACGATAAGCTTGCGGATGACTGGCAATGGAGATGCCATGTATCCCCACCACTTTTCCTGCCATGCCATGCTGGCGAGTTTTGGCAGCAAGCAGTTCAGTCTCTGTTTCTTGAGGACTATTGAGCTGATCAACATGCACATGCACAAGTTTATTGAGCCGCTGAGCAGTCTCCATAATGATATCTAGGTGCTCCTCTTCCCTACCCAGATCTTTACCCGGCAAGCCGCCAATAATATCCACAAATTCAGCTCCTCGCTCAAACCACTCCCGCGCCGTCGGCTCGATAACTCCTTTTAAAGTCTGGTTAATAAAAACCAGCTCCAAATCTGCCTGATATTTTTCTCTTACTTTGGTGGCAGCTTGGATCGCCTTATCCTCAATCACCTCATCAACATCAATAAAGCTGCCCAGCGCAGTCACTCCCTGAGCCAACTGCCGCTCGATTGCCATCGCCATCCGATCATAGATTTGAGCAACCGTTGAGGTTCGTTTCATTTCATCTACCAGCGTCCACTTTTGTTGTAACTGTGCTTCAGCTAAGTCCAATAAATCTGGAGTAATGGAATATGCCCGATCCAGGTGGGTGTGGGCATTCACCCACCCGCCTCGAGCTTTAATTTCCTCAAGCAACAAGCCTTTTAGATCCCACTCCGCAAGGCCTGTTAACTTCGCTTCAGTAGCTTTTTTAGCTGCGTTTGCCATTTCTGACGACCAATCTTTTCGCTAGTTTATGAACATAGTTCTCCGCGATCTCATAGTTATCAATGTACTTAGTGTCATTTTTGACTGACCACTCCCGAATGACTTTTTGATCAGCTTTGGCTTCGCCAGTTTGTTCACGGTAGGGCTCATGGAAAATGACATCAAATCGGTCTTGTCTCAGCAGATCTTCTAAAGAAGGATTTTTCTTTTTGTACATCTTATGAATTAAGATGGATGGCACTTTGTTTTTCTTGAAGAAGCGGTATGTGCCATTGGTAGCATAAAGTTCATATCCTAACTCAATCATCTTTTTAGCTAAAGGCAAATACTTCTGCTTATTGTCATCTTCACCAATAGTAAACAAGGCAAAGTACTGTTTTTCTTGAGCTGTTTTCATTTGCAGCGTGTAGATTTCCGTAAAGCCAGCTGAGCAGTTCTGGTTAAAACCCTCACTCTTCATAAAGGTCGCTAACCGCTCTTTGTAAAGTGAGTTGGGACTCTCGACAGCTACTACTTCAGCACAGCCTTTATACAGCCGGAGAGTGGCTTTACCAGTCACTTTCTGATTAACTCTGTCTAAGTAAGCATTGAGATTTTGCAGTAGCGGCTCATACCACAGACCGCCATAGCATAAATAAGCCCACTTATTATCAATTTCAGCCTTGAACTCATTTTCATAACGAGTTGAGACGTATTTTTCTAAGTTAAAGTGTGCTTGAATAATAATTTCTGCTGCAGGCGCTTCATATAAACCGCGCACCTTCAACCCGACTAAGCGATCCTCAATGTGATGAGTCACCCCCACGCCGTGTTTGGCGCCAATCTTATTCAGCTTCATAATTAGCTCATGCAGCTGCATGTTTTTACCATTTAAAGCCACTGGCAAGCCTTTGACAAAATCAAGCGTCACCAGCTCTGATTTATCAGGTGCTTTTTCCGGCAAGGCACACACCTGTAAAATTTTCTCTAAGGGCGGAATCATTTCCGGATTTTCAATTTCACCGCTCTCACCTGTCACGCCCCACATATTGTCATCATAAGAATAAGGCGAGTCTTTAGTTTGTTTGACAGGAATGTTGTGTTTCTTCACATACTCCAACTGCTCATCCCGACCCATACTCCACTCTCTAACTGGCGCAATGATCTTCATTTCCGGTGCTAAAGTCAGTACAGTGCCTTCAATCCGCACTTGGTCATTCCCCTTGCCGGTACAGCCATGAGCGATGGTATCAGCCTCATACTTGCGGGCCGTATCAACCGCTAATTTTGCCAACAGCGGCCGGCCGATAGGCGTACTAAGGTGGTATTTTCCCTGATAGCTAGAATTCGCTTTAATGCCCCAGGCAATATAATGGTAAGCGAACTCTTTTTTAGCATCAATTAAAACCGCTTTATAAGCACCTAAATCCAGTGCTTTTTGCTTAATTTTTTCTAAATCATCCGCTTGCTGACCAATATCAATTGTTAACGCAATTACCTCTGCTTCATACTCATCCGCAATCCATTTCAGCATCATCGAGGTATCAAGGCCACCAGAGTAAAGTAGAACCACTCTTTTGACTTCTCCCTTGCGTCCTTCGTAACTCGACACCTTGATGTACTGTTGCATCATGCTCCTTTCAGTTTAGTTAATATTGAGTGGTGTTTATGCAAAAGATGCCAATGAAAAAGATGCAAAAAAAATCCCGCCTGGGCGGGAGTGAAACCAAACACCGAATGGGGTGTTTTCAGTTGTTGCTGGAAAGTAGTTTTCTTAGTGGTAGGCACTAAGAATGACAGTATAGTCCTAGCGATAATCCAATTGCAACGGGTAATTTAGTGGGATGACATTTTTTCTTTGACCGCCGCCCAAATAGCTTCCTCAACCTCATCTACATCTTGATCGGCATCAATCACTACCCACCGATTCATCTCGTCAGCAGCGGCCAGCTCTAAGTAAGCCGCCCGAACTTGGTCATGGAATTTTTTATTTTCCATGTCCAAGCGATTCACATCACCGGCGTCGTTACGGCGATTTAAACCCTTCGCCACATCCACATCCAGCAGTAAAGTTAAATCAGGATAAGTATTTTTTGTAGAAATATTATTCAACTCTTCAATCATCTCTTTACCAAAACCCCTCACCAAACCTTGGTAAACCACACTGCTGTCGCGGGAGCGATCCATCACGACTACTTTGCCAGATTCCAAAGATGGAATAACTAGCTCGCGATAAATCTGGGCTCGAGCTGCTTGAAATAATAAAACTTCAGTTGTAAAAGCCATGCCAACATTTTTACTAGACAACACCACTTCCCGAATCTGCTCAGAAATCACCGTGCCACCCGGCTCGCGCAAAATTAACACATCTTTGCCGACTTTAGTCAGCCGCTCTCTAATGCGAACTGCCTGAGTAGTTTTACCACCGCCCTCGCCGCCTTCTAAAGTAATTAAAAAACCAGGTTTATTTGACATGGAGATATCTTATCAAAAAATAGCATATTATTCTAAGCTGTACTGCTGAGCCATGGCGGGAAGTGGATGGTCCCTTCTAAATTGTTCCTGTAACATCTCAAAATTCATGGGATTTCTAAAGTCACCAATTAAATCTTTGTAGGGCCACCAATCTACTCGCTCAAGTCCAAGTGGGCGCTCCTCACCTAAGATTTGTAGGTTGTTTCTGATGAATCGTAGACACAGATGTGAGTGATCTTTTTGCTTTTGTCGATCATCCTGAGTAAGTCTTTCACCAGTAAAATAATCTTTGCCATTAAAAAATATAGCTGGATAGTTTCTTCGGTCCTTTTCTTCTACATCAGCAATCACTTGATTAACTGGAGTGTTAATAGGAACAGCTAAGTATGCTGAAAGTAATAATGTTAAAAATTCTTCCAATTCTTTAATTAAATTCTTTTCATCTAAATTACCTGCTATTTCAAATAGTCGATCGAGAATATCCGATCTTCTACCCTGACCATTCACACTTCTTCTCACTTGGTCATAATCAATTTCTTCAGTTGGCGAAGGCGTACCCATGGCCACCCAGCCTCCGTCCGTAAGTTCAATTAGTAAGTTTTCTACTATTAATTGCTCAAGCTCTTGTCGAATCTCTTCCAACTCTCCCAGCAATAAATTGATAGATCCATCAAGGCTACCTGGAATGATTGATTTCCTTTCGCTTAACCAGATTATGACTGTGTTCCGGAAATTTTCTAAATCCGTAGTTTCAATTAAGAAATCCCGTCGTTCTCCATAGCCTTGATGAAGTAAAAGATGAGGAAATTTTTCAGAACTTTTGGTCAAAGTAGCCATAACAACCACACTCCTATATTAGATAACTAACAGAATACCCGTAGCTAATAAATTAGAAAACCACAACAGCTTGTGGTTTAAAAACTATCTAACCACAAAATTATGCACTTTATTCACGCACTTTTCCAGAATTATTCCCGCAAAGCCTGGTATTCCAGCATGATAGTTTGTGATGACAATTGTTTTAGATTGATCAACTTGAGATCAGCGGTAACATCATTATTAAAAAGACTGATGCCTTGGCCAAAAACGACTGGCTCAATAGTTAAGTACAGCTTGTCTACCAGGCCTGCCTGCAGAAATAAGGTGTAAATAGTTGCTCCGCCAGAAATAGCCACTTGAGTAAATCCAGCTACTGCCAAAATATCAATGACTTCTGTAGGTGATTGCTTAGTAAAATAAGCCTCTCCTGGTTGTAGCTTGATACCTCTTTTTAGCTCAAGCTGATTCTTACCAATCTCTCTACTGAACACTATATTTACTCTGCCTGACAAAGGTCGCGGCAGGGTGTGAAAAGTATTACTGCCCATCACCACCACTCCAGCGGCTTTGCTTTTTTCTGCAAACCAAGCTGCATCTTCCTTGCTTGTCCAACGAGTCGATAAATCGGCGTCATGACGCCCGATCCAGCCATCAGCGGTTAAAGCTGCAATGATAAAAACTTCCATCTTTTCCTAATTACCTTTCTTTTTCTTACTTTTCTGGCTTTACTTACATTTAGAATTGTTCATTGCCTAAAAACCAGATGATTGCCTAAAAACCAGTTGAACCGATTCCACCTCGACTATCATGACCCAACTTTTTCACCTCTTCAATCTCCACTGCTTCTCTGGGCAGCACTAACAACTGCACTAAGCGCTCCCCTTTTTTGATGACTGCCGGCTGTTGAGAAAAATTAAATAAAATAGCATGGTACTCATCATCATCACCGCAAAAATCTTCATCACCCACCCCAATGCCATTAGCCATCAACAAACCTTTTTTGTGCAGTGAGCTACGCGCTGCCATTAACGCCCAGTGATGGGGCGGCAGCTCTATAGCAATATTTAACGGCACATAACCAATTTCCTGAGGCTGAATAGTAAAATTAATTCGGGCATATAAATCCAGAGCTGCCGCCCGCTCAGTTTTATACTCGGGCAATGGCAGACTAGTATCAAAACGCTTCATCTTTAATTTCATCTATTCAAGTATAACATTGCTCATTATTGACGGAGCTGGTGCTTAGACAGTTGCTAAACTCAAATAGAAGAAAAGTTGAGCTTTTTCCTCAGGTGTAAGCTCAGCTGAAAAATGATTATCTAATAATTCTTGAAAAGCGCTCACGTTTTCCTGCCAATACTCTGCGTAATTAACACCGCCAAACATATCTGCTCTGCACAAGAGGAAAATTTTCGCAATTAAATCCAACTTAACTGCTCTAATAAAAGCTAAAAACTGCTCTTCTGTCTGGACTTGCTCTTTAAAATCTTGAAAAAAGTGATGATACAGAATGACTAACTCCATTGCTTCCCAAAAAGATTCATCAGCTATTTTGCCTCTATTTTCGACTTGGTCAATGAGCTGACGAATAATTATTGCTCCTAGTTCAGCATGACTGGGATGAGAGTGTTTTTCCTCTGGAGGAATTAGTTGATTAATCTCTTTTTGAGTCATGCCCCCGCTAATAGCTTTGCCTGCATCATGATAGATGGCTGTTAGTCTAAGAAAAAATCTTAGCTCCGCCTCAATGCCATCAGTTTTCAGCTCTCTCAGCACCTTAATGGTATGTTCGTAGGGAGTCTGACCACTGTGACCTGTTGTCACCCTAATAGCTTTGGAGTTAAGTTTAGTAAATAATTCTGACTTCGCTAAAATCTCTTCTAAATTTGGCAGTACTTGCTCAATAAACAACTCATCACTTAACTGTCTCGTAGCTGACAAAATTTGTATTAACTGCTGAAAAATTTGCACATCTTCTTCCTCACCTGCCCACTCTAACCTGCCATTTTCATTTAAAGTAAAAATTGAGTTAGGATGATCAATCAGACGCCTTTGTTCTTCAGTGATCTCTGGAGTTCGATAATGTTCAACAGTCCTGCCGTTTAACTTACTCATGACCGCAAACTATATCAAACCTTAGTTAAACTGTCACTTGCCACTCAACCTTACTTCTTGCTACAGTAACCTCATGCTGACCGTCCCCTCTCAACCTAAGACTAAAAAAACTCCCGATACCCAATACCGAGAAATTTTACAGCTCATTATGGATCATGGCACCCGAGTGATGGCCCAAGCTGGTGGTGAGAAAAAATCTGACACCGACACCATTAGTTATATCGCTCCTCCACCTATGCGTTTTGATCTGGAAAACGGTTTTCCTCTCCTAACTGAGCGCAACCTGGCACCGGATTTTAAAAAAGTTCCGACTGTCTGGAAACAGGCCATTGGCGAGATTATCGGTTTTATTAACGGTGCCCGAACACAGTCTGAGTTAGAAAAATACGGCTGCCACTGGTGGAAATACTGGGTAACTGCTGAAAAATGCCAAAAACGCGGTTTAGAACCAGGTGATCTAGGGCCAGGCTCATATGGAGCCGCTTTTCATGACTTCCCTACCGCTGAAGGCGATAGTTACAATCAAGTCAAAAATATTGTCGAGCAGATCATCGAGTTGCCACATCTTAAAACGCACTTCATCTCTCCTTGGATTCCGCAGTACACCATTCGCGGCACCGGTAAAAAGCAGCAGGTTGTAGTCTGTCCATGTCATGGCTGGATGCACTTTTTTGTCCGTGACGGCAAATTAAGTTTGCACATGTTCCAGCGATCCGGTGATGTGCCAATTGGCATTCCGCAAAATATGGCTCAATATGCGGCTTTAGTGATGATGATGGCTCAAGCTACTGGAAATAAACCTGGCGAGCTGATTCACACCATCTCTGACGCTCATATCTATGTTAATCAGCTGCCGGCTGTGGAAGAAATTCTCAAAAGAGAACCGCGGCCATTTCCCACCATGAAGCTCAACACCGACAATACTGATATTTTCAAATTTAGAGTTGAGGACTTTGAACTGAGTGACTATCATCCTCATCCTGGCATAAAAGGCATTCCGGCCGCAATTTAATTAGAAAGACCAGATGGCAACAGATTACTCCAATACCCAGCATGTTGATTTAGCAAACGCTCGTGAAGATGAGCAGCGGCAAGTCATGAAAAAGATCATTGAAGCTAATGAATGCCCTTTCTGCCTGGAAAATCTCCAAAAATACCACACTCCGCCCATTTTATTTGAAACAGCTCACTGGCTGCTAACCTCTAACCGCTGGCCTTACAAACATACTCAATACCACTTGCTGGCCATCTTAAAATCACATAAAGAAATGTTAGCTGAGCTTACAACTGCAGAAGGTGCGGAACTCGTCGAGATCCTACATTTTGCGCAAGAACACACTCAAGCTCTTGGCGGAGGTGTCGCGATGCGTTTTGGCGACACCAGTTATTCGGCTGGCACCATCAAGCATCTTCATGTGCAGTTTATTGTGCCTGACATTGACCAGCCAGATTTTGAACCAGTTAGAATTAAAATCGGCAAAGATAGAGAAAAAAGAAATTAATTTTCTTCTGCACTCAGATTATTCCACCACTCTAACTTTATTTATTCCGCCACTCGAATAATCTCAATTCCGCTGGCTCGCAACAAACCTTCGCCATCCAAAACCGAGTAGCCATCTTTATAAAAAAGCCGTTTGATTCCGCTATAGGCAATTATTCTGGCACAATATGGACACGGAAAAGTTGTCACATACAGATCTGCACCACGCAATGAAATGCCTTGTGCGGCAGCATGAGCGATAACTGCTCCTTCAGCATGCAGAGAGGTCGACATCTCGATATCTGCTCCTCGAGAATAATTAGCTCGCGGGTCACCTAAAAAGTACTGTTGCTGATCTGAGGGGGCATGACGGTTGCCAGCCGAAACCAGCAGTTGGCCATCCTTAGCAATGGCTGCGCCTGTCTGCCGCCACCAGTCTGCACTGCGTTGAGAAGCCGCTACGGCCGAGCCCATAAATTGCTGATGAAGTTCATCTCGAGTCACTTCTCCGTCTGGATTTATATCCTGCTGCTGTTTGGTTTTAGCTAAACTCCAGCGCAAAAAAATGGAGTCATGTGTAATTTTGGGAGCTGTAGTCACTTTTGCAACCAAATTTTTTTCTAGCCAGTCACTAATCTCGTCTTCCGCCATGATAAGTTCTTGATAGTCAGCCAGTTGCGCTAGATCTGCTTCTGCCTGCAGGTGAATCAAAACTCGGTCCGGAAATAAACTCTTTAGTTGCTGCAAAATCAGCTCTGTTGAGAGTGCTCTGATATCTTTCAAGATCGATTTAAACTCACCTTCTAAAAATTTTTTATCCACCACCGCTAACTCTGCCTCAGGATATTTAGTCAATAAATTTAAATAACCCTGGTGAAGCACCGGAATATAAAGGACGATAGCCTGGTTATGAGTGGTGGGATTCGTGGCCATTTTGCAGCTCCTCGATAATTTCTTCCATGGTATTAATTAGTCTTTGACTGAGAGTTTTGGTTAGTTTTTGGGCTGCACCAATCTGCACTCGGCGAATCTTCGCGCTGGTGGAAGTAGTTGCTAATGGTTTTAAGACCAATACTTCACCGCAGATAGTCTCTAAATATTTAATTTTGTCAGGAGTATAGGTTTGGTCAGTAGCGACTAGCACATCAGGCTTAATCAGTTTAATTAAGTTGTACTTCTCATCATCTTTTTTCTTCAGCACTACATAGTCAACTGAGTTGAGATAAGTCAGCATCTCCATCCGCTCATTTTCTGGTACTACTGGCCGATCAGGACCTTTGCGAATTTTAACCTTCTCATCACTATCCACTCCCACGATTAGGACATCGCCTTGCTGCTTGGCTTCATGACAATAACGGCCGTGGCCAATATGCACCATGTCAAAAGTGCCTTGGGTTAAAACAATTTTTTTGCCCTCTTGGCGCAATTTTTCTACGATGGGCACAATGTCAGCTGTTTCTAAAATTATTTTATGCTGAGTACTAGGCGACATATTAAATAGTTCTTTCTAAATCTAATTTCTTTTTAAGTATAACTGATGTTCTTGAATGTAGGCCGCCACTGCTGGGTGCACTAGTTGAAAAATACTCTGACCCGTTTGAATTCGCTCACGAACATCGCTGGATGAGATCGCCACTTCTTCAACTTCAGTTAAAGGAGTCATATTTGACTGCAGCGGCGCCAGTGGATGACCAGTTCTGGGATAAATAAAGAATTGAAAATCTATTAAACGCGGATGGCCAGCCAAAAAATCATCAAACCGATCTAAATACTCAGAGCCCATTAGCCAAGAAAAATCATGCTCTGGATATTTTTGCGAAAAATAAACTAAAGTTGGGTAAGTAAAACTAACCTCGCGAAATTCTTGAAGCTGAGTTTGCGACGGCAGCATTAACTTCACCATCTCCAGCCGCTGCTCGTATGGCACCATGTCCAACTTACCGTATCGGGCTTCCCAGGGGTGAATATAAACCGGCACATACCAAACCTGATCAACAAGCTGTTGGGCAATAATTTCTTCAGCTACCCGCTGATGTCCGAGATGAGGAGGATCAAAGGCTCCGCCAAAAAGGGCTATTTTCATTCTTTCCTAAGATTTTTTAGCTTTCGTTTTTTTCGCGGCAGGCTTTTTGGCAGTTTTTTTAGCAGGTTTCTTAGCTGGTTTTTTGGCAGCAGCTTTTTTAGCTTTACCCTTGTTCTGACCGTTTTTCTCTTGGTAGCTTTTCTTGCGCTCAGCACGCTTTTTCTGATGAGCCGCCCACTCTTCAGGAGTGATGGTATCGCCTTTTTTAGGTTGCTGCCAACTCGCCCAATCACAGTCAGGATAGCGGGAACAGCCAAAAAATTTCTTGCCGTAACGGGTATTTTTAATGACTACCTCACCTTGGTGACATAATGGACAGTTCACATCAGCCACTTTTTCAACCAGGTTGTTGGTGTACTTACAGTCTGGAAAACGACTGCAGCTGATGAACTTGCCAAAACGGCCGGTTCTAATCACTAGCTCACCGCCTTCTTTGGCACCACATTCAGGACAAGCCTGGTTGAGTTTTTCGACAGGAATTTGTTTGCGCTCGGCTTTTTCAACTACCTGCCCAATTCTTTCCTCCAACGGTTGGTAAACTTTGTTCACGACTTGGCGCCACTCCAACTTGCCGAGCGCAATTTCATCCAAGTCCTCTTCCATCTCCGCGGTAAAGTCATAATCGGTAAAAACTGGGAAGTGTTCCAAGAGAAAATCACTCACCGTCATCCCGACCGCGGTGGGCTTAAACTTCTTATCTTCACGCTCCACATACGCCCGATCTTCCAAAACTGAGATGATACTGGCATAAGTACTGGGCCGACCAATACCTCGCTTCTCCAGCTCCTTCACCAACGAAGCATCGTTGTATCGAGGAGGCGGCTGAGTAAATTTTTGAGCAGAATTTAAATCTAAATAATTTACATCATCGCCGGTTTTCACATCTGGCAAGAACGTGTCTGAACCACTGGGGAATAACTTCATCCAGCCATCAAACTTCAAAATTGATCCTGCTGCTCTAACTGTGGCTGATTGATGGGCTGCGCCCGATTTCATCTGGGCATTAACCACAATCGCTGTCTGATCATAAACAGCTTGTTTCATCTGACTGGCCACAAACCGCCGCCAAATTAAATCGTAAAGCCGCTGATGCCGATCACCCAGCTTTGCTCCCTGAGCCGGCACAGCTGCTGCCTGCAAATTAACATTGGTCACCCGGATTGCTTCATGAGCTTCTTGGGCATTTTTTGATTTGCTGACAAAAACTCTCACTTTTTCCGGCACGTAAGCTGATCCATACTGCTGTCCAATATAAGCTCGCGCCATCTCAATCGCTTGAGAGGAAAGATTGGTAGAGTCAGTTCGATGATAAGTTATTAAACCCTCTTCATAAAGCTGCTGAGCTAAAGTCATAGTTTGCTTGCTGGTAAAACCCAATCGCGAAGCCGCATTCTGCTGTAAAGTAGAGGTTGTAAATGGCGGAAAACTCCAGCGGCGCCGCTCTTTCTTCTCCACTTCTTCCACTTGATATGCAGCATCTTTTAATCCCGCCACCACTTCGGTAACATCTGCTGCCGTATGCGGCTCATACTTCTTTCCATCCACCGCTACCACTCGGCCAATGAAAACATCCGCCGGCAGTTCTTCAAGTGGTTTACCATCCACAAATATTTCTTGTTTTTCAGAATCACCCGCTGCTAAAGCCACATCCAGTTCCCAATACTCTTCCGGAACAAAGGCTTCAATTTCTCTTTCCCGCTCCACGATCAACCGCAAGGCCGGTGTCTGCACCCGTCCAGCTGATAAACCGCGCCGGACTTTTTTCCATAATACTGGAGAAACTTTGTAACCCACCAAGCGGTCTAAAATTCGCCGAGCTTGCTGAGCATTGACTAGATCTAAGTTAATTTCACCTGGATTATCAATAGCTGCCTTAACGGCGCTTGAGGTAATTTCATAAAAAGTTGATCGAGAAAAATCCTGATCTTTTTTACCGGTTTTGCCGGTCGTAATCAGATGCTTCACATGCCAGGCAATCGCTTCTCCTTCGCGGTCAGGGTCCATCGCTAGATAAATTTTTTCAGCATCCTTAGCTAACTTCCGCAGCGCCGTCACTATCTTATTTTTGCCGGTAACAATTTCATAAGTTGGTTCAAAATTTTGCTCCACATCCACTCCCAATGTTTTCTTAGGCAGATCACGAACATGACCCACTGAGGCCTCAATTTTAAACTCTTTCCCCAAGTAGGAAGCTAACTTGCGGGCTTTGGTTGGTGATTCAACAATGACTAACTTCATAAGCTTGCATTGTACACTATTCTTTTTCTACCGTTAGGAACGCTTCACTGACCTACTAATTTTTATCAGCAACTATCGCCTCACCTGCCAGTCAAAACCCTCTCGGCTAATGAAACCGTTTAGCTCCAGCTCTGACAAAATTCCCTGCAGTTGGTTAATTGGTAACGCTAAAGCATCTGCCAGCTCATCACTAGTTTGCGAGTGAGTCTGGAGCTGATGGTAAACCTGCCGCTGCCAGTCATCAGCTAGTTTAAGCTGTGCTGGATTAGGCTGTCCTAATTCTGGCCGCTGGTCACTTTCCATCCCACTCGCTTCTGCCCAGCTCAAGATGCCGGCTTCTTCTAAAATTTCTCGAGCAGTGCTGACTAATCGAGCACCCTGATTGATTAAGCTTTTCGTCCCTTCACTATAAGGACTAAAGATCGAACCTGGTACAGCACACACTCCCCGGCCATACTCTCCAGCCAAACGAGCAGTGATATGACTGCCGCTGTCACTAGCTGCTTCAATAACCACTGTCGCTAATGACATTCCAGCCACAATTCGATTTCGCTCGGGGAAATTGCCCCGATGAGCTCCTACCCACGGCGGATACTCGGAGAGAAAACACTGCTTTTGGGCTATCATTTTTTCAAAAAGTGACTGTTGTGATGCCGGAAATATCTCCTCAAAACCAAAACCCAACACGCCCACCGTTTTCCCTTCCGCTGCCATCGCCGCTGTCTGTGCGGTCACATCCACTCCATACATAAATCCTGAAATAATCGTACATTGATGAGCTATTAAAGCAGGTACTAACCACTCAATTACCGCCCGTCCATAACCCGAAATTTGCCTCGTCCCTACTACTGCAATTGGCCGCTCCAACTGCCCAATTAGCCGTCCTTTCACATACAAAATTGGTGGCTTATCATCAATGTTTTTCAGTAATTTTGGATAATTATTATCTTCAGGGCTGATCAACTGGATCTTTTGCTCCCTCAGCCACCCAAAATAACTTTCGGGTGTCCAGTTTTTTTTAAACAGCCGCAACGCCGCTTGCTGTTTGAAATTTAAGCCGGAAATTTCCCAAATTTGAGCTGGTTGCTGTCGCCAAAATTCTGCTAAACTCACCTGCAATTCCTGACAACATCGTTGAATTTTAGCCAAACTAGCCCTGCCGATACCCTGCACCGCCAGCAGAGCCGCTACATAAGCTTTTTCAGCTTCTTTTTTGCTTAAAGGCAGACTCATGTCGTCACTAAACCACGTTATGGTGACACCAAGTGTAATGTCGTGAGCATTATCTGCAATTTATGGTGAATTTTGCTGTTCGTAACTGAATTTATCGGAAAATTGACTCGAGGATTTTCGCTACCACTGGTCCAGAGTCATAGGAACCTTCCCGGAACTCCTTCTCTTCATCACTCTCCACCAACACAGTGATTACCAGCTCATCAGGTATGCCATGTTCACTAACTTGACCTAACCAGCGCTGATAGGAAGCTGAGCCAGTGGCAGTCAGTTCATTATTATCAACCCCCTCATCAACCACTTCACCAACCACTTCACCCTCAGTTTCCCCAAATACAGTCGCCGAATTACTGGCTATCAAACTGGCCTTTTGTTTAATTGGCAGCGTGCCGACAATTGCTGTCAGCCAACCGTGCGTCTTGCGGTAACCCCGCTCATCTGCTCCGCCAAACTCAGCCGTGCCCGTTTTACAGGCTACAGCGCCCTCTTGAATTTCCAGCTGAGGAGTTTTATCTTCAGCCCCTGTTCGATACTGCTGGTTATGTTCAAATAAAGGAAAGGCAGTTCCTCCTGCCGAGCACACATCCAGCATACCCGCTAAAACCAACTCAAGATGATCCTCTTGGATACTTAAACCCCGGCACTCGTAACTCGGCTGCTTTAACAAGGTTGGCTGACAACGCTGTCCATGCCCAGCTAGAGATTGGGTCATTTGAGACATCTGTAGTGGTGTTACCAACACATCTCCCTGACCGATGCCCATATGGTAGGTGTTACCCAAATACCAAGGTTCCCCCACCACTCTTTCTTTCCACTCTGGATTTGGCACCACTCCCTTCGCCTCGTGGCCCAGCTCAATTCCTGTTAATTCACCTAGTCCAAACAGCTGGGCAAATTCTGCTAAGCGGTTTGGACCCAGCCACTCCGCCGCCTTATAAAAGAAAATGTCATTACTGCGGGCAATTGCTCTTCTGAGTCCAATCTCACCATCGGTACCACCTAATTGAGTGTAGTACCAGTTAGCATACTCATAATCTCCCACCTTCAAAACGCCTTCATCAATCACCGTGGTGCTAGTATCAACCACCCCACTTTCCAAGCTACCAACTGCAGTAATCAACTTGAAAATTGAGCCGGGAGGATAGACGCCGCCCACGGCCCGATTGAAAAATACTTGCAGCGGGTCATCAAAGTATGCTTGAACTTGCTGCTGCCGCTGTTGTTCTAAGACCGTATCTAAGTAGCGCTGACTAAGGAAATTAGCATTAAAAGTCGGACTGCTAACCAAACTTAAAATCTCACCAGTTTGGCCACTTTCAATAATGACTACTCCCCGCAAATTACCTAAAGCCTTTAAAGACAACTCGGCTAAATATGGATCAAGCGTCGTTTCAATGTTTAGACCAGGCACACCTGGCTCACTGGACACCAACCGCTGTTTGCGCCCCATAGCATTAATTTCAAAAACTTCTTTACCCGCTCTGCCTCGGAGAATTTCATCAAACTTCTGCTCCAAACCATACTTGCCGATTTGATCAGAAACTACCAGGTTTTTTTCGCGCAGCAGGTCATCGGCTGTCACTGGACCAACATAACCTAAGGTATGCGCCAACTCATTAGGAAACAGGTAATGACGCTGGACTCCATATTGAACTTGAGCCGGCTGCGTCGCAATTAATTCCAACGCTTCTTCTCGAGATACAGGCGCTATTTCAGGGTGTGCAGCCTGAGGATCAGTCACCGCATAATAAAGCCGCTGATTGTGAACCAGCGGTTCACCATATCGATCTAAAAAGACCCCTCTTTCGGGCGGAATTCTGACTGAAAAGAAACGATTATCGTCAGCTTGCTTCTTAAACTCAACCCCTCTAATAATTTGTACATCAACTAGCCTAACCAAAAGCAAGCTTAACACCGCCATAATCGCAGTCGCAATTAAAAAAAGACGCTGCCGATGCTGCTGCTGAAGCCGCTGAGCTGGCTGGGTGTAAGACCTTTTTTTAATCATATTTTTTAATCATTTGGAAAATTTAAGATCGCCACCGGACACTAGTTCGTTGAGATTTAATCTGAAAATAACGCTGTCCTTTAACAATTATTATAACCAGCCCCATCACTAGCAAAATATAAATGACATCTTGAAGGCGAAGTTGGTGAAAAATTAACAAGCCACTGCTCAAGCCACTGATTAGACCTAAAATAACTAATCTTAATAAGGTACTGGGTAGCAGCTCGGTGCCAAAAAAGAACCAAGCATAACCTAGTACTACTAATAAGGTTGCTCCTACCCAAGTTAAGGCAAAAATACTGGCCGTTAACCAGACTAATAAGGCTAACAAGATTAACTTCGGCACCAGCTCGGCATCAGCAGTAATAAAAATACCGATGACAATCAGTAAGGCCGGCAAACCAATGACTCGTTCTAAAGCCGCCAAAATAAATAAGCCGAGAATTTTTAAAATTAAATGGAGATAATTCATGGGATCACCTCCACAATGGCTAACTCATAAAAACTAACCAGTTGTTCTACCACCACCGTTTGTGAAGCCGCTGCTTGATTAGAGACGACCTGCCCCACCGTCCCAATAAAGATATTGGCTGGAATCTGGGCTTGGCCAACAGTCATCACTCTTTCACCTGACTTCAACTCAGTATCTACCGGCAGCTCCGTCAGCAAAATTTTTCGGGCATCTCCAGTAATTAAACCAGTAGCTCCTGATTCAGTTTTAGCTAAAATGGTCGGCTGGCGAAGCTGACTTAATAAAGTCACTGTCGATTGGTGACTGGAAACAGTGTCAACTAAACCCAGCAGCACTCCATTAGCGATGACCGGCGCTCCTGAGATCACTCCTTCCGCAGTCCCCAGACTTAAACTCGGATGGCCATAAGATACGATGGGCGTCGCAATTAATGACGGCAGCTGTTTTTCTTGGGCAGATAAAATTTCTCTCAGCACCTCATTTTCTCGCTCAAGTTCCTCAAGCTGAGTAATTTTGGCTAAAGCCTGACTGTACTCTAGTTCTAGCTGTTGAACTCGGCGCGCGGCCTTATAACTCTGCCGCAAATAGTGAACAGGCGCTAAAATTTCATGAGCTGCCTTCATACCCACCTCAGTCACCGGCCGCGCTAATCTCTCCCCAACTGCAATCGCTGTGTTAGCTACTCCCAACCACTGCAAGCCAAGAAAGACCGCGGTAAAAACTGCTACCGCGATGACTTCCCGATACTGGTCTCGTCGATACCAAGGTAAAAATGTCATATCATGCTTTTCACCACGTCCAAATCTGGTGAAGATGCTACTAAAACTTGAGTTTGCAGCTCATTTTCCAGCATGGCTGCCAAGCCTGCCAACTGCGCAACTCCGCCCGTTAAATAGATGCCTTGTTCTAAAGCCTGAGTGACTAATTCTGCCGGACTCATGATTAAAACGCCGCTAATCTCTGATGAAAGTTTTTTGGCTAACTCATAAAATTTCAGAGCAAACACTGCCGCTTCCACGCGAATGGTCATCATCGTGCCAGTTTTAGTGTTTTTACCCCGCACTGTCATCTTGCCCAGTTTTGCCGCCGCCTGATCACTAACCACTCCGATTTGTTCCTGAATTTTTTGGGCAGTTTCAAATCCAATTTCACAACCATAGGCTTGCTTAACTTCATCCATAATCACTCGAGTAAAGTCATCCCCCTTCACCGAATGGAGTGTTTTTTGCACTATGATTTCTTGTCCTGTTAATAAGCCCAGCTCAACTGTCTGCGCCCCTAAATCTAAGACCATATGGGAATTTTTCAGTCGATTAAGTCGCGGTAAATTGCTTAATGCCGCAATCTTTTTCACCATCGTCACCTGACAGCCTAAGTTTGTCAAAATTCTTTTTAACTGATTTTGCTCTACCGGCGTCACTCCGGCTGGCACTGCTACTTTACAGCGCGGTCTGATCACGTTAATCACTCCCTGCTGATGAAATGCCTGATTAAAAACTGCTTCTAAAAAGAGGGTCATCATTTCTAAGTCAGCCACCACGCCCTCTTGAATGGGTTGGATCACCACTACTCGTGCGGGAGTTTTACCCCGCAGCTGTCTGGCTTGATCGCCCACAGCTACCACCGCCTCCATCTCTTCATTCCAGGCTAAAGCTGTGGCTTGATTCCACACCACTTCCCCATTCACCGTCACTCGCGTCATTTGTGAACCAAAATCAAGAGTAACCTGAGGTTGCGCGGTCCTAACTACTGAGGTCAACTGATGGAAAATACTACCGATTCGGCTCATGGGTTGAGTGTAACATAGCCAACCGAAAATTTAGAGTGAGTTCATCAGCTCAGCAGCCTTCCGCCACTGACTTTGATTAATCAGCTCTTCAGCCTCGTTCAGCTTAGCAATTTCTTCTGGCTTGTCGGCGAAGAACTCTTTCATCCCCGCCACCCGCTCCCGAACCAAATCGCCCTTGAGCTCCATGGCTTTTTCCAACATGATTTCTTCTAAATCTGGAATTAATTTTTCCAGATATACAATCATCTCTTCCTGAACAGCTTCGTTATCTCCTTTATTCATAATCTTTTCCAGCTCAGCCATCTCAGCGTCAGTTATGAGCAGTTCCACATCACTCTCAATGAAATCTTCCCAAATGACCTGCTGCAGCTCATCTAAAAACTGTTCTTTCTCATCATCTTGAGCCTCGTGAACTCCCAGCAAGAAAAAGATGTTTTGATCTTTAAGTTCTTGCGATTCTTTGGCTGGCTGAGGTTCGGTGACTGACTTAGGGGCTGGGGCTGGCTTGGGCTCAGCAACTGGCTTGGGCGCTGGGGCTGGTACCTTTGGCTTAGTCGGCATAGCCGGCATGGCTGGCTTGTCTGATACAGCTGGTACATCTGGCAACTCTGGAATAGCTGGCAGCTCAGGAGCATCAGGAGCTGCGGGTACAGCGGGGACATCCGGCATCAATGGAGGTGCTGGCGGTGTCTGAACACTCGGCGCGCTGGGTGGAGTTGGCAAAGTGGACGGTGTGGGCGGCATAGGCGCACTCGGCGGAGTTGGCACACTCGGTGGTGTGGGTGCACTCGGTGGTGTGGGCACACTCGGCGGAGTTGGCATAGTAGGTCTAGCTGGCGATGTCGGCGGCATTGATGGAGCCAGTGGAGCTTGACCACCAGGCCTTGACTGGTCGCTGGGAGAAGTCGGTGGAACCGTCGGACTTGACGGAGTTGGTGGAGCCGGCGGAGTTGGTGGCTGATAATCATCCACGTATGAACTCTGCGACTGGTTTTGTGCTTGATCTTGGGCAGGTTTTTGATCGGTCATTAATTCCTTTTCCTTTTTCAATAACAGTTCACTACTAATAGTAGTGAGTAACAGCAATATACCAAGTATGACAGTCTATTGGGAACACGAACATTCACCGAACTAACTACTGAAATCTAGGCTTCAATCCTTTCAGCCTGTATACTAATGAGTGTGCCAGACAGTTTTTTTCGTAAAATCATCATCATCTTGTTTCACCTGCTAGTTATTACTGTCCCTTTTTTCTTTACCTGGGTTAATGAGGAGTTGTTTGAGTTTCCCAAGATGCTGCTCACTTACAGCTTTACCATCTTTATTGTAGGTTTCTGGGTGATGAGAATGATCAGAGAAAAGCGCTGGATTATTTACAGATCAGTATTTACTTGGCCAATTTTAGCTTTTCTCCTCTCTCAAGTCATGGCCACCATCTTCTCCATTCATTTTCATACCTCAATTTTTGGCTACTACACTCGCTGGCACGGCAGCCTACTATCTACTTTTGCTTATATTCTCCTTTTTTACGCCTTTATCAGTAACATTAATCGTCGCGATCTGCCTAAGTTAATGCTTAGCCTGCTCCTAGCTGCCCTAGGCGTTTCTCTGTATGCAATTCCTGAACATTTTGGCGTTTCGCCCAGCTGTTTATTGATCAGTCGTCAGTTCAGTGTCCAGTGTTGGGTGCAGGATGTCCAGACCAGAGTATTTGCTACTTTTGGCCAGCCCAACTGGTTGGCAGCCTATGTAGTTACTCTCCTGCCGCTGTCTTTGATCGCCACTGTCAAAGCTAGTTTTTCCTCAAAAAAAATCTGGCAATCAAAAAAAAGCTGGCTGTATGGAATAACTAGCGTCGCACTGCTGATGACGCTAATTTTTACCAAATCCCGCTCAGGCATGCTGGGTTTTGGAATCAGCATCATCGTGCTTGTGTTGGGCTTAATCTGGTTGCTCTATCAAAAACAGCTGCTGAGATCGCAGCTCACTACCAGATTGGGCGGACTCAGTGCGGTGCTGCTGGTAGTCATCGCTCTCTTCGGCACACCCTTTACCCCCTCATTGCCTAAGCTATTAACAGCTGCCACTCCTACCAATGAAGCTCCAGCCGCTGACGCTGATCTCCAGCCTACCTCCGCCCCAGTCAACCGCTTAGAAGCAGGCGGCACTGATTCCGGTGAGATTAGAAAAATAGTTTGGCAAGGAGCTATAGATGTCTGGAAAAGATATCCTTTATTTGGCTCCGGCGTGGAAACTTTTGCTTACAGTTACTACCAAGATCGGCCATTAGCACATAATGACGTCTCTGAATGGGACTTTCTCTACAACAAAGCCCACAACGAACTCTTAAACTTTTTAGCTACCACCGGCATTTTTGGATTAGGCACATACTTAGTAATGCTGGGGTGGTTTGGCATCATTTGTCTAAAAATTATTACTCAGCCTGAGCCAAAAAAGACTGAAACCTCGTCCTACGACCTACAACAACAATTAGTAGCTCTCTCCTTATTAGCCGGCGTAGTGGCTCTTTCTATCTCTAACTTTTTTGGTTTCTCCACTGTCATGGTGAGTGTGTTGATGTTCTTATTTTTCGGTTGGGTGGAGTTAATTTACCGCCAACAGCAGCCCTCTCTTATAGATCCTAAATTTCTGCCAAAGGCTACAGCTGGTCAACAATTTGGCATGATTATTACTGCTTTAATCATGTTTATCCTCTTGACTAGAATCATCGTCACTTGGCGAGCAGATTATGCATTCGCCACTGGAAAATCATATTTTAAAGCCCAGTACATTTTGCCAGGTATGCAGCAGCTCCAGCAAGCGGCTGCTCTCCAACCTCAGCAGGCGCTTTTCCATGATGAGTTAGCAGAAACTTATAGTCAGCTAGCAGTAGCTTTGGATGAGCAAGGTGAGAGTACTCAGGCAGCTCAACTCGCCGCCGCGGCTGTACAGGAAGTCACCTTAACTCGCCGCCTTAATCCCCGTCATCTCAACTTTTATAAAACCCAAGCTCGAGTGTTTATTAACTTATCTCAAATAGATGAATCACTGTTAGATTATGCTTTAGAAACGCTTTACACCGCCATAGAACTCGCTCCGACTGACCCTAAATTAAGATATAACCTGGGGGTAATTTTAATTGATCAAGGAGAAACAGAGGCTGGTCAGACTGCCTTAATTGAAGCCGTGAAGATGAAGCCTAACTATGAAGCTGCCCGACTAGAATTAGGTAAATTGTATGAATCACAGGGAGAAATTGACCAAGCCGTTGTACAATACCAGTACATTTACGATCATATTACTACCAACAACCAGTTCGTTAATGAAAAATTAGCAAAATAATGAAAATTTCATGAAAATTGTGACTGTACCCCATCCAGCTTTAAGAGAGCCAGCTCAACCTATCATCACTGTTGATAAAAAGTTGTTAAAATTTGTCGAGGAATTGCAACGCACTTTGGATAAGAAAAAAAATCCGCCTGGCGTAGGACTGGCTGCACCGCAAGTGGCTACCAACATGCGCATTTTTACCACTAAACTTGCTCCTTTTACTGAGGAAGATGACTATAATCCCCGCGATCTCAATTTGGCTGAAATTCGTTATTACATTAATCCCCAGGTGATTGATCACAGCTCTGAATTAGTGCTGGGAGTTGATGAAGAAGAACCAGATTTAGAGGGCTGTTTGTCGATTCCAGGAATTTACGGTCCAGTTCCCCGCTGGGAATGGATCGAAGTTGAGTACCAGCAAGTTCAAGAACAAGAGCTAATCACTCATCGGGAAAGATTTGCAGATTTTTACGCTCGAGTAGTCCAGCACGAAATTGATCACCTCGATGGAATTTTGTTTACCGATTATCTAAAAAAATATGACTTGCCGGTTTATCAAACAGACCGCCGTGACAATCTCGTTGAGATTGACCCAAGAATTATCGAAATCTTTTAATGTTTACTCTCGCCATTGCCGGATCTACCACCTACTCTGCTCAGTGCGCCACTGCATTACTGGAAAATCCATCACTGGATTTAATCTGGATCATGACGCCGGCGCCAAAATTGGTTGGCCGCCACCAGGAGCTGACAGTGAATCCGCTGCATCAGTTTGCTCAAGATCAGCAGCTACCAACCGTGTTGGTGGACCAAAAAATTGACCAGCAGGTTCAAGAAAAAATATCACGGCTGGAACAACCCGATTTTTTGTTAGTGGTTGATTTCGGCTACATTATTCCCAACTGGCTCCTTCAGCGACCACGCTTGATGCCGCTTAATATCCATCCGTCAGCTTTGCCTAAGTGGCGCGGTAGTTCTCCCGGCCAATTTGTCTTGCTGGCAGGAGAAAAAAATTCTGCGGTGAGCTTAATCGAGATGAACGATCAACTGGATCAAGGACCAATTATTGCTCAAATTGAATTTTCAGTGGCGCAAAACTGGACTCAAACCGAGTATTACCAGCACAGTTTTCAGCTAATTACTGAACAGTTGGGTGAGTTGATACTAAAATCGGCTAGCAAAGACCCAACTCCCCAGCCGCCTACCTCACCAACACCGATTGCCCGCCGCTTAACTAAAGCGGATTCATTTGTCCCGTGGGAGATTATTAGTCAAATTCTGACAGATCGTAAACAAGAAACTGGTGCTGCAGATGCTGTCGATGCAGTTGCAACCGATGCTGTCGATGGGGCCGCCACACCAGCCCTTCCCGCCGCCATTTCCGACCAGCCAGTTTTAACTACTTATCTAGCCAACGCCCCAGCGACTGCAGCAGCCACTATTATTTCTCGAGCCTGCCGAGCCTTTTCACCTTGGCCATTGGTTTGGACAGAACTGCCCACTCCCCAAGGTTCGCGCCGCATGCAGCTTATTAGTTGCACCTCAACTAGCGATCATCAGCTTATTTTAGAAAAAGTTAAAATTGCCGGACTCTCAATCAAGCCCTGGCATGAAGTCAAAAATATATATCAGGGTGTTTAATCCTGCAGGGTGGTTAAATCTATGGGGAACCTACTCTCGAGGAAGCTTACTCTTGATCGGAGTTGGCTTGATAGTGAGAAGTGACGCCAGCTTTTTTGAGCATGCGCAGCACTTTAGTCGGCACACGCATTCTTTTTCGCTGACCATCAACTAAAACCGTCACGGTATGTAAATTGCGTCTAAAGGCTCTTTTACTGCGGTTTTTGGCATGAGAAACCTTGTTGCCAATGTGGGCGACTGATGGATATTTAACGTCAAAACTTGCCATAGAAAGAGAATTATACCTTAAAAACAAGAGATATCAAATACAAGCTGCTCGGGTACTGTATTATCTCGCTACCGCTTTCTGCATCGGATATTTTCTGAATCGTATATAATAAAGGTAATGCTAAATTTACTTTTCGCCAATCCTTTGGCTTTTATTTTGCTTTTTGCAGGTTTAATAGTCGCCATTACTATCCATGAGTTTGCTCACGCCTGGGCAGCTGATCAACTAGGCGATCCCACCCCCAGAGTTCAAGGCAGAGTGACACTAGATCCCAGAGCTCATCTGGATCCAATCGGCACCATCGCTATTCTCATTACCCGCTTTGGCTGGGGTAAACCGGTTCAATTTGATCCTTACAACTTAAAAGACCCAGTCCGTGACACCGCTTTAATTAGCTTAGCTGGACCATTATCTAACTTAATTATGGCGGGAATTTTATCAATCATAATTAATTTAGGAGTGGCTCCTTGGCTGTGGGTGCAGCAGGCTTTAGTCCAAGTCTTGGTGATTAATGTGGTCTTGGCAATCTTTAACTTAATTCCTATTTTTCCTCTAGACGGCGGAAAAATTTTAACGGCCATTCTACCCCGCGCCACCGCCATCGAATACGAAGCGTTTATGCAGCGTTACTGGATTCTCATTTTGCTGTTCTTTATTTTTCCCTGGGGAGGTACTTCACCGGCTTCACAGCTGATCATGCCAATTATTGACTTAATTGTCAGGTGGCTTATCTAACAGTCCATGAAAATTGAAACTTTGGTTTTAGGAGAACTCCAAACTAACTGCTATCTAGCCTGGTGTCCGCGCACGGAGCAAGCGGTGATCATAGACCCAGCTGATAACGGGACATTTATCAGTGAAAGAATTTTAGAACTGGGTTTAGAGCCAGTAGCTATTTTACTAACTCATGGCCATTATGATCATGTCTTAGGTTTACTGGAGCTTAAACTCAACTTTCCTCAAGCCAGCATTATGATGCACGCGGCTGATCTGTTTTTACTCGAGACGATGGAGTCGCGGGTGAAACACTGGCAAGGTCCAGAAACACTCGTACCGCCCACCCCAGCCATTGATCACTTTTTAACAGATGGTGAAACTATTGAGTTTGGTTATCAAGAGCTGGAGGTGATTCACACACCTGGCCATACTCCCGGCAGTGTCTGTTTTTACGACCGAGAAAATCTTTTTTCCGGTGATACTTTGTTTCGTACCGGCGTTGGCCGGACTGATTTGAGTTATTCCAGCAGTCAACAGCTCAAAAAATCGCTGCAAAAACTGTTGCCCTTAGCGACTGAGCGGAATCTTTATCCAGGACATGAATAGGCTCATGACAACCTGATCCTAACCACTAACTGTGATGATCAGAAAAATTAAGAAGAAAATAAAGGCGGCTGCCATGATTAGTTGCCGCAGTCTGCTGGGTCGGAAATAGGCTGGCAGCCGCTTCTGATTTAAATAAAACAACAGTGGAAAAGAAACCAGCATTGCCGCCGCATTCAGCACTGCTCCTAAAGTTAGTAAAAAGCGTGGCTCAGTCACACCTGCCAAATAAATAATCATTCCCAAAAATATTTGTGCCCACAAAGCCAAGTAAAAAGCTAAAGAAAGATTGAATTTTTTTCCTTTTTTAAAAAAGATCAGTAAAATATTTTCGGAAATGATCCGCGACGAAGATTCCAACACGCCGACCTGCGTACTAAACAACATTAGCGCCGCCACTAGTAAGAAAAATGTCCCAACAATGGGTGAAAGCCGTTCACTAATCACCCCAGCCTCAGTGTACAAAAAACTCAACCCCTCAGCTGCACCAGTGCCAAAAACCGTTACTTTCGCCAGCACCGCCATCACCAAAATGGTCGTAAAGCCCAGGGTTAAAAATACAATCGAGTGTTCAAAATTAACTACTCGCCACCAACCTTGCCACTGGCGCCGGTTAGCGGCGGTATCTTGAAAAAGCTGACCCTCAACTTTGACTGGCTTAACTTCTTTCCGATTGAGCAAGGAAGAAATTTTAGCCGCATACTTGCCCATCCCCCAGCCTTTTTCTTTAATGTAATAAGACTGAGCTAGATTTAAATTGCCGCCCGCTCCAGAAAATGCAAACGCACCCAAAAAGCTAGCAATGGCAATTCCGGGCGGGAAAAACCACCAGCCGTCACCGCGCCCGACTAAACCCCAAGCGGCTTCAATCCAATCTTGCCGACCAGTCAGCAGTAAAGTAACTACCAGCATAAACGGCAAACCCACCAAGATCACCGACCGCTGCAGCCACTCCATGGTGTTATATAAAAACTTGCCCGCCGACAAAATCAAGCCAGTTAAAGCTAATAACACCAGCGCGATGATCGTCTCCGTGTGCTGACCACCAATAAAGTTCGCTAAAATCTGGGAAGCGGCTGAAGAAAAGCCCGGCAGTGACCAAGGAATAAAAGTAGAAATAATAAACCACCACGGAATCAGCCAGCTTAACTTGCGAAAACCGACAAAAACACTTTCTCCCCACGCCAATGAGTAACGCATCGCTTCCGTATTCAGCACATACTGAAAAATGATGCCTAACAATCCGCCCCACAAAATTCCCAAACCAAAGTTAGCTGTCAGATATGGCCATAAGATCAACTCACCGCTACCCAGTGCCAACCCCAACAAAATGAAAGATGGCCCGAGCGTGGACCAAATGCTCGGTGGTTTCGGCAGACTTTTAGAAACAGGCATTAGTCAAAGTATAGCGGAAAATATTAACTGGATAAACTCTTCATCTTTAATTCATAATTGGTTGATATACTAACTGAAACTTCCTTGTCATCTTGTAAATAAATACAAGCAGCTTGCTAAGTGTATGCGGATTTTAATTATTGAAGACAACCAACTACTAGCTGGAGCCTTAAAAAATCACTTACAACAATCGTATGCTGTTGACTTAGCTTACTCAGGTGACAAAGGAGTTAATTTAGCATTAGTTCACGATTATGATGCGATCTTATTAGATCTAGAGCTGCCCATGATGATTGGCTATGAAGTCTGCCGACAACTGCGAAATCAAGAAATTTACACCCCAATTTTAGTCATCTCCGGCCATGACAGCACTGGTAGCAAGGTGGCACTCTTAAACGCAGGGGCTGATGATTACGTCATCAAACCCTTTAGCACCGCTGAGATTAAAGCCAGATTACGAGCGGTACTGAGAAGATCAGCTCACTTTGAAAAAAATATTTTAGAAGTACACCCCTTACACCTCAACCGCATTACTAAAGCCGTTGCAATTCGCAACCGACCGCTCAATTTGCCATTAAAAGAGTTTTTAATTTTAGAGCACCTAATGCTTTACGCCAATACTCCCATCAGCAGATTAGAGCTTTTAGAACACGTCTGGGAAGGCTGGCCAGACTTATCCAGCAATATTATTGACGTTCATATTGGCAACATTCGCAGAAAAATTGGGCGGCCAGAAAGTAACCAGCTGATTAAAACCGTGCGTGGCATCGGCTACATGATTCCTAAAACACAATTAAACAATTCTCCGCCCGAGTGGCAGTTAAGTTAGCTCATGATTGGTTTACTCAGGCATATTGGCGGCTTGTTTATCCAATTTCACCAGCTCAGCTCTTTCTTTTATGGTTGTTTAATAGTGCTGATTTTGGCAGCCTTCTTGATTTTAATCAGTGGCTTAATTGTCCTGAAAAAAGAGCGGGATCAGTTTCAACTCAGCCTCGCAGACCACACTACTATTCTTGAGGAAAAACATGCAGAACAGATGAACCAAGCTTTTCGTTTTGCTGAAATTGGCAAGCAGGCTGCTGCTATTTTTCATGAAATCCGCACTCCACTCACTGCTGCCTCATTGAGTACTGAAAATTTACAGCAGCATATTCAAGATCAGCGGCTATTGGAATCAGCTCAGCTGATTATGGAAAGCTTAAACGTCATTACTCAGTTTGTAGAAACTAATCAAAAGCAGATTCAGCAAGCTTCTCTGCCCTGTTATTTTTCTCCTCTAACAGAGGTTAAATTAGCCGTGCATATTATGGAAGTGAAAGCTCATCAAAATCTGGTGCAACTGCAAACCCACCTGGTCGATACACCACCGCTGTTTGGCTGTCCGCTACATTTTTATCAAATTGTGTCGCAATTAATTGCTAATGCGCTTGACTCTTATCTGGATTTACCAGCTCATCGCCATAAAATAGTCAAAATTTCACTGGAAAACTATAATCATCACTTGTCTTTTCAAGTTCAAGACTATGGCTGCGGCATCCCTATTTCAGATCAGGCAAAAATTTTTGAGTTGATGTTTACTACTAAAACTGCTCATCAAGGCTGTGGGATTGGTTTGGCGGTGGCAAAATCTGCTATGGATAATTTCGGCGGCCAGATCACCTTTCACAGCGTGGCTGGTCAGGGCAGTATTTTTGTGGCTGATTTTCCGCTGCCTTAGATTAGCAAATTTGTAGCAACTTCGTAAAAACCGCTCCTGACTACTTTTATTATATTTTGACCTATTGTCTTTTCGGGTTTAATTCTGTTATTTATTAAGTATGTTCCAAAGAATAGCCGAAAAGATTGAGGTAGCTGGCGTCTATAAAAACACCGAGTTTATCCCTCGCAAGTTTCAGTGGCGGCACCGCGTCTACCAAATAGACGAACTAACTCTCATCTCAGACATCAAAGACGGCGGCATCCGTAAAAGACTTTACAGCGTTACTTCTCGAGGAAATCTCTACCGGTTGTGCTTTAACCGTGACAGTGAGAGCTGGCTGCTGGAAGAAGTCTGGTATGAATAACACCACCTTCAACAACGCCTCCACCAGCACCATCCTCCACGTCGACATCAACTCTTACTTTGCCACCCTCCAACAGCAGGAAAATCCCCACCTGCGCGGCCGGCCGATTGGCGTCGTTAAAGATGAGGGTCGCTCCTGCATTATTGCCGCCTCGAAAGAAGCTAAGAAATTCGGTATCAAAACTGGGGCTGATTTGCCAGAAGCCAGACTGCGCTGTCCAGATCTACTAACTATTCCCGCCCAGTTTGATCGTTATCTTGATGCCACCCGTCGGCTCAAAAAAATCTTCACCCAAATTGCACCAGCTATAACCATCTACTCACTGGATGAAGCTTTTATCGATATTTCTGACTGCCAACAACACCTCTACCCCGATCCCCATCATCTCGGCAGACAAATCCAGCAGCTGATTAAAAATGATCTGGGTGAATGGGTGACAGCCAGCGTTGGCATTGGTCCCAACCGCTTCCTGGCAAAAATGGCCTCAGAAATCTCGCCGCCGGAGAGTGTTTTTGAAATTAATCACCATAATCTCGATGCCGTTTTAGCTGAAGTTAAGTTTAATGATGTGTGCGGTATCGGCTACCAGCTAGAAAAAAAGCTACTCAAGATGGGCATCACCCACCCCTACCTCATTCGGCTTTACTCCAATGATGACCTGCTGCCAATTTTTGGCCCTTTTTGGACAAAAGAGTTAAAAAAAATGGCGTACGGCCAGGAGCCTCATCACCTCGAATTGCTGAACGAGCCACTGCCTCATATGAAAAGTGTGGGGCGTTCCATTACCGGCTATAAGCTGTATGATAATGAGCAAGAGATCAAAAGCATCTTGTACAACTTGACTGAGGAGGTCACTCACAAGGTGCGCCAGATGAAGCTGGCAGGCAGAGCTGTCAATGTGAGTTTGTTCGGCCAAAATCGCGGCTGGGGGCAAGCTCCCCAAATCTGGCACCAACACCTTACCCTCAAGTATTACCTCCGCCACACTCAGGAAATGTTTCAGCTAATCTATGATCAGCTTTATCGAAACTGGCAGCGGGAGTTTAAAGTGATTAAGTTCGGCGTCAGACTAGGCATGCTGGAACCAGTCGCTGAGATCAATCCTTCTCTATTGCCAGAAGCACAACAGCAAGAAAAAATTTCTGCCGCCAAAGATTACTTAACAGAAAAGTATGGCTTATTTACCCTCCGCTCTGGCGTGCTACTCAATCAGCCTTTAATTAGGCCGGAAGTAACCGGTTTTCTTGGGGACAAAACTTACCACCAGCTGTAAGCTACAGTTTAAGATATTTAAATAGCTTCACTTCACTGAGCATACTTTCTTTCCAGTTGTAACTGCCTTCCAGAAAATCAATTTTCTTCATCCCCAGAGATAAAGCATCTTCAATCTCAATCAGGTTCATGTAGTTGCCGACACCGGAAAAACGTTTGATATCATAACCGCCTTTTAAAGCATAGTAACCGCCTTGATAAAGAGCAATCACGTCCACCCCTGCCACTTGACCGCCAATCCGGACTGACACGACTCTAATCTCAAACTCATCTTTTGCCATCCCCAGCACCATAATTTTCTCAAAAGTAGCTCGTTTCCGCGGATCATCCCAGTCACTAGGGTCAGGACGATCTGCAAAACGGAGTTTGTTAAGCCGCACCATCTCTTGATAGTCAGCAAAGTTATTAATGGTGACAGTGGGATTAAGCTGAGAAATTAGCCGAAAATCACGGCGGAGATTGTATCTTTTTTTCTTCTTGAGAGAGTCTAAAAAATCATCTAAAGAAGCCACTTTAGTTAAATCAATCAGGTACTTAGGTTCATCAGGCTGAAAAGAGATGACTTTTTCATAGGGAAAAATAGCTGAAGCAGCAATCGCATTTAAGATGGTTGGTGTTGGGGCAGCTGCCAATAACAGGGGGATTATCACCGGATCACTGACAAAAAACCGGTTGTCTTCATGCCAAGGACTGCCAAACCACTCATATTGCTTTAACTCAGAGTTAAACCACAACGGTAGCACGCCCAGCACGCCAGTTTGGTTTTTTAACACAATAAAATAAGGCTGAAATTGGTAACCATGCCAAAAAGCCAGTCGAAACTGCCAGGAATCAAATAAACTTTGGTGGGGTGAAAATTGTTCCCATAGCTGCTGACACTCGAGTAATTCTGTCTTTATTTCCAGCTGGAGCGTTTTTAGCAGTAGTAAATGACCATGCTGTTTATAAAACTGCTGCTGCTGATCTGATAAGGCACGACGAAATAGCTGCGGGTAAAATTTGCGGTGTTGAGTGAGTGGAGGTATCGGACCAGGATCTTCGTCTTGATCTAATGGCATGCTGCACCACCCTTTTAGTCCTTTGCGGTGGCGAAAATTGATACGAAAATTAATACAAGAAAATTGTACTGCGCTCAATTAAGATGTCAAGAGATCAGCTGTTACTTCAGTTTGGCCTGGGCCGCCCGAGCTGAACTAATAAAATAATCAATGTCTTCTTTAGTATGAGCCGCACTCAACTGCACTCTGATCTCATCTCTCCCTGGAGAAACCACTGGATAACTCAGGTTTGTCACTAAGATGCCCGCTTCAAAGAAAGCGTCGGTCAGGGCCTTGGCTTTTTTAGCCTCACCCAGTAAAATGGGCTGAATAGGATGAATTGAGTCCGAAGCAAACTCGAAACCAAGCTCAATCATCTCGCGCTTAAACTGCCCCATGTTTTCCCGAAGCTGAGCTAACATTTTTTGTCCTTTTTCGCTAGATAAGAGCTTGACAGCCGCCAAACCTGCACCAGCTGTTCCGGGCGAGATAGAGTTGGAATAAATGTATGTCGCCGCAGCTTCACGCAGGTAGTCAATCACAACTTGATCTCCCACCACATAACCGCCATCAGCGCCCAAAGCCTTCCCCAACGTACCTACCAGTACATCTGCCTTGCCTCTAGTCACTTCTTCCGTACCGCGACCAGTTTCGCCAAAAGCACCAATGCCATGAGCATCATCAACCACCAGTATGATGCCTTGTTCATACTCACTGTCATACTGATTAACTAGCGCCCGCAGCGGACCGAGATCTTGATATTCGCCGAGCATGCTAAAGACACCGTCAGTGACAATCAACACTCGCTGGTGCTGACCTTTTTCTTCCTCGAGAATTTTGGCTAAATCATCAAGATCAAGATGTTTGAAGATGCGCCGCTTAGGCTTGGGATGATTTGCAATGCGAATCCCATCAATGATACTGCGATGATTAATCTCGTCAGAGATGACTAAAACATCATTACCCACCACTGAATCCCGGCTTTGGCCAGCAATCAGTGAGAATAAAACAGCCATATTAGCCGCAAAAGCAGAAGAAAAGACCATGGCATCATCACGGCCGTGAAACTCAGCCAGGGCTTTTTCCAGATCACGATGAATTTTGAGTGAGCCGGAAATAAACCGGACTGCACCTGGACCAGTGCCATACTGCTGTGAAGCCTGGTGTTCGGCCTCTTTCAGTTCTGGCAGATGGCGGAAACCTAAGTAGTCATTGGAGTTGAAAATCCGGTACTCTTGACCGGCAATTTTAGCCCGAGGCGCTGGGTGGTCAGTAAAACCCTCAATCACATTTTCGTGGCGCTTGGCGGTACCAGCGTCATCAATGCGTGCCAGCTCTTGGCCTAAAACCTGATAAAAAGCTTGTTTAGACATGATTTCCTTTCAATTTTTCTGCCAATTTTTCCAGCATCACCTCGACCATCTTGCTCAGATCATACTCAGGCTGCCACTGCCAATCTTGGCGAGCGACACTGTCATCAATGCTCATCGGCCAAGACTCAGCAATTTTTTGCCTTTCATCAGGCTGATAAGTGACTTCTAGGGGCCGGTGCCGCTGAATCTCAGCAGCAATTTCGGCAGGAGTAAAGCTAATGGCGGCAAAGTTGTAGCTGGTATGAATGGAGAGATCAGCTGCATCTGCTTGCATGAGCTGAATCGTACCGCGGATAGCGTCATCCATGTACATCATGGGGAGGGCGGCGTCATCTTGCAGGTAAATTTCATAACTGCCTTCTTGTAAAGCCTTGTAAAATATTTCGACAGCATAATCCGTAGTGCCGCCGCCCGGCTCCGCCTTCCAGCTAATCAAGCCAGGATAACGGACACTGCGGACATCCAACCCATACTTCAAGTGATAGTACTGACACATTAACTCACCCGCCACCTTAGTCACGCCGTACATAGTAGTTGGCTCTAAAACAGTTTGCTGAGGCGTGTTTTCCCGAGGAGTAGTTGGACCAAATGCCGCAATTGAGCTTGGCCAAAATACTTTCAGCTGATACTCTTTGGCTAAATCTAAAACATCTTTTAAGCTGTTGACATTAATATCCCAAGCTAAATCTGGGTTTTTTTCGCCCGTGGCAGAGAGCAGCGAGACCATATGATAAATGGTTCCCACTTCGTGTTTTTCTATTAAAGCTTTCAGACCTGCTTTATCAGGGAGACGCAAAGTTTCAACAATGCCTTGAAAATCCTCAGGCACATTTTTGTTGCCCATAGCAATGACATTTTCTGGACCGTGCAATCGCTGCAGTTCCGGCACCAACTCACTGCCAATCTGGCCAAAAGCACCAGTTACCAGAATTTTCTTCATAAAATTTCCTCCCTGCTGATTTTTAATTGCCAAAATGTGCTTGACTAACCACTAGCCAAACTAAGACTAGTGTATCACTACCCTGATAGCTAATTAGTCGGAAAAAGTGGTCAAAATCATGCAATCGAGTGAATTAGTTGGCAAGCGAAGCATCAAAAACAACCGTTTCTTCTGCTTTTGGTCCACTGCCATTCTCATGGCCGTTGTGACCATTGTGGCCGTTGTGACCATTGTGATGGGGTGACATTTCTGTCACAACTTCCTCAACCTCAGGAAAAGCTGCCTGACGATAATTTTCAATACTCAATACTCCAAACTGTTCACTAGCATACTGATCAAGTATTAAAGCCCTTAGCTGTTCTATCAATTTTTTTGACTTAATTTCAACATTGGGTCTCCCTGGAATTTCTATAAACCACAAGGATCCTGTTCCAGGATTGGTTGAAATAGTTGCAAGCAAATCCTCTTGTATATGTTTGCCATTATCTGACTGTTGGCGCTGATAAAATTTGTACGTAAAATTATCAACTTTCTCTACCTGCACCACCCCCAACTCACCTCTTATCATTAAGAAAAAAGCTTCATGAATAGCCTCTTCCTGTTCATGATTAAAGTTACTACTTTTCCCCTACTCTACCCAAAACACTTACATTTGTAAAGCGACTTTGATCTAGTTTGTATTAGTTAGCTAATATTAGCACCACT
>CAZYRN010000004.1:62168-71720 GCA_964650185.1 uncultured Pseudomonadales bacterium
ATTTGTAAAGCGACTTTGATCTAGTTTGTATTAGTTAGCTAATATTAGCACCACTATTTTCTCTATAATTTCCTTTTCTCTGCCTCTTTTTCTTTATTACAGCTCTGTCACAGTCTCTTCACTTTTTTCTTATATCTCTCCTAGATACTAAGGGTTGATGATTAAGTTCAGCACCTTAAATTGAAATTGATTTAACACTCAAGTGTGAGGGGGCAAGCGATTATTTTCCTCAACAACAGCTGCATTTTTAGGGTGATGAGGCGTGTCGGTGTTCCGTGGAACAACGGCCACTCTACCCACTTAGTTCATCCGGGGGATGAGCTCTGGCCCCTCACGCTGGGGAGTTGAACAAGGACAAAGGGAAAAATTCTTTCGACTTAGTTGAGGTTGCGCAGCATTTTCATCAGATGCGGAATAAAAGCTGGATCTGTTAAAGTACTCGCAAAAAACTTATTGTAATCATTGCCTTTTTCGGTGAAAGTAATTGAAAAAGTGGGAAAAATAAACAAAACCACTCTTCCTGATTGCATCCAATAATGCCGCTCAACTAACAGTTCTTCGCCCTCATGCTCAACTGTAAATGGCTCTACTAACACCCACCGCACAAAGTGAGCTACCTGATCAGCATGTTCTTGATATTCTGAGCCAGTCTCACCAGTCATTAACTCTTCCAAATGTTTGGCAATAAATTCCAAAATTAGTTCATACGAAAAATTGAAATTTTGCGGCCGAAACTTGCCCTCATCATCTTCGTGGGGATTTTCTATTGGTTCAAAACCATACTCAAATCTTGTCATCTAACTCCCCTCTCATCACCAGCCATTTCCGGTTGGGCATTTAAATACTGATAAAAAGCGCCTAGCGCATAATTGATGTTGGCGGCTAAACCTCGATTTCGCTGATATTCTGCCCAGAGATCAACAGCTGGCGCTTTACGATTGATGCGATCTAAACCAGCATCGTATGGCTTAATCAACTGCGTGCCGCCGTGATAACCTAAAAATCTTAAGAATTCTATCACCAGCCTTGGTTCTGCCCTAAAGGCTGCGAGAGCAAACTCTAGGTAAAAATGTACATTTTCAGCATTGTAGCGATTGGCTTCATCTTTGACAGCCCACCGCTCTAGCTCACCATCTAGTGCGATTCTTTCAATATCAATAATCATCATTTGTAGTTCGGCATCAGTTAAGCTTTCAGCAGCTCTCCCTGTTCCGTTTATGTTCCAGTCAGACATCTCTCTTTCATTAGCACCAATGACGGTTGGACTAAGAGCGGCATGAGCATTGTTGTCTGGATTATAAGGATCAACTCCACTCTGAAAAGCTTCAGCAGTGATTTGAAATAAGCCTAGGTGTTGATCATTTGGATTTATATCTGGATTAGGATTACCATCGCTTTCCCGATCAAGAACAGTCGCTATTAAGTTGGGATCAAGATCATACCGCTCAGCCCACTCAATAATTTTTTCCTCCCACTGCATCACTCCTGGAGAAAAATGCGGACTAAGCGGATTGTTCGACTGCCGAGCCCGTTGGACAAACTCGCTGCCAAACTCTGCTAGCACTGCTTCCACTGCGGCCAAGTCACGCACTAAGATCAAATTATCCGCTCCCACTTGACCCTGCTTAAATAACCAGCCATCCCTCAGGTTTTCCGGATCATGCAGTAGCAGCTCCAGCGCTGGCTTGCCTTGTGTAGAAGGCAAAAATCCGTAAATTTACCCCTCAGCCTCTACCCTGCTCACTACCGCCGGCTGCCACCGCTGACCAAACTGCACAAGCAGCAAATCTCCGACATGCAGCGCCACAATTTGCCGAAAATCAACTAAATAGAGCGGCGATTGTTCATAAGTAAAATAAAGAAAGTCATCACCAAAAATCTCCTTAACCTCGGCCAAAGAGTCTGCCGACTGCAACTGCCGCAGCAGTTCAGGTGTGATTGGACTCTCCGGCTGATACAAGCTTTCTGCCCACAACGGAGGAGTTGGCTTAATCTGAGCATCATCAAGAGCTGGTTGAGCATTGGCAGGTTTGATCTTCCCCGCCAGGCCCAACAACACTACCAACAACAAAAAACTATTCACGGCCTTCGGTAGCCCCTCACATTTAAACCCAGCTCGTTCTTGGCGATTTCTCATCATGTAGTAAGGGCATTATGATAACGATAAAAAAAGCGCTTTAGCGCAAGAATTTAGTAAGAAAGTGGTGAAAAAGCTTAGTTAAGGGTACTTGGATCTAATAATCTTTTTAGCTCATTTTCAAATGAGTTATCAGTAAATAGTTGATCCACAACTTCCCAAGCTCTTATTGTCTCTTCAGGATTAACCCCGCTTTCAAAACCAAAATACTCAGCATCTTGACTTACAAAGTAGTAAGCTCCATCTTGAGTAACAATAATGGCAATACCGCCAAAATAATAAAGATAATGCCGTCCTAATTCCACAGTTTCTTCTCCGATTTTGTAAGTGCAACCTTTAACAAGTTGCCACCGATCTAAATTTGTACTTGGAAAGTAAACTCCCGCCTCTCGAGGTTGAAAGTGTTGTAACTTTTGTAACCTTTGAGCCTCTTGCACAAATCGCACCTGAGCCTCCTCATCTGACAAACCTTTTTTTGGAAAAATCTGCGTCAAAAAATAATTGATAGCAAAGATCAAATCTATCAACACCCTTAAAAAAGCAGTCTCAGCTGGCTCTGATTCTGGTACGTGGGAAGAAAATTCTTCAGGTCTTTTTGAAACCGACATGGTGATATTTTAGCATGAGAGTATAAATATGATGCTATTTGAGGCTTTTATTTTCTCGGACACGGTGCAAACTCACAGTTTGGACCAGCCCTGCCTACATAACTGCCGTCAGAGCAAACTTTGGCGTCCATGGTACAAACAGCGCTTTCAGCCGGATCAGAGGTTGGTGTTGGTGATACTGTTGGCAAATCGTCTAAGAAGATGCCTGGGGTGGTTGCGGAAATTGCTGTTGAAAATCTGCTGTGGGAAGGGATGGTGGTGGGGTGGGAGAGTTTTCCATGCTCCCAGTATTGCTTTAAATAGGGATGGGGGCAATTGAAGAGAAGTAGATTGGAAATTAATATAAATTTTTCATCTAAGTCAACACGATCTCCTTTGAGATCACTTGCTAACTTTTTAGCTAAATAAGTTTTCCCCGCAAACGGAATGCCACAAAGGATAATTAAGAAGTTTTTGACTGATGAACTATTCATAAAAGAATTGTATCAGGGAATGTGCAATTTTCTTTTCTGCAGGCCCACTAGGACTTGAACCTAGACGAAGGGTTTTGGAGACCCTCATGCTGCCAATTACATCATGGGCCTTTGGCAGCACTATTATATACTAAGCTGCTCCGCCGACCTACCAACACCAGCCCCGCCGATCTACCAACCTCAACCCCGCCGATCAAACCACTTTACCCTTACCGCTTTATCAGACCCCTACTTTCTTGTACTATGGTCTTTATGCCTAATCTCATTGACCCCACCCTCGAAAAAGTTCTCCGCCGCGATAAGCTGGCTTTAGAAAAAACTAAAGTTCCCATCATCACTGTCTCTGCTTCTTACCGCGAAGATGTTAAAGGGATGTTTGGCTATCCGGAAGATGAAAGCACGACTGATGTCGTCATGTCTCGTGCTCATTACTCCATGGCCGCCGGTGTGGCGGTGCAAGCCTGGTATGGTGATGATGTGTCACCTCATCAATCGGCTGATGAACAGCATGAGATTCATCCTGAAAAAGCCTGGGTGGTTGATCCCACTAACTACGTCTCTCACCAAAACTGGCAGAGCATCATCTTAACTGAAAACATTGGTAAACTCCTGGCGCGCCGACCTATCCTCAAGAAATTCAAGGACTTGGTAGATAAGTTTGGCCGGAGTAAATTGCCAATTTTGGGCAGCATTACTCCCCCACTACTCTACTTAACTGAAAATATTCACCGGCCGCTGCTCTCATTTCACATTGCTGCCGGCAATGCCTTAGCTGCTCAAGGCAAACCAGTGGTGCAGATGATTACTGACCCGCACGTTCGCGATGAGTACGTCATGCACGCTGATCGGGAGGACTTTTATCTGCTGGTTTTTGATGAGAATACTAAAGCAGAAGTTATGGAAAAAGCTGGCTTACTGGATAAAAAAATTGATCCAGATCGAGTGATTGTCACTGGTCCGCCCGTTGATCCGCGGATTATTGCTGCCGGCCGGAAGAAGCGACCTTGGCGGAGTGGAGTGCTGCGAGTGGCGTTAACCACCGGCGGTCTAGGCACTAACAAAACTGAGCTGCGGCAATTACTGCGCCAGCTGCTGCCGGAGCTGCGCAAACGGCCGCATCAGCTGGAACTGTTGGTCTACACTGGCACTCATCAAGACATCTACCAAATGGTGCAGCAGCTGGCTGCTGAAGAGCACGTTCGCATTGGCGATTTGACTGATAAAAAAGCCAAACTCCGCGTCATCTATCACCCCCAAATTGTTGATGCCAATGAACTTTTAATTAAATTTGGCTTCCCCTGGGCGCACGGTTTTATTACTAAACCTTCCGGCGATATGGCTTACGACGTCGCTGCTAGCGGCAGTTTTTTCCTGACTTTAGCTGAGTGGGGCGAGTGGGAGCATCATGTTCGAGAAGTTTTCACCCAGCAAGGGGTCGCGCGTAAAGTCCAGCTCAATCAAGTAGTGGCACAACTCTCTGCCCTTCAGCAAGCCAGCACCCAGTCAAGCTCTTGGATTGAACAAGCTATGTTGCAGGCTCAGTCTTTAGACAAACTGTTCTTAACTGGGGCGAAAAATATTTTGAAAAGCTACCAAAAAATTGCCAAGAAATAATTTATTCGCTTGAGAGTAAATTAATTTACTTAAGTTTCTTTTGCTGTTTGTGTGAAGTATGCTTCCGACAAACGTTGCAGTATTTATTCAACGGAAAAGTCTCTTCATTTTGAGTTTGTTTTTTAAGATCTTCATTCAACTTATTGAACTCAGTCACGTAGTTAAAATGACCACAAACACTGCACTTTAGTCCAGCTAGCTGACGAGGTCCTTTTTTCTTTTTTGCCATAAAAACTCCTTTTTCCAGATTGTGAGTATATCAAATTTTAGCAATTTAGCTAGAGATGCTTTGCTGAGCCAGCGGTGAGATTCGAACTCACGACCGCCTGTTTACAAAACAGGTGCTCTGCCACTGAGCTACACTGGCATGAAACAGTATTGTATCAAGCCTCTCGATGATCTGCAATTTTTTGGATTACAGGATAAAATACAGCGATATGAAGTCAGGAGAGTTCCCAGCCACCTCCTCAGCCATCCCTGAGATAGCCGATCTCGGATTAGCCAATCCTGAGTCTGACAACTTTGGAATTAACATTTCTGAATCTGAGCAAAAGGTTAATAAAGCTATGGAAACTTTCATGGATTCGAAACATATCACTATCAACCTATTGTTTCATGATCATTATGTTACTCAAGAGTTATTAGATTTGATTTTGGAAGTAAAATCCTTAAACCCCGATGATATTTGTGTCGTTATTGGTGAAACTAATGTAGAAGAAGTATTTGCATTTATCAATAGTTCTGATGAAGAAATATCGACTCATGCTAGCTCTGTACTTGAATTATTGCTTAATCCAACTAAAGGTGGCGGGAAAAAAAGAATTCAATTTCACAAACAAGGACTATTACAAATAATTAGCTGGGATATTCCAATAATAGGAACAGATGGAACGTTGAGTTCTTATGTAGAACAAAAAAACCCGGGAATTCCTTCAGGTATTTTAATAGGCTTATTACTGTTAGTTTTGGGGACCATGGCAAGCATCCCCCTCATTCGGATCCGTGAATTTTTAAAAAACAAACAAATGACTCGACGCGAATTTTTAAAATTGTCAGCACTAACTGTTACAGCTTTTCTCTTTGGCCACTTACTATACAGTTCAATCGATACTCAGCAAAAGTATGATTTAGTTGTTAACTCCATAGCTGACTTGGAAAATTTATTCTTTGATCATGAACTTGCTGCTCTAGTTTCTTTAGTCACTGAGCTTAGAAATGCCGTTATGGCGCTTAACACCTGGAATTATATTAATCATCTTGATTCTAATGAGTCCTTTCAACTACTTTTTTATGCAGGCAGCGGTCACTATGGAGTGATCAAACATTTAGTAGAAGGTCCAGCAAGTGCTCAACGCGTTGTTGAGGAGTTCCTAGAAAAACTTTTTTCTAATACTTTAAATCAGCTTATTGATTCAGACATCAACGAAACAGAGGTAGCGTTGGGAATGGCTAACTATGGAGCTATTTTTGGCGACCTCCATCAACAAGGAGCTTCGCATAGTAATTCTGTCTCAGAAAAATCCATCAATAGTGCATATACCATGTTTTTAACTCGACTGTATCAAGAACTTAATTCTTGTCAGGAGCAATTATTGCTCACCGACCAAGAAGATCAAGACTATTCTCAATTGGAAAGGAAATTTCGCATCCTCCAACGAACTATCGAATATCACACCAATCTTGGTTTAGAAGTTTTAGTAACCAAACATATGGCAGTTAATAAACAATATTATGAAAATACCTTGCAAACAGAACCCCCCCTGGTAAGTGAAGTGTTAACTTATCCTGTTAGACCTACTGCTCAAGTCGAGTTTCCTTCTCAAGTTTGGATGGTAGATCATCAACAGAGCTATATTCAGATTGGGCATATTATTAGTCGTGGAAGAGCTTTTCCTTTAGGAAGAAGAGTGGTCCAAGTCGGACAAACATCAACCAACGAAAGACCTGAACTAAAAGTGCAAGACTTCTATTTTGATCCCAATCTAGGTGAACAAATAATTTTTGAAACACCTCTGGTAGCTATTCCCTTCGAAAACAATCCAGCAACTACTCCTCAGCAATCTATTATGGTGACAAATTTACCTGACACCCCTTTTAATGAACCAGAACAAGTGGGCACTAATTCATTTCTTTATCCAGTCACCTCAACCACTAATGATTATGCCACAGTGCTTTATGTCATGGCTATAAAACCTGACTACGATCAAACTAATATTATCGGTTATGTCCCCTTTGACTATAGGAAATGAATTGAAGATTGAAACTCTCAGTGCCAGGGGAAGGATTCGAACCTACGAAGGCGTAAGCCAGCAGATTTACAGTCTGCCCCGTTTGACCACTTCGGTACCCTGGCGTTCAGAGCCTTCGCCGAGGATTGAACTCGGGACCTCATTCTTACCAAGAATGCGCTCTACCACTGAGCTACGAAGGCACGTCTTGCCTTATCTAAGCCTTACTTCAGGCGTTGAAGATCATATTTTACCATCTCTTTGGAAAGATTGAAAACCTTAACAACCCAATGTGAGGGGTCAGCTCATCCCCCGGAAAATCCAGGTGGGCAGAGTGGCTCATACTCCACAGAGCATGGGCACAACTCATCAGCCCTTGTCTAAGCTGTTGAGGAAAATTAATTGCTTGCCCCCTCACATCAGATTGTTAAGGATCAAGTTCAATATAACATCTGTTTCGGGAGCTGCAAGACGAAATGCAAGCGAAAATAAAATGTGGAAAACTATGAGGTGAACTCAGCTACCCAACCAGCCACTTTTTTCCCATAATTTTCATACTCTAAAACATATTTTAAGTGCGCTCTGAAGTAATTTTCGGGATCTCCAGTTGTCATCCAATAACCCTTAGTTTGCTCCACAATCACAGAATGATGTTTAGCTAACTGAGTAATGGCATCAACCGTCCAAAGCTCACCATCTTTACCAGTGTTGGAAGGAGTTAAATATTCAAAAATTGATGGTTTGAGCAGATAGCGGCCATAAGAAGCTAACCGAGAGGGCTCAGTGCCCTGATCTGGTTTTTCAATGATGTTATCCAACTCAGTTTCACTGCCGTCTTTAAAGGAAATGATGCCATACTTATCAACTTCATCGGGACGAACCTCTTGCGAAACTACAATACCCTCAATTGTTGGATCCTGCTCATAACGACCAACCAGAGTTTTCGCATCTCCCGGATCACCAAAAACTACGTCATCACTGTAAATTACCAAGAAAGCCTCTTCTTCTTCAACAAATTTCTGCGCTGAGGCAACAGGCGAACCATTGCCATAAGGCAGACTTGGATCCTGAGTGATCACGACAATTTTGGGAAAGTCCAATACGTGCTGGACCGGCTCATAGCGCTCTTCTTTACCTTGAGCAGCCAGCTGCTTGCGGATACGGTTCACATTATTATTAAAGTAATCTTCGTAAATTGGCTTGCCTTCTGGAGTAGCCACAATGATGATCTCTTCAATGCCAGCTTCAGCACACTCCTCTACCATCAGTTGCATAATTGGCCGGTCACCCAGCGGTAACATCGCTTTAGGAAGTGTCTTGGTAATTGGCAGGTAGCGGCTAGCAAAACCAGCATCAGTAACAATAGCTTTGCGGACAAGTCTGTTAACGCCGGCATTAGTTGTTACGTCAGGCATAAAAACACTCCTTTATATTATTGACTGTGGACAGCCCCTTTATCAGGGCAATACTCAAGAGCATACTTGGCTCGCTAATAAATGTCAACAAACTACAAAAGCTGTAGAAAAGTAGATTTGAGCTGTAGTATAGTAGAACTCATATGTTTGCTACCAACCCCCGAATTATTCATGTTAAAAGAGTTACTTCCTCTGATTTCATTGCCAATCTCGCCATTATTGTATCGCTGCTGCTCTTGATTTTAGGTACATTGGGTTTGGTTTTTCTGCCAAAAATTTTAAGCAGCTCTTCTTTTGACAACCGGCCGAGTGCGGTTGAAGTTAAATCATGTAATGAACCGTGTCACAGCAATAATGAGTGTGAAGCTAATCATTTTTGCTACCAAAATCGTTGCCGATATCCGCTCAATCCTGAGAGTGAAACCTGCAGTACCGCTCTACCTAGCCCTACTCCTCAAACAACTCCTGTTCAGCCCGATCCTAAAGGCGGCAGTAGTGCTACTGGCAGCAGCACCGCTACTGGAGCTGCCATCCTAGCTCCACTTGATCCAGCTGCAACTGGTTCTAGCAGGTTTGATCCAACCGCGACCAACTCTGCCACTGGTGCTGGCACCCTTCGCTTACCCAGTCCAAGTCCTTCTCCTCTAACCAGCTCTCTGCCGGCCCCCATGCCTGAAGAGCAAAACGCACTCGATTCAGTGCTGGGCTATCTTCACAATCAAGGAGTACCGATTAATCTGCTCCCTTATCTGGCAATTGCCGTGGGAGTTGTACTGCTCTTGATCATTCTGATGCCAAAATTTATTAAGATGGTCAGAAAGTTTGGTGGACCAAGTGGCTCTGCCAATTCACCAACTAGCGGCACTGCTGGACCCACCACCCTTAACAACCACGAACAAGCTCTCCAGCAAAAAATTCAGGAGTTGAGGCAGCAGCCACAACAGGTACCTCAGCAGCAGCCAGTTCAGCAGCCGCCAGTTCAGCAGCCAGCGGCACCCATGCAGCAGCCGCCAGTTCAGCAGCAGCCAACTCCGTCCCAGCCACCTAGCACCAACTCTTCGATGGTGGGCCGTCTGC
>CAZYRN010000004.1:71820-89347 GCA_964650185.1 uncultured Pseudomonadales bacterium
CAGCCAACTCCGTCCCAGCCACCTAGCACCAACTCTTCGATGGTGGGCCGTCTGCAGCAAAAAGGCATTCAGCGGCCAGGTCAATCCAACTAGCCACACAGTCCAACTAGCCACACAGTCCAACTAATCAAACCACTCAAACCAACAACTAAACCAGTAAAATCACCCCCAAAGTTGAGGTATTTCCCTTTATCAAGTCTTCTGATACAATATTGAACCTATGGTCAGCCCAATGACGTACTTGAAAGAGGTTGCCCGCGAGCTTAAAAAAGTCAGCTGGCCTTCTCGAGAACAGACAATTAACAAAACTATTTTAGTTGTCGTGGTAAGCCTGCTGCTCGCTGCTTATCTAGGAGGTTTAGATTTTCTCTTTCAACAGTTAATTACCATTTTAATCAGAAGTTAGCTGGCCAAAACAGAACTAATTAAAAGTTAATCATTCAATTATGACCGATCACGACGACAAGCAAGCCAACATTACTGTGCCTGAAGAACAGGAAGTTAAAGTTGATAATCCCAATATCATTGAGATTTCTGATGCTGATAATAAAAAAGGCCACTGGTACGTGGTTCACACCTACTCTGGTCATGAAGCTAAGGTAGCTGAAACTCTTAAACAAAGAACAGAAACTCTGCATCTAACTCATCAAATTTTCAAAGTCTTAATCCCTACTCAGGAAAAGATTCAGATTAAGCGTGGTGAGCGCAAAACTGTCCGAGAAAAAATCTTTCCCGGATACATGTTGGTGTTCATGGACTTAACTGATGACTCCTGGTTGGCAGTCAGAACTACTCAGGGTGTAACGGGTTTTGTTGGTGTCGGCAATAAGCCTACTCCTCTCCCCAAGCATGAAGTGGAAGCAATTCAGAAGTACATCAGCCAAGGTGCGCCTCAGTACAAAGCTGAGTTCTCTGAAGGTGAAGCTGTCAAGATTGTCGATGGTCCGTTCAACGACTTCTTGGGTACAGTGCAAACAATTAATGAAGAAAAAGGCAAGGTAGAAGTTTTGGTCAGTATTTTCGGCCGAGAGACACCAGTCGAGCTTGACTTTTTACAAGTACAAAAAATTTAGGTATAATCCGGAATTCTTATGGCAAAAAAAGTTAAAACCATCCTCAAGTTAAATCTGCCCGCAGGCGCGGCTACACCCGCCCCTCCCGTTGGTCCTATTTTAGGTCAAGCCGGCATTAACATGATGGATTTCATCAAGCAGTACAACGACCGCACTCAAGACAAGCGTGGCCAGGTTATTCCAGCCGAACTGACTGTCTATCAAGACAGCAGCTTCACTTTTGAGCTGAAACTGCCTCCAGTTTCCGCCATGATTAAACAAGCCGCCAAAATTAGCAGCGGTTCCGCTGATGCTGGCAACAAATCAGCCGGCAAGTTAACCAAAGATCAAGTTCGCCAAATTGCTGAAGAAAAAATGGCTGATTTAAATACCAATGATTTAGCAGCTGCGATTAAAACAGTTGCAGGTTCTGCCCAAAGCATGGGCGTGAATATAGTAGATTAAGGAAAAGTATGGGAACAACTAAAAACGTTGATATGTCTATGACCGAGGTTAAAGTCAAAGTAGTTGCTGACACAACTGCTGATGATCAAACTACTGAGCAAGCTGATGCTGCCGCGGAAGACAGCGCACCTGCTGCCGCTCCTAAAAAACGCCGCACTCGCAGTGCTAAATACACTGCCGTCAGAGCTCAAGTTGATAAGACTCGCCAGTATGATCCTTTTTCTGCCATTGAACTGATCAAGAGGTTATCTTACTCCGCTTTTCCAGGCACCATTACCGCTCACGTGATTTTGAAAGAAAAAGAAGCTGGCACTACTGTCAGCGTGCAGTTCCCTCACTCCACTGGTCAATCTTTAACTGTGGAGATTGCCGATGAAGACACTTTGAAAAAACTTGAAGCAGGTCAGATTGATTTTGATGTGTTGTTAGCTACTCCAGCCATGATGGGTAAATTATCCAAGTATGCGCCAGTGTTAGGTCCCCGCGGTTTAATGCCAAATCCTAAAGTCGGCACACTGCTGGAACAACCCGAAACCAAGAAAAAAGAACTGGAATCTGGCAAAATTACCTTGCGCGCTGAGCGCAAAGCTCCATTGATGCACGTCGTCATTGGCAACACTGAGCTGGAAACCAAACAGCTTCAGGAAAACCTGCAGGCTTTAGTCGCTGCCTTGAAAGGTAAAATTTCTCGAGTGAGCTTAGCAGCCACCATGAGTCCAAGCGTTAAAGTCGAACTCAGCGAGTAATTTCCCCACCAAAAATTATTTCTCCACCCAGAAGAATTTCCTCTTGGCTGTTAAAGCGATTTAGCGGAAATTTGGCCAGTAATCAGCTCTTTGAACTGCTCAATTGACATGACTTCTTGCTTCTCGCCGTCACGGGCTCGAACTGCCACTGCTTGCTTAGCCGCCTCTTTGTCACCCACCACCAGCATAAATGGCACCTGCTCTTGTTCTGCTTGGCGAATTTTTCCCGACAATGTTTGCGAACGGCTATCAACTTCCACCCGTACTTCTTCATCTGCCAACATGTCTGCAACCTGCTGGGCATATTCAAGGTGATCATCGGTAATCGGCAGCACCTTTACCTGCACTGGCGCCAGCCAAACCGGAAACTTCCCAGCAAAATGCTCAATTAAGATGGAGATATAGCGCTCAATCGAACCCATGATGGCCGCATGAATCATCACCACTCGTTCTTTTTCGCTTTTTTCATTTATACACGTTAAGTCAAACCGCTCCGGCATATTCATGTCCAGCTGGATGGTGGCCACCTGCCACTCTCTGCCGAGTGAATCCGTCGCCATAAAATCAAATTTTGGCCCATAAAACGCGGCTTCTCCCTCGACCTCTACCACTTCCTCACCCCGTTCTGCGGCTAGATCACGCATCTGCTGTTCCGCTTGGCGCCAGGCCGCTGGTTCTCCTAAATATTTCTCCGGATGTTGGGAGTCTGCTAGAGATAATCTGACCCACAATTCAAAACCAACCGCACTGTAAAACTCATCAACAATATCCCAAATCTTGTTCATCTCGGCAGCGACCTGATCTTGGCGGCAGAATACATGGGCATCATCTTGAGTAATGGAACGCACTCGCGACAGTCCTGACAACTCACCAGTCTGCTCATCCCGATAGACCATGGTGGTATTGCAATACCGTTGCGGCAGCTCGCGATAACTATGCTGTTTGCGATCATAAATCTGAGTATGATGCGGACAGTTCATCGGCTTCATGGCAAATTCATGCCCTTCCCGAGTGGTAATCTTAAACAGTTCATCAGCAAATTTGTCCCAGTGGCCGCTTTTTTCATACAGCTCTTTTTTCGTAATGTGGGGAATTTCCACCATCTGATAACCTCGCGCTCGGCGCAGTTCCCAGACAAAATTATCTAAAATACTTCTCATCAGCGCCCCTTTGGGTGTCCAGAGCGGCAAACCAGAGCCCACCAGTTCAGAAAAAGTAAACAGATCAAACTGGGGACCTAAAATTTTATGATCACGCTTCTTGGCTTCTTCCTGCAGATTTAAGTAGTCAGCCAGCTCAGCGGCAGATTTCCATGCCGTGCCATAAATTCTGGTCAGCATCGGCTGCTTTTCATCACCGCGCCAGTAAGCACCGGCAACTTTGAGCAGCTTGAAGTGCTGCAGTTCTCGGCTTGGTTTCTCAACGTGACCGCCGCGGCACAGATCAACAAACTCGCCAGATTGATACAGCGTGATTTGTTCACCCTCATTAACTAATTCTTCAATTAGCTCCAATTTAAAGGGATTGTCAGCAAATCTTTCTCGAGCTTCTTCTGGAGTTGCTTCAATTCTCTCAAACCCTTGCCAGTCTGCTACCAACTCCCTCATCTTGTCCTCAATTACCGGTAGCTCTTCATCAGAAAAAGGCTGATCAAACTCAAAATCATAGTAAAAACCATGCTCAACTGCCGGACCAATGGTCGGTTTGGCATCTGGCCGCAGTTCTAACACCGCTGCTGCCAGTAGATGAGCCGCAGAGTGCCGTAAGTGTTCGTAATATTCCTGATCTGATTTATCTAACATGTTTTCTCCTTAATATTTTTATTTTCCTATAAAGGGCTGAGTATTTCAGCTACAAAAAATCCCGCCGGGGCGGGATTGCAGTTTGACGCACACTACAACTCCTCCCCTTAGGGCTTGGTAGTAGTGGTAGTGGTCAAGTTAAATAATGACATGAACAGCTGTAGTATAACACAGCCGAGCGAATGTTCTACTCAACTAGAGAACTCTCCAGACTCAACTAGAGAACTTCTTCAGCTCCGCCCAGCAAATTTTCCAGCTCCGCCACTTTCAGCCCAACTCGTTGTAACTCAACACTCTCCCCTGCTACAGCCTCGACCAATGCCACTAATTCCTGCCCTATTTCTCCTGCTAAAATAATTAACTCCGGATGATACTCACTCATTAACTGCTTGAGGACTGCTTCAGGCTGAACCGCCAAACTACCCAACACCATTCTCTGGCCACTAATAAAACAGCGAAAGAAGGCTAGCTCCTGCCAATAGTATTCAAAAGCAGGCTCGATCTCGGTTAAGAGCTGTTCCAAATCTGGTGCCGTAGCAGTTAATACTAAAATGGGAGAGTGATATGCAGTCATATTTTTGCGGTATTATCATCCTATCATTTTTTCTGCATTTGGCTGGGGTAAGTCAAAGTTATTTAGCTGGGCTGAGTCGCAGTTAACTAGCTAGTGAGCTGGATAATATTTACTGAGAAAAGTTCTGTGTTATAATTACTTTTCGTTCCCAAGACAGCGTGTGTCTGGGGCAGGAACTTAGCCAAGGACTCAATAGCCCAACCGCTCCCTGCCAACCAAACTTAATATCGCGCCGAGGAAAGCCGAGTAGATTTCTTCTCCCCTTTTTTCAGTTTTGGTAACGACCTAACAGGTATTAATTTTAGTGTCAAAAAATACAGGAGTCATAAAGGAACGTATGCCAAAACAATACAAACAAGACTTAGTCGAGTTGTTAAAAGAAAAAATTAGCCAATCTAAAGCCATTGCCATCGTTAATTACGAAGGCACCAGCGTTCAAGATCAGGTTAAGCTGCGGGCTAAGTTAAGCGAAGCCGGAGCCGAGCTGACTGTAGCCAAGAATACTTTTATCAATATCGCCCTGGGAAATGATCAATTTGCAGAAGAGCTGCAAGGCATGAACGCCATTGTTTTTTCCTATGATGATCAAGTCTCAGCCTTTAAAGAGTTAGTTGAGTTCAATAAAGAAACTGACAAAGTTGAGATTAAAAAAGGCCTGCTGGATGATAAAGTACTCAGTCCGGCTGAAGTCGTTGAGCTGAGCAAATTGCCATCTAAGAATGAGTTGATCGGTATGGTTATGGCTAGACTGCAAGGACCTGCTTTTGGCCTCGTTAGCGTCCTGCAAGCGGGTCAAAGAAACCTGGTCTACGTCTTAAAAGCAATTCAGGATCAAAAGTCAGCGTAAAAAGTAGTTAAAAGTTAATTTGTAACAAATTACAAAGGAGGAAATATGGCAGACGAATCGAAAGCCACTGAATCTCAGGCAGAGTCCAAAAAACTCTCCAAAAAAGTACAAGGTATTGTTGACTCAGTTAAGGAATTATCCTTAATGGAAGTTTCCGAGTTAGTCGGCGCTTTAGAAGACGAGTTCGGCGTCTCCGCCGCTGCTCCGATGATGGCCGCCGCTCCCGCAGCTGGTGCTGGTGATGCTGGTGCTGCTGCTGATGAGCAGTCAGAATTTGACGTCATCTTAAAAGATGCCGGTTCAAACAAGATCGCCGCTATTAAAGCCGTCAGAACTCTGAAACCAGAGCTAGGTTTAGGTGAAGCTAAAGCTTTTGTTGAAGAAGCACCCAAGACCGTTCTTGAGGCAGCTGACAAAGAAAAAGCCGAAGCAGCCAAAAAAGCTCTTGAAGAAGCTGGTTGTGTAGTTGAATTAAAGTAATAACAATGATAAAAGGAAGCCATGAGTAAAATCGAACCAGCTCGTGGCTTCTCTATCGGTTACTACGATCGCCATCAAATAGAAGCACTCACTTTGAGTGCCTCACCATTCCCGTGGATTTCTATTTCAGCCAGGAAAGATGATTATTACGGTGATAGTGATATTGCTAAAAAACTTGAGGTTTTCGTAGAGATAAGTGAAGAGAACCCAGTAATAGCCAAAATCTATTTAGCAAATTTTCTAGAAGAAGCCGGTCTAATTGGCAATCATTCACAACTAAACTAAAACAACCTTAAAATCGAACTTTAAACCCCGGTTCACGCCGGGGTTTTTTGTATTTTGCTAGCCTTCAACTACCCACCGACAGCAACTTTAAGACTAATGGCACGCCGCGACCGTACCATACCCAAATTTTAGCTACTAAAGCCACTTTTGCCATGTTCTCCCCACTGTTTTCCACAGTCTAAATATTATCGGACTTTAGTTTGTTTTTTATAGGCTGTTTGATGTGGAAAAGTCAGTTGGTTTTTGCTCACTCGGCCGATTCTCTACCAGATAACAAAATAGCTCATTTTGGTGCTTGACCCCATTTAATTAAGTCTGTTACTGTTGATACTAAGAACGTGCGCTTTTGATCTATTATGAACGGTCACTGGGCTGAATTAGACAAGCCACTGAGATCCCTCAAAAACGCCGTTTTCTTTAGTAACGTATATTTTTTATCTTTGAAGAAAGGCTCGCTATGAGTGATCAAGATTCACCTCAAGTAACCAGCAATGATGTCGAGGTTGTGCTCGAAAAAAGTGACCAAAAGAAGACTGGCCGAGCCTCAGATGCAGCAAAACTGGATATCAATAACTTGCCCGACCTCCTAACTGTCAGAGAAGTAGCAGATTTACTACGCGTCTCTCCTCTTACCATTAAAAGATGGGGCAAACGTGGCAAACTATCTGCCATTCGCATTAACTCCCGTGGCGACCGACGCTACAAAAAAGAAGCGGTCATGTGGCTGCTAGGCAAAAATCCCGACGAAGAATAGATTTCTTTCATTAGCTATTTCGAATAGATCAATATGATAAGTAATAGATCAATCTATTTAGTAATAGATCTGTTTTGCACTTATTTATTTGCACCTATTTAAACGATAGATTTAACAACCAGCTTCATAAACTGAAGCAACTTTAGCTGCCGACGCCATCGCCACGGCTCATTAATGAGTCTAAACAACCATTCCAACCCCAATCCTCTCACCCAACGCGGTGCTCGCGGCACTTTTTCCAACAAGAAATCAAACGAGCCACCCACCACCATCGCCAACTCAACTTTGAGCTTAGATAATAAGGCATGATGCTCAATTAGCCACTGCTCTTGATATGGAGCGCCAAAAGCGACAAAAACCAGATCCGGCTGCAGCTGCTTCAGATCAGCCTGGAGTTGCGCTTCTTCTTGAGGTGTAGGTTGAGAAATATCTTGATAAGCCGGCAGCCAATAAATAGTCTGGCCTTGATAAGTAAAAGTTGCTAGATCATCGCCAGACTGGCTCTTGGCTGCATAATCTCGCCCACCAACTACCACTACTCTGTTAACTGCAGCTGACTGATGATCCTGAACCATCTTTAATAGAGCCGCTACCACATCCACGCCGGGAATATTCTCAGCCAGCGGCTCAGCTTTACCAAAAATACTTAAAATTTTACTGGCGAAAACCAAACCAATTCCATCAGGAATGAGAATATCAGCTTGTTGTAAATAATGCTGAAATTGGGGGTCTTTTTGCGCTATAATGACTTGTTCAGAGTTCGGAGTTAGCAAAATTAGGGGTAATTTCACCCCCAAAGACCCATTTTTTTGACCAAAAAGGTGATTTTCCAATAGCTTTAGCAGCTCATCATTTCTCCTGCTAAACAGCTTGAGATCGAAAAGAAGGCTTGTGCTATAGGCGTTTTTTGTCATTTATCCTCATCATAACTGCTCACTACCATTGCCACAAAACCCAAAACAGAACTACCTTGATTAGCTCACAGTTAGGACATTTTACTAAAAAAATGGACCAAATACACTAGTTTCGCTCATTTTTCGGGTGTGAAGTGGTCAATTTTCACTAAACCGAATATAAACCAAAAAGAATGCCCCCGAACAGAAAGCGAACCGAGCATCTTTGACATTTTTTCCAAACTCGTTCTTAATGAACTATTGCCTCTTTTTTACAGTTTTTGAACATATTTTGTCTTGATAAAATCAGAATTATTACAGAGCTTTTACATCATTATTAACATTTATTGACCAACTGCCCAAATAATGGTTCTCACTGACTGACTATCACCTCCAGTCATAGCCAATCACACAAATTTGGCTCAGGAAGTATAATGGTCTTTATGACTTTTAATGAGCTGCGTGCCAGACATCCTCGCTTCATCTACCGGTCTTTTCAATCTCAATTAACCAATCAAGGTTTGGAGTTAAGCTATCAGTTTGAGCTAGAACCAAACATAGTTTTTCAGCCACAGGTAGTAATTGAGGGAGTTCAAGAAGCAGACTGGCTCAAACTGGATAAAAACCTCCGTGAGCAATGGGTTTTTCAACTAGGTTTAGCCGAGATACCTAGTTATTGGAAAGCTGCCGCCTCACCTGAGATTGTGATCGAGGCCGGCCACTTAGATCAAGCAGGGCTGGAGTGGTGGCAGCAACTATTGATCGAGGGTATGGGCGAGTATTTTTTTGTCAATCAAATTGATTTCACTCAAGAAGACTTGGTTAAATGGAGTGTGACTGCTCCAGCAGCGCCTCTCAATTCAGCAGCGCCTCAAGCCCAGACTCAGCCTCAGTCTTTGCCCACAGCAGAAACAACTTCTTCCCTCAAGCCCTACCTAGTACCTCTCGGCGGAGGTAAGGATTCTTCCCTAACCGTATCTTTATTTCACCAACACCACCCTTTTGGCGTCTTTTTATTAAACCCCACTCCAGCCATGACGGAAATTGCCCACCTGGCCGAGCCAATAGAGATCATCACCGCCCAACGCACCATAGACCCTAATTTACTGGCACTAAATCAAGCAGGTTATCTGAATGGTCATGTCCCCTTCTCGGCCTATTTAGGCCTGTTAAGCAGGCTGGTGGGTGAAATCTTCAATTACCAGTCAATTGTAATTTCTAATGAGCGCAGTTCAAATGAGGGCAATGTTCAGTTTCTCGGCTCAGAAATCAATCATCAGTGGTCCAAAACTTATGAATTCGAGCAGGCTTTTGAAAAGTATCTGCATCAGGCAGGGCTGGTCAAGACAGTCACAAGCCAAGTCACGCCCGACCAGGCCGCTCCGCCCGCCTACTTCTCCCTACTGCGGCCGCTGTATGAACTGCAAATTAGCCGACTGCTAGCTAATTCACCACTTTTTAACCAAATCGCGCCCGTATTTCGCAGCTGCAACCGCGGTCAGAAGACCAATAGCTGGTGCGGCCAGTGTCCCAAGTGCTTATTTACTTTTATCAGCCTTTATCCCTTTTTGCCTGACGAAATAGTCATCAGCATTTTTGGCGAAAATTTACTCGAGAAAACTTCACTGTTTGATGAGGCACTGGCGTTATTAGGCAAAACTGAGACTAAACCCTTTGAGTGTGTTGGCACCCGTGAAGAAAGCCTGGCAGCTTTTTATCTATGCTGGCAAAAGTTTCATCAAACTAACCTCATCAACTCAACTTCAGCTCCTGCCTTGCTCAATCAGGTTTGGGAGCAGGTTTTAAGCCAAGAAGAAAACCTGGCTGATCGCTCGCAAGCCATTCTTCAAGCCTGGAATGACGAACATCAAGTTCCAGCTGAATTGACCAAATTGCTGAAAGCGGAATTGGCCGCAGTTGAGGAAACACCACCCACCGTAACAGCTTTACCAGAGGAACACGCCCATGACTGAACCGATCATTAATCAGTGGCAGGATAAAACCATTATTATTTTTGGCTTAGGCAAAGAAGGCTTGTCAACTTACCGATTTCTTTATCAAGAACTGGTGGATGAAGAAGCTGTTGCCCGAGATGACGATGCTGCTGCCGCACACCCCGCCGCTGGCTCAGTCAAGTTTCTTTTAATTGATGAAAAACCACTCGGCAAACTTCAGGACGACTGGGCTAAAATAGTCCAAGCTCACGACCACACCTATTATGTCTCTTCAGTGGCAGAAATTGAGGAGTTGGACCAAAATAATTTTCATCTCGAATCAAGCTTACTTTTTAAAGCCCCTGGCATTCCCGCCACTCAGCCGCAAATTGTCAGCCTGATCGAGCGTGGCGCCACCCTCTACTCCAACACTCAACTCTTTTTTGAACTGAGCCATCAGCCTCAGTATGAAAAATTTGTCAAAATTATCGGCGTCACTGGCACCAAAGGCAAAAGCACTACCACCGCCATGATTCACCATGTCCTGACAGAAAATGGCATCGCTGCTTACTTAGCTGGCAATATTGGTGAGCCAGCTTTAGATGTTTGGCAGGATTTTCAGACTGATTTAGCCCAACGCCAGCCTCAAACCGCTTATTTTGTGCTGGAACTGTCTTCTCATCAGTTGGCAGAGCTGACTTTCAGCCCTCATTTGGCTGTTGTTCAAAATATTGTTTCTGAACATCTGGATTACTACGAAGATTTCAATCACTATTTCGAAGCAAAAAGTGCCATTACCAGATATCAATCAGCTGATGATTTGGTGTTTTTTAATCAGGACTCAACTACAGCCACCCAATTAGCTAATCTTAGCCCTGGCTATCAGTTTAGTTTCTCGATTATTCAGCCTGCTGACGGCTACTTGGATGATGAACAGCTCGCCTACCAAGGAGAAAAAATCATAGCTGCTGATGAAGTGCCGCTGCCAGGCAATCACAACATATACAACACTCTGCCGGCGATCATGATTGGCCGCCAACTTGACATTCCTGCGGCAGAAATTGGGCAAGCGATCAAAACCTTTCAGCCACTACCGCATCGGCTGGAATTTGTGACTGAGGTAGCTGGAGTAAAATATTTCAACGACTCCATTGCCACCAATCCAGAAGCAAGCAAGGCTGCAATTGAATCTTTCCAGCCTCAGCCAATTATTTTATTAGCCGGAGGTTATGAGCGAAATCAAGATTTTTCGCAGTTAGTGGAGACAATTATCAATCATCAGGTGAAAGCCGTAGCCTTATTTCCTCCCACCGGCGCTAGACTCCAGACTATGCTGCAAGCTGCACTTGAGGAAAAACAAGCTGAAAAACCGGATGAGTTTACTGAAGCCAATCAGACATTATTGAAATCAATGCGGCGGTGCGACTCAATGGCTGAAGCGGTGGAATTTGCTGCTAGCCAGGCAAAAGCCGGCGAGATTGTGTTGTTGTCGCCAGCCGCAGCTAGTTTTGGTTTGTTTGAAAATTATCAGGAAAGAGGCCGGTTATTTGCCAAACATGTGCAGTTGTTGGCAGAACTTGAATCAGAGCGCTAAGAATAAAATTTATTGCTGCAGCCGTTTAATCTGACCAACTATTGCTTTGTGATCGCTCACACCATCTCTGACTTCAACCTGGTTAACCTCATATTCTGGCTGACTAAATAAGCCATCCACAACCAACTCTATCTCTTCAGTCGCCTTATGCAATTGGTTATCAATAGTAGTGGTTACATCAGCTGGAATATTATCACGGTAGTGTGACGCCAACCGTTGGAAAGTTTCTCTACCCCGAGGCGCATTAAAATCACCGCATAACACATGGGGTGGCAGTTTTGATAATATCGCCAACATTTTGTCCAAAGATTCAAGCTGCAAGGGCGTTGCTTCACCCCGCTTCGACCAGATAAAATGAGTAGTAGCAACGGTATAATCACCATCAGCAGCAGATACAGTTAGCCATGCTACTGCCCTATCCAAAGCATTTTCATTACCATCTCTAAAAAATTCCGGAGCCACACCAGCTTCAGGATCATCATGTTGATAAAACTCCTTCCCCTTCGTTTTAATTGGCAGTCGGCTACCTATATACAAACCTATATAACCAAAGGCATCTTGCTGATGAATAGTGGCGCGAATAACATCTGCCATTGGAACAAAATGGCCTGAGATTTGTAACTTACTCTCAATTATCGGCACATCAACCGCAAACACTTCCTGCAAGCAAATAATATCTGGCTGTTGCTCCTCTAAGAATGGCAGTACCCGCTGCTGTAGATGTTTATGACCCTCAATATTAATAGAAATTAGTTTTGGCATCTTTTTTACGCCCGCCCTTGGTAAGCTAAACTTTGCCGATATTCACCTAAATGATCAATAGCAGCACCAATACCATTGATGACTGCTAACTCCGGCTGCTCAATCACAGCCACCGGAATACCAAGCTGCGTCACCAAAAACTGCTCTAGGCCAGCCAACTGAGCCATGCCGCCGCTCAGCAACATCCCTTTATCCAACACATCCACCGTCAACTGGGGCGGGATGTCGGCCAACAAATCCTCAATTAAACGCTCATAAGCTCCCATGTACTCCAGCACCACTCCCTCCAACATCTTAGTCGAAATTTCCAGCTCTTTCGGTGCGTTAGTGCTCAAATCCTGACCTGTCACTAGTTTAGACTGTCCTCTCGCCAAACCGCCCGGACCGCCAGCCACCGCCGCTTTCAGCTGCTGCGCCAGCTCTAAGCTAACTAACAACTCCTCATTTTGACGCAACTCCAGTTGAATACTTTGGTCTAGCTCATTACCAGCCAACTTACTGCTTTGATTGCGAACTAAACCCCCTAAAGAAATTAGCGCTGCTTCTACGACGCCGCCACCCAACTGACACAATAAAGTACCAGAAGCATCCGCCACTGGCACACCCGCTCCAATCGCGGCTGCCAGCGGCTGCACTATCGTATAAACCTCTCTGGCTCCCAGATCATAAATCAGTTCCGTTACCGCTTGTCTGGCAGCCGGTGTACTACTTGCCGGCACCGAAACCATCACCACCGGGCTCAAAACGTAATTAAAACCTAAAATTTGCTGTAGCCAGACACGGAGCATGGCTCGAGCCAGCTCAGCATTAGCCAACTTACCGCGCTCCATGGGTCTGAAAACTGTAATTGAAGATTCAACTCGGCCTTCCATCTCGGCTGCATCCTGCCCTACCGCCACCACTTTGCCAGATTTTTCGTCAACCGCAATTAAGGTTGGTTCGTTTAAAACTAAACCTTTGCCTTGCAGCCAGATACGAGTCTGATTTGTTCCCAAATCAATGCCGAGACGGCGGGTAAATGATGAAAAAAGTGACACAGCCATTGCTAGAGAATTATAACCGTTGCCAGAAAATTATAAACCATTTCACCCGACCGATTAATGACTGGTATAATGACTTCATGTTCAAAAAACTGCGCCAACTGAAAATCAAACCAGGAGTAATTTACACTTTTCTCTCGGCCTTAGTTATCATCGGCGGTACCATTGCCGCTATTCAGTATGCTAAGGGGAACTATCGCTTTACTAACAGCGGTTTTGTCAAGGAAACTGGTCTGCTCAGCGCAAATTCATCTCCCACTGGTGCGCAAGTTTTTATTGACGGCAAACTAGTGACCGCGACCGATGACACCCTCTATCTTGAGCCAGGAGTTTATGAAGTGGAGCTGAAAAAAGACGGCTATACTCCTTGGAAAAAAACCATGACTTTAGAAAAAGAGCTGGTCGCCCAAACTAATGCACTGCTCTTTCCCAGCGCACCCAGCTTGAGTCCGCTGACCTTTACCGGTGTAGAAAATGTTTCTCCGTCTCCAGACGGTAACAAGCTCATCTACTACACTGCCTCTGCCTCCTCTCAGACTCAAAACGGCTTATATCTGCTGGAAATGAGCAGTAATGTCTTGCCTTTCCAAAAAGATGCCCGCCAAATCGCTCAAGACAGCAGTGTTTTTGATCTTGCTACAGCCGATTTCATCTGGTCGCCGGACAGCAATGAAGTGATGGTGATCAGCAATGACCGGATGGCATTATTAGATCTGTCCCGCAATCAAAATATTGATGACTTGCCAGATGTCACTTTCCGCCAAAGACAAATTTTATCCAACTGGGAAGAAGAAATGTATTTAAGAGAAAGACAGTTTTTAGCTGAATTCCCTGAGGAAATTATTGCTTATGCCACTGAATCTGCCCGCAATGTTTATCTCTCCCCAGATAAAAAACGGCTGATGTATACCGCTTTAACAGCATTCACACTTGATGAAAGTATTATGCCGCCCGTCCCAGCCACCAACACCCAACCAGAAAAAAGAGAGTTGGTACCTTACGAAATTTATGTGTACGACCGCGAAGAAGATAAGAATTTCTTGATTGGCACCGAGCCTACTCAAGAGGAGAATATTGAGTTTCCCCAAAAGCGGCTGCTGGCGACTGATCTTTACCAGCGTGAGCCATTAACTCTGGAGGCTTCACCCAGTGCTTTTGCCCGCCTACAGGCGACAGAATCTGCCCGCACAGCCAGCAACTTCCGCACGTACCACACTTCGCTCTACTCTAATACTTACCAGTGGTTCCCAGATTCAAGGCATATCATTCATACTCCAGAAGAAAACCAAGTTCAGATCATGGAATATGACGGCACTAACAATACCACTGTTTTTGCCGCCACCTTTGATCGGAACTTTGTCTACCCTTGGCCAAATGGCAGCAGCTTACTGGTCTTAACCAGTTTTAGCCCCAATGTCCCTGCTAATCTCTATGCGATTGATTTGAAGTAGATTGTATAATGCAAAGATTAAACGGAGTGTAGCTCAGATGGAAGAGTGCGCGATTCGGGTTCGCGAGGTCGCCGGTTCGAGTCCGGCCACTCCGACGCTAGGTCACAGCAAGTTGGCAAGTTGGCGGCCGCAGCTTTAACAGCTCCCATAGTTCAAGGGATAGAACAGAGGTTTCCTAAACCTCCGATCCAGGTTCGAGTCCTGGTGGGGGCACCAAAAAAGACTATTTATAGGGTTTTGGCTCAGTTAAGTCTTCATGAAAAATTAGCAACCAAGTTTGAACAGTTTCATTTCTAAGACCTTGTCTTTGAGTGGTAGGTTGCTGAAAAACAAACCTAGCTATACCAAATTCAGAACCCCTGCTAATATTTTGAATGTTGATAGCTCTAAGAGCCTCAAACACCGCTTTGATAACATCAATATTTGCGCTCTGAATGCTAATTTGCACCTGTTTTTTCCCATCACGGTATGATCTTAACAAAAATCGATAGATCTCATCAGCACACTCTTGAATCAATTCAGGCTGATTTTCATGATTGATATCAATTCTAAATAAAGTTGGCTCTGGAAGTTCAGAGGCAGGTCGGTCTTCTGGACTTGATTCGCTCGGATTTTCTTGACGTGACCACATAAATCTCCTCTCAAAATAATATAAACTGCATTTTACCCGACAATTTCACCAACGCAAGATTGGCTCCTGAAACATGCACAAATCGCGGTACAATATACTCGAAAACTGCAGCGAACAAGTCTTCGTAGTTTAATGGACAAAACACAGGTTTCCGGAACCTGCGATGAGGGTTCGATTCCCTCCGAGGACACCAAGATAATAAAACCGATTTTTAACTCTTCAACTCTTCATCAGCGTAAATGAGGTGCTCCATCGGACTGGTGTAATCAAAAATCTCCTCAGTGTCAAAAACAATGCCAATCTCCCGCTCGGCTTCTTCATCAGTCGCAGAAGCATGGATCAAATTAAACTGCTGGCTCATCCCAAAGTCACCGCGAATGGAACCGCCCTCAGCCTCGCGGCCTAAAGTAGTACCAACCAGCTTGCGCACCACCGGCACTGCATCAATGCCTTCCCAAGCCATGGCTACAATCGGCATCGAGCCCATAAATTGCACTAAATCATTAAAAAAACCTTTATCCCGGTGTTCTGCGTACCACTCCGCCAGCATCTCATCGGTCATTCTGACCATCTTCAGCCCGGTCAGCTTCAGCCCTTTATTTTCAAAACGAGAAATAATCTCACCAATTAAACCTCTTTGCAAACCATCTGGTTTGACTAATACTGCAGTGCGTGTCCAATTCATTTGATCCTTTCCAATAATTATTAACTTCCTAAAAATTTAGGATTAAATTAACTTTAGGTGAGTATATTATACGACAGGTTTTTTTGATTAACTTTTTAGATTAAATTATTAAATTAAACTAGATCAACTTGGCAAATTTTTCTTGATCTTCATATGGACCAATCAAAGCCAGTCTGACTTCTTCCGGCTGAACTAACTGCTGAACTAACTGCTGCACTTCCTCAAGCTCAACAGCCCGTACTTTCGCCAAGACCTCATCCGGACTTTCAATTTGATCAGTTAAGAGCTGCTTCATTCCATAAAACTGAGCCACGCTGAGAGAGTCTTCATAGGCTAAAGCCATTTTACCGGCAGTGTACTCCTTGGCACGATCCAGCTCTTGTTGGGTGATAGGTTTTTTGCCGGCGGCGAGCTGGTTAAATTCAGCCAAAATTACCGTCACTGCTTCTTCAATCCGCTTCGTGTCTACGCCCGCAGAAGCCCCAAAATTGCCCCGCGAGTGATAAAGATCAATATCGGTGCTGACATAGTAAGCCAAGCCGCGTTTTTCCCGGACTTCGGAGAAGAGCCGAGAACTCATATTGCCGCCGAGAATGATACCCAACAGCGAGAGGGCGTGACGCTGCTGATCGTGCCGGCTTAATCCTGGCCAGCCTAAAACCAGATGAGCTTGCTCAGTGGGTTTGTGCTCCACATGCAGCCGGTTAGTGCCGTAAGGCTGATCTTCCAGCTGCGTTCGAACTGCCACTTTTTCTTGGATCCGCTCCTGCTGACCTTTATTAAAAGCCAGCTCAATTTTGGTGAGGAGGCTGGTGGTTTTGGTGAGGAGGCTGGTGGTGGAGCGGCGAGCGCCGCCCTTCGCCGAGCGAACAGCTTGATCTCCCACTACTCTTTCATCTCCAGCAACAATTAGCAACATATTCGGCAAACCGTACCATTCTTGGAGGAAAGATTTGAAGTCTGCCGTTTTAAGTGCAGTAACAGTTTCCGGCAAACCAATGATGTCATGCTCTAAACCTGTGCCCTGGTAAGTCATCTGTTCGAAGAGGTTGCCAATGTGCCGCGCGGGCGTGTCCCGGTACATATTAATTTCTTCCAAAATGACTCCTTTTTCCCGATCGATGTCTGCTTGCCGGAGGCGCGGCATCATCAGCATCTCTGAAACCACATCCAGTGCCAATTCCAAATGTCTGGAGGCTGCCTTAACGTAGTAGCCCGTGTATTCTTTACCTGTAAAAGCATTGAAATCCGCCCCTACCCCATCGACCACTTCCGCCAAACTCTGCGCATCAGGATATTTTTTCGTGCCCTTAAAAACCATATGTTCTAAAAAGTGAGCTATGCCATACTGCTCCGGCTTTTCGTATCGAGAACCAGTATTGCTTAGCAACAGCACCGACACCGACTCCATCGCTGGCATCGGCACTCTCAGCACTGGCAAGCCATTATCTAAGTAATCAAGTGAGTGTTTAAACATGAGAAGTTAATTATAACAAGCGCCGTTAGCAATGCTAGTTCGTCTCTTGCCAGAT